>NZ_JBXAWD010000004.1:0-476672 GCF_057291535.1 Pseudomonas sp. 1L-E-NC-VB-C3 | reverse complement strand
GGGATATTCCAGAGGTACACCGACTTGAATGTGTTGCTTTGAATCCATAATCGATTCGGTGTTTCAGGTCGACGTACAGTGCAAGACAACTCGGTAGGCCCCCTCTCCCTCTGGGAGAGGGGGCTGACCGTGGGATATTCCAGAGGTACACCGACTTGAATGTGTTGCTTTGAATCCATAATCGATTCGGTGTTTCAGGTCGACGTACAGTGCAAGACAACTCGGTCGGCCCCCTCTCCCTCTGGGAGAGGGCTGGGGTGAGGGGAAAAGGGCTCAACGCAAAAACGCCTGCCGATACTCGCCCGGCGTCCCACCTAAAACCTGCCTGAACCGATTGGTAAAATGGCTCGCACTGGCAAACCCGCACGCCAGCGCAATCTCCCCCAAGGGCAGCGCCGTGCCGCGCAACAATTCCCGCGCCCGGCTCAAGCGCCGTGCCAGCACATATTGATGCGGCGGCAGGCCGAAGCTCAGGCGAAACATCCGCGCAAAGTGATATTCCGATAGTGCACACAGCCCGGCCAGTTGCCCGAGGCTGATGGCTTCACTCAACTGGTTGTCGATGAACTCCACCAGTTGTCGGCGCTGATGTGGCGCCAGCCCGCCCTTCAAGCGCAAGCCGTGTCGCGCACCGACCTGGCTGAGCAAGGTGTGGCTGATCAATTCATGGGCGAGGCTGCTGGTCAGCAAGCGCTCGGCCGGCTCTTGCCAGTTCAGGTTCAGCAATTGCCGAAAGCGCTGCGCCTGCTGCGGATCTTCGAGAAAGGTCTGCTCGCGTAATTGCATCTCGCGCGGTTCGCGATCGAGCAAAGTGACGCAACCGAGGGCGAATTGTTCGGCGCTGAAATACAGGTGCGCCAAGCGGATGTCGCCATTGATCACCCAGCCCGATTCATGGTCGGCCGGCAGGATGCACAGCTTGTCCGGCCCGCCCTTGCGGCCCGGCTGGCCACGACGGAATGTGCCGGTGCCGCCGGCGACGTAGCAGGACAGCGTGTGATGACTTGGCGCTTCGTATTCCTGGGCATCGTGGTGGTTGGTCCACAAAGCCGCAGACATGCCGTCACCGAGCTCGGCGCTGTGCACAAGGCGTGCATTCGGCGAGCGGTTGAGGGCTTGAAAGACTTGCAGGGTGTCGATTGCGGCCATGTTCGGTTCTCTCCAACGCTTTGCATCCTACTCCGTAGACGCCGCCCTGCCAGCCTGCCGCCAGACAAAAGCGCAAGATTGTGCAAGCGTCGAAGGCTGCCCGAGGCAGACACTCAAGGCCTGTTTAAGGAGTGTTGGCCATGAACCTGTCGTTGTACCTGCTGACCGTGCTGATCTGGGGCACCACCTGGATTGCCTTGAAATGGCAATTGGGCGTGGTCGAAATTCCGGTGTCGATTGTCTATCGCTTCGGCCTGGCTGCGCTGGTGTTGTTTGCCCTCTTGCTGCTCAGCCGGCGTCTGCAACCGATGAACCGCCGTGGGCATTTGATTTGTGTGGCTCAAGGGTTATGTCTGTTCTGCGTGAACTTCATGTGTTTTCTGACCGCCAGTCAGTGGATTCCCAGCGGTCTGGTGGCGGTGGTGTTTTCTACGGCGACGTTGTGGAACGCGCTGAACGCGCGGGTGTTTTTCGGCCAGCGCATTGCCCGCAATGTGCTGATGGGCGGTGCGCTGGGGCTGTTCGGTCTGGGGCTGTTGTTCTGGCCGGAACTGGCCGGGCATCAGGCCAGTCCGCGAACCCTGCTGGGGCTGGGTCTGGCGTTGTGTGGCACCTTGTGTTTTTCAGCGGGGAATATGCTTTCGAGCCTGCAACAGAAGGCCGGCCTCAGACCGCTGACCACCAACGCCTGGGGCATGGCCTACGGCGCGGCGATGCTGACGGTGTGGTGTCTGATCAAGGGCATACCCTTCGACATGGATTGGTCGCCGCGTTATGTCGGGGCACTGTTGTATCTGGTGATTCCCGGCTCGGTGATCGGCTTCACCGCGTACCTGACGCTGGTCGGGCGCATGGGCCCGGAGCGAGCGGCTTATTGCACGGTGCTGTTCCCGGTGGTGGCGTTGAACGTGTCGGCGTTTGCCGAAGGTTATCAATGGACCGCACCGGCGCTGGTCGGGCTGGTGTTGGTGATGTTGGGCAACGTGCTGGTGTTTCGTAAACCGAAAGTGCTGTTGTCTGCAGGTCAAGGGAAGTTGGCTTGATAAAGCGAGCGCTGATACTCAGCGCTCAACTTTCAAAGTGATGTAGATCATTACCGGGAAGATGAAGTCGACAATATGTCGCGCCCAGTCCTTGGCATTCCAGGATTGCGAAGTGTCCATGTCGAACCACTCGACGCCGACCGTTTGCAGGCATACGTAGTAGATGAAGATGGCGACCAATATGCCCATGATTGAAAACTTCTTGGCTTCATGAAATGCCGCTGGCGATGCATCGATGTAGCGATACAACTGGTAAGTACCGATCAGGCAAAGCACGGTATAGGTGACTTCCATAGTGATGATGAACCAGTAGATCCGGTGATGGATCATCGGCGAATCGATCGCGCGGTACATGATGTTTTCGCTGGCGTTGGTGGTGTCCATGCTCAGGATATGTGCAACGTAAGTGTAGTTGGACTCATAGTCAGTGAAGTTATGGATCATCACCAGCAGGCCAAAGAAACTTATATAAGCCATCAAGATGACTTTGCTGAAACGAATGAGTTTGTCGGTGGTCAGGGTGTTCACGGGGTTGGCTCTCCATGGCAATTAATCAATAAGTTGATAAGTTGCGAGAGCTTATATTGCTGTTACTTGGTCTGGCGTTTTTGTTCGGTTGCAAGTTATGTAAGGTGAAGGCCGGCGCCATGTTGCGCCGGCCCTTTTTTTCAGCCGCGCCAGACTTGCGGGTTGACCAGATCCTGCGGCCGTTCGCCGAGCAGGGCGCTGCGCAGGTTGGCCAGGGCGCGGTTGGCCATGGCTTCGCGGGTCTCGGTGGTGGCCGAGCCGATGTGCGGCAGGGTCACGGCGTTTTTCAACTGGAACAGCGGCGATTCGGCCAGCGGTTCTTTTTCGTAGACGTCCAGCCCGGCGCCGCGGATGCGGTTGTTTTGCAGGGCTTCGATCAGTGCCGGTTCGTCGACCACCGGGCCGCGCGAGATGTTGACCAGAATAGCGCTCGGCTTCATCAGCGCCAGTTCGCGATGGCTGATCAGGTGGCGGGTCTTGTCGCTCAACGGCACTACCAGGCAGACAAAATCGGCTTCGGCCAGCAGTTCATCCAAGCTGCGGAACTGCGCGCCGAGCTCCTGTTCCAGTTCGGTCTTGCGGCTGTTGCCGCTGTAGATGATCGGCATGTTGAAGCCGAAGCGCCCGCGCCGGGCGACAGCGGCGCCGATGTTGCCCATGCCGACGATGCCGAGGGTCTTGCCGTGCACATCACTACCAAACAGCGGGGCGCCGACGCTGGCCTGCCATAGCCCGGCCTTGGTCCAGGCGTCGAGTTCGGCGACGCGGCGGGCGCTGCTCATGATCAGGGCGAAGGCGAGGTCGGCGGTGCTTTCGGTGAGCACGTCGGGGGTGTTGGTGAGCATGATCCCGCGTTCGTTGAAGTAGTCGAGGTCGTAGTTGTCGTAGCCGACCGAGACGCTCGAGACCACTTCGAGTTTTGTTGCGCTTTGCAGTTGTGCGCGGCCGAGTTTGCGGCCGACGCCGATGAGGCCGTGGGCCTGGGGCAGGGCTTCGTTGAACTGGGCGTTGATATCACCGGTCTTGGGGTTGGGGACGATGACGTCGAATTCTTCTTGCAGGCGTTCGATCATGGGCGGGGTGATGCGGCTGAAGGCCAGGACTGTTTTTTTCATTGGGCTTGGGCTCGTCGGGGCTTGATTGCAAGCACGCTAACATTTTCTCGCTCGGGTTGTCTTGGCGGCCTCTGGGCCGGCCATGCCTTGGGTGGTTTGGGTGTATATCCGTTTTTGCGGGTGTTGCGGCTGGCGGTTTCGCCCTTACGGCGACTTACTTTTTTACAAGCGCCAAAAAAAGTAAGCAAAAAACGCTAGCTCCTGCGTTCGGCCCTCGCAGGCTCGGGTTCCTTCGCTGCGGGATCGATCCGGGCGCAGCGGCTCCGGTTTGCTTCGCTGCACCTACACTCGCTGTGTTCGACTTCGTCGAACGGTCGCTGCGCTCCCACGCCCGGATCAATCCCTCCGCTCAGCCTTCCGACGTCGCCGGTGGATCAAGATCAAGAGCACTCGAGCTTGCGCTCATTGTTGAGTGGGGCGGCTGCGCCGCGGGCAGCTGCGCTGCTTTGCGTTTCTGTGCGAGCCTGCTCGCGAAGGCGGCCCGCTAGTCAACAAATTACTATCGAATTCACGCGATCCAACGGTAGGAGCTGCCGAAGGCTGCGATCTTTTGATCTTGCTTTTGCTTTTCTGTGGGAGCTGGTTTGCCAGCGAAAACGGCCTGACAGCCGACCTGTTTCTCACTGGTGTACGCATTCCAACTGTGGGAGCGAGCCTGCTCGCGAAAGCGTCTCCACTGCCAACCCATCTCTGCCAGATTCACCCCGTCCCTGTGGGAGCTGGCTTGCCAGCGAAGGCGGCCTGACAGCCGACTCCTATCTTGCTGATGTACACGATCCAGAATTGTGGGAGCGAGCCTGCTCGCGAAAGCGGTTTATCTGACACCCGAATGTTGAATGTGCCGAAGCCTTCGCGAGCAGGCTCGCTCCCACAGAGGTTCAATTGTGTGACGGGGGCTGATGGATTTCGTAGTTATCCAGCACCCGGTTCACCGCCAGTTCCGCCAGCATGATCACCTGCTGGATGGCCAATATCGTGTGCCGCTGTGGGCTGTCGACGTGGGCGGCGATGTCGCTGCTCATGATGCTGGCCGAGGCGAGGGATTCGCAGGCGTGGGCCAGCAGGCTTTCGTTGTCCTGGTCCGGGGCGACCTGGAACATGGTGCTGGGTTTGTGGTTTTGCTGCGCGCTGGCGGACGGTTTGAGGTAGTGATCCAGCGCACGCTCGGCGGCGTCGTGGAGTTTCGTTGAGTCGGGGGATTGGTAGGGTGAGGTGCTTGCGGATTCGGGGGGATTGGGTGTGGGTTTGAACATGGCAAAGATCCTTTTGGATTTATGGAGCTGCCATTTTTCGTTTTCCAGGCGAAAGGGGTGGCAGCTGTACGCGGACTGGAAAAACCGGCAAAGGATCAAACCCGGCAGACCCGAAGGTCTCCCACGTACAGCCGCCATAACTGAATACCGGCGCTGAAAGAGCGCGGCATTATGTCATGCGCTGTGATCCTGCGGGTTTTCCAGACCCGGTCGCTGATTCGTCAGCAACCGCCAAATCCTAGCCAGCGCACTTCCGACGGACAACCTGCAAAACCTGTCGGAAACTTCCCCGTAAACACCGCGATGTAGGAGCTGTCGTAGGCTGCGATTTTTTGATTTTTAAACAGCAAGATCCAAAGATCGCAGCCTCGTTGCACTCGTCAGCTCCTACACGAAGTCAGCGGTGTTTAAAGTCAGGTGGCGACGCGCGCGCCAGCCAGACTCCCGCTCAACTCATACGCGACCAATTCCGCCTGATGCGCCGCCAATATCTCCGGCAACGACCCACGCAAGTACTCCACCCAGGTTTTGATCTTGGCATCCAGGTACTGCCGCGACGGGTAGATCGCGTAGAGGTTGAGTTCCTGCGAGCGGTAGTTCGGCATCACGCGCACCAGAGTGCCGTTGCGCAGGCCTTCGATGGCGGCGTAGACCGGCAGCACGCCGACGCCCATGCCGCTGGTGATGGCGGTTTTCATGGCGTCGGCGGAGTTCACCAGAAATGGTGAGCTGTTGATGGTGACCGTTTCCTGGCCGTCCGGGCCGTCGAAGGCCCATTTCTCCAGGGGGATCACCGGGCTGACCAGGCGCAGGCAGGCGTGGTTGAGCAGATCGCTGGGTTTCTGTGCGGCGCCGTTGGCTTTCACGTACGCCGGCGAGGCGCAGACGATGCTGTAGGTGATGCCCAGGCGCTGCGAAACGAAGCCCGAGTCGGGCAGTTCGCTGGCCAGCACGATGGACACGTCGTAGCCCTCGTCGAGCAGGTCCGGCACGCGGTTGGCCAGGGTCAGGTCGAAGGTCACGTCGGGGTGGGTCTTGCGGTAGCGGGCGATGGCGTCGATGACGAAGTGCTGACCGATGCCGGTCATGGTGTGCACTTTCAGCTGGCCGGCCGGGCGCGCGTGGGCGTCGCTGGCTTCCGCTTCGGCTTCTTCGACGTAGGCGAGGATCTGTTCGCAGCGCAGCAGGTAGCGCTTGCCGGCTTCGGTCAGGGCGATGCGCCGGGTTGTGCGATTGAGCAGACGGGTTTGCAGATGGGCTTCGAGGTTGGAGACCGCGCGCGAGACGTTGGCGGTGGTGGTGTCCAGTTGCACGGCGGCGGCGGTGAAGCTGCCCGCTTCGGCAACACAACTGAAGGCGCGCATGTTTTGCAAAGTGTCCATGGGGTGCTCTCAAGGGAGATGGCAAATTGTGACACGAAGTTTCAGGGGCTGAGACCCCCGACCAAGGGATTATCTCGTTAACCGTAACAAAGATTCACAGAAATCCCAGCTTATCGCCGCAGAGGCAGCTCCATAGAATTGCGCCGATCCCTGTAGGAGCTGCCGAAGGCTGCGATCTTTTGATTTTGTTTTAAGGGAATCAAGATCAAAAGATCTCAGCCTGCGGCAGCTCCTACACGGTCCTCGATCTATCCCTTTCTCAGGAATTCGCAGCTGTGCCGCGTCGCATCAACAGAGCGCTTTTGCCGCTCAGTGTTCTGGCTTTAACCCTGGCTCTCGGCGGCTGCATCTCTACCCAAGGCATTGCCCCTCACGGCGAGGCACTCGCGGCCGATTCACTGGCCACCGACGCGGCCATTGCCGAGGCCGCCAAAGACGCCCACTGGCCCAGCGCCCAATGGTGGCAGGCGTTTGGTGATGCGCAACTTGATCGCTGGATCGACCTCGCCGTGCAAGGCAGCCCGAGCATGGCCACGGCCGCTGCGCGGGTGCGTCAGGCCAAGGCCATGGCCGGTGTTGCCGAAGCGGCCGAGGCGTTGCAGATCAATGGCGAGTCGACCCTCAAGCGACACAACTGGCCGACCGATCAGTTCTACGGCCCCGGCGAACTGGCCAATACCACCACATGGGACAACAACGCCGCGCTCGGCTTCAGCTACGCCCTCGACCTCTGGGGCCGCGAGCGCAATGCCAGTGAACGCGCGGTGGATCTGGCCCATGTGAGCGTGGCCGAGGCGCGACTGGCGCAGCTGGAACTGCAGAGCAATCTGGTCCGCGCCTACATCGAGTTGTCGCTGCATTACGCCCAGCGCGACATCGTCGCGGCGATGCTCCAGCAGCAACAGCAGATTCTCGATCTGGCGCAGAAACGCCTCAGCGGCGGTATCGGCACGCATTTCGAAGTCAGCCAGGCCGAAGCGCCGCTGCCCGAAACCCATCGCCAACTCGATGCGCTGGACGAGGAAATCGCCCTGAGCCGCAACCAGATTGCCGCGCTGGCCGGCAAAGGGCCGGGCGCTGCGGCGCAACTGCAGCGGCCGACGCTGTCCCTCGCGGCGCCGTTGAAGTTGCCCTCGGCATTGCCCGCCGAACTGCTCGGCCAGCGTCCGGACGTGGTCGCCAGTCGCTGGCAAGTGGCGGCGCAGGCGCGTGGCATGGATGTTGCCCACGGCGGTTTCTACCCCAACGTCGATCTGGTCGGCAGCCTCGGCTACATGGCCACGGGCGGCGGCGCGCTGGAGTTTCTGACCGGCAAGAAACTCAACTACAACGTCGGCCCGGCGATCTCGTTGCCGATCTTCGACGGCGGCCGACTGCGTGGTGAATTGGGCGAAGCGGCGGCCGGTTATGACATCGCCGTGGCGCACTACAACCAGACCCTGATCAACGCGCTGAAGAACATTTCCGATCAGTTGATCCGCCGCGAGTCGATGGACAAGCAGCAGGACTTCGCCGCCGAGTCCGTGGCCGCAGCACAGAAAACCTACGACATCGCGATGATCGCTTATCAACGCGGCCTCACCGATTACCTCAATGTGCTCAATGCGCAGACCTTGTTGTTCAAGCAACAGCAGGTTCAGCAGCAAGTGCAGGCCGCGCGGTTGAGTGCGCATGCCGAGCTGGTGACTGCCTTGGGTGGAGGCCTCGGTGCGGGCAATGACGTGCCGACAGCCGAGCAGACCCAGGCCCCGAAAACCCCGGCGCTCCTGCGTTGAACACAGCATCCATTGTGGGAGCGAGCCTGCTCGCGAAGGGGGCGTATCAGTCAATGAACATGTTGCCTGGGACTGCGCTTTCGCGAGCAGGCTCGCTCCCACAGGTTTCGAGTCCGCATTGCATGCCTGAGTATTTCCAATGACCTCCTTGCCCGCCCCCCTGCGCTGGCTCCACTCCCTGGAATGGCGTCGCGGTTTTTTCGACTGGGCACGCAGCGATGGCGTGACCTGGGTGTATATCTTCAAGGTGTTGCTCGCCGCGTTTCTCACCTTATGGCTGGCGATGCGTCTGGAATTGCCGCAACCGCGCACGGCGATGATCACGGTGTTTATCGTCATGCAGCCGCAGAGCGGCCAGGTGTTCGCCAAGAGTTTCTATCGCTTGCTCGGCACGCTGGCCGGGTCGGCGATGATGGTCACGCTGATCGCTTTGTTCGCGCAAAACACGGAGCTGTTTCTCGGCTCGCTGGCGATCTGGGTCGGCATCTGCTCAGCCGGTGCCGCACGTTGCCGCAACTTTCGCGCGTATGGTTTTGTTCTCGCCGGTTACACCGCAGCGATGGTCGGTCTGCCGGCGCTGGCGCACCCGGACGGCGCCTTTATGGCGGCGGTGTGGCGGGTGCTGGAGATCTCGCTGGGCATTCTCTGTTCGACGCTGATCAGCGCGGCGATCCTGCCGCAGACCGCCAGTGCGGCGATGCGCAACGCCTTGTATCAGCGCTTCGGTGTGTTCGCGCTCTTCGTCACCGACGGCTTGCGCGGGCGCAGCAAAGCAGAGGCGTTCGAAGCCAGCAACGTGCGCTTCATTGCTGAAGCCGTCGGCCTGGAAGGGCTGCGCAGCGTGACCGTGTTCGAAGACCCGCACATGCGCCGGCGCAACGGTCGTCTGAGTCGTTTGAACAGTGAGTTCATGGGCATCACCACGCGCTTCAACGCCTTGCATCAATTGCTCGAACGCCTGCACGGCAATGGCGAAGAGCATGTCGTGGCAGCGATCAAACCGGGCTTGCAGGACCTCGCCGAAGTGCTCGACGGCTTCAGCGGTCGCGCGCTGACCAGCCCGGATGCGGCACGTTTGGCGACCGCGTTGGCCAGCTACAAGGAAGGTCTGCCGGCACGAGTTCGAACCCTGCGCGGGATCTTTCAGGACACCGGTCCGAGCGAAGCCGAACAACTGGATTTTCACACCGCCTACGAATTGCTCTACCGCTTCGTCGATGACCTGCACAGCTATGCACAGACCCACGCGTCCCTGGCCGAGCACCGCCACGAACGCGAGCGCTGGGACGAGCCGTTCACTCCGCAAACCAACTGGTGGGCGGCGGCCGCTTCGGGGATCCGCGCCTCGTTCATTCTGCTTGTGCTGGGCAGTTACTGGGTCGCCACCGCGTGGCCGAGCGGGGCGACCATGACCCTGATCGCCGCCGCCACCGTCGGTCTTTCCGCCGCCACACCGAACCCGAAACGCATGGCTTTTCAAATGGCCTGCGGGACTTTTCTCGGCGCGCTGATCGGCTTCGTCGAGATGTTTTTCATCTTCCCGTGGATCGACGGTTTCCCCTTGCTCTGCGTGATGCTCGCGCCGGTGATCGTGCTCGGTTCGTTCCTCGCCTCGCGGCCGCAATACGCCGGGGTCGGACTGGGCCTGCTGATTTTTTTCAGCACCGGTTCAGTGCCGGACAATCTCACGATCTACAACCCCTACACCTTCATCAACGACTACATCGCCATGGTCATGGGCATGCTCGTGTGTGCTGCGGCGGGGGCGATTATTCTGCCGCCGAACAGTCGCTGGCTGTGGCAGCGCCTGGAGCAGGATCTGCGCGGGCAAGTGGTCTATGCGATCAGTGGAAAACTCAAAGGCCTGGCCTCGAGTTTCGAGAGCCGCACCCGCGATCTGCTGCATCAGGCGTACGGCCTCGCGACGGGGCAACCGAAGGTACAAAAGAGTCTGCTGCGCTGGATGTTCGTGGTGCTGGAAGTCGGCCACGCGATCATCGAATTGCGCAAGGAGCAGGCGATCCTGCCGGTGCACCCGGCGTATGCCGAATCGCAGCCGTGGCGTCAGGCAATCCGCGTGATGGGGCGTGCGTTGGTGCGGCTGTTCTTGCAGCCGAACGCAAGCAATCTCGAACGCGCACTGGTCGCGGTCGATCACGCCATCAGCCGCGTCGCCGCCACCGACGAGCCGTTCGCGCCGCACTTCGATACCTCGGCGTTGCGCCGGGTGAAAAGCTATCTGCACTTTATTCGCACCTCGTTGCTCGACCCGCAATCACCCCTGGCCGAATTCGCTCCCGCCAGGCCCGAAGGACTTGCCCATGCCTCGTGAAATCGCCTTCCACGGCGTGTACATGCCGACCATGACCCTGATGTTTTTCATTGCTGCGGGATTGGCCTGGGCAGTTGACCGCTTCCTCTCGGGGTTCGACCTGTACCGCTTTTTCTGGCACCCGGCGTTGCTGCGCCTGAGCCTGTTTACCTGTCTGTTCGGCGCCATGGCGCTGACTGTCTACCGTTGAGAACACCTTGATGAAAAAGTTTTTCAGCCTGTTCGCGACCCTGCTGGTGCTGGCCCTGGCGCTGTGGATTGGCCGCACGTTGTGGGAGCACTACATGAACACGCCGTGGACCCGCGATGGCCGCGTTCGCGCCGACATCATCAACGTTGCCGCCGACGTCACCGGCGAAGTGGTCGAAGTGCCGGTGCGTGACAACCAACTGGTGAAAAAGGGCGATCTGCTGATGCGCATCGACCCCGAGCACTACCGCATTGCGGTCAAGCAGGCGCAGTCACTGGTCGCTTCGCGCAAGTCGACCTGGGAAATGCGCAAGGTCAACGCCCATCGCCGCGCCGACCTCGACAATCTGGTGATCTCTAAAGAGAACCGCGACGACGCCAGCAACATCGCCGACGCCGCGCTGGCCGATTACCAACACGCCCAGGCGCAACTGGAAGCCGCCGAACTCAACCTCAAACGCACCGAAGTGCGTGCGGCGGTGGACGGTTACGTGACCAACCTCAATGTGCATCGCGGCGATTACGCACGTATCGGCGAAGCGAAGATGGCCGTGGTCGACATGAACTCGTTCTGGGTTTACGGCTTTTTCGAAGAAACCAAGTTGCCGCACGTCAAAGTCGGTGACCAAGCCGACATGCAATTGATGAGCGGCGAAGTGCTCAAGGGTCATGTCGAAAGTATTTCGCGCGGGATCTACGACCGCGACAACCCGGAAAGCCGCGAACTGATTGCCGACGTGAACCCGACGTTCAACTGGGTCCGCCTGGCGCAGCGCGTGCCGGTGCGGATTCATATTGATGAGGTGCCAGAGGGCGTGTTACTGGCGGCGGGGATTACTTGCACGGTAGTGGTGAAGCAGGACCTGGCAGGCAATTGATCGACCGCGTCGCCCCTGACCAGGGCGACGCGGTGATGCTTCCAGCTACTGGGAAATGTTGTAGCGATACAGACAACCCAGAGGGTTTTCTGGATTGATGTTGAGGGCAACAATCAATTTGCCTGGGGCCTGCTGATAATGAAGCCTGGAGAGCGAGTCGGTGGTCTCCTCGCGATGGATGACGCCACCCGCGTCTGAAAAAGCGGAGTTGTAGCCACCGCTACGGGTTTTCACACAGGCAATATAATTGCCCTTCTCGTCTCCACCAGAAACTACGATGTTATCAGCGAAAGGAACATGGTCCGCCCAGTTGACTCGCCTGTCGCTGCCGAGAGCTGGTGGGAGTGGCATGACATTCGGATTGCCGAAAACGTCAAAATCGGGCTTACCTTTTTCATCGAAGGCGAACAACATGCCGTATCGCTCACTGACACCGCTGCCCATGTTGGTGTAGCCAGATGCCGTAAATCTATCAGGGGCTCGCTGTCTCACAGTATTGAGTTCGGCACCCATGAAGTTGTACCGGACTACCACAACCCCGGGTCTTTCCGGGAGGCCGAAACTCTCATGGAGCGCGCCACTGTCTGAATTCAACATCACGAGGAGACCGTCCGTGTTCACGTCGGGCTCGTATTTTTCGTAGCCTGCAAATAACAAGAGTCCATTGTCGAGCACGCAACCGTCGCTGAGTGAAGTCGATGCATGCGGCATCCCGTGATTAATTTCAACTCGGCCATCTGTGCCGAATGCCTTCACGGGTGCGCCTTGCGCATCGAATTTGTAAAGGTGCGCCCTGAGCACGTCAGGCGTGTGGTAATCAACGCCGACAATAACGCTGCCATCGGGTAGCGCGAAGACGAATGCCGGGCCTTTTTTCGTAAGCCGTTGTGTGTTTGGGGGATCGATGATGACTTGGCCATTCTCGCCAAAGCTGCTCACTCGATTGCCTTTGCTGTCAAGGCAGAGAATCGCAGCGCTAACCTCGTTCGATTGCTCATTGGCTGTGCTGCCTGCCATGAACAGCCGCCCGTCGGCACCTTCTGCAATCGGCCCGCCAGAGGCCTGCTCATTGGCCAGGAACGAACCCGTGACACGCCCTGCGACCCCAAACGCCAGGTCTACGGCACCCAAGTGGTTCAGCTTGGAAATGAAGAAGACGCCTTTGTCGAAGGTACTGGTGACCAGCAACGATTTATCGCTCAGCAGCGTCGACCCCGTGAGGGGCCGGGACTTCGTCGGGTCATCCTGGAATATATCGTCAAGTTGAAGTTTGCCTTGGCCGCTTCCCCATGTAGCGTCGATTGTCGCCCTGATGTTCGCGGCCTTCTCTGCGATTGCCATATACGTCCCTGCGCGGTTGTCGTGAGGTCGGTTGATTCGCCGGGCGCTAACACGGTCTTAACACTGTTCACCTGGCTTGAACTCACGATAGGCCTTCGCTTAGAGGGCGCCTACTGTCAACTCTGACAGGTCTGGCTACCGATGGTCGCAACGACTGGGGATCAGAGCCTGGCGCGCAACCCGAACCGCTTCATCAACGTCGATTCCAGCAAACCCTTCGGCAACAACACCGCCAACAACGGCAACGCCCGGCTGCCGTTGCCGATGCGAACCAGCCGTGGCGGCTTGCTCTGCCGCACCGCTTTCAACAGCTCAGCCGCAAACTCACTGGCCGGTGTTGGCTTGTCCTGCGATGCCTTGGCCCGTGCCCGAATGCCTTCACGCAGGGGAAACCACGGCGATTGCTCGTTGATCAACTGCTCGGCTTCATGTCCGGCATTCTTCGCAAAACTCGATTCAATCGCACCGGGCTGGACTTCCATCACACGAATGCCAAACGGTGCCAGCTCCATGCGCAACGCGTCGCTAAGCGCATGCACCGCCGCTTTCGACGCGCAGTAGGCGCCGGCAAACGGTGTGACCAGCACACCCGACACACTGCCGATATTCACCACCAACCCCTTGGCCGGACGCAGCAGCGGAAACAACGCGCGGGTGACGCCAACAATCGAAAACACGTTGGTCTCGAACTGGCGCTGCATCGCCTGCACGCCGCCGTCGAGCAGCGGCCCCATCGCGCCGTAACCGGCGTTGTTGATCAGTACATCGAGGCCGCCATGTTGCTGGCGGAGGCGCTCGGCGAGGTGTTCCAGCGCGGCGCCATCGTTGACGTCCAGCTCGACAGCGGTGAAACCGGCAGCGCTCAGCGCGCTGACATCTTCAGCCTTGCGCGCACTGGCCCAGACTTCGTAGCCGGCGGCTTTGAACGCGTCGGCAAGGGCGCGGCCGATGCCGCTGGAACAACCGGTAATCAACGCAACGGGCATGGCGCATTCCTTGTGCAAACAGTCGGGGGAGGGGATCAGTCGGAGAAACTACCTTGCAAATGCTCGGCGCGAAACTCCAGGGTTTGCGGGCGATAGCCGGGGCGCAGCGGCGGCAGTGGCAAGCAGTCTTCCCAGGTTGCACCGGCCTGCAACTCGCCGGGGCCACGATAGCGTGGGGCAGTGTATTGATTGTCGGCCAGGTTGACCGTATCGCCCGGCGCATAAGCGGCGATGCGCCAGCGCAGCTCGGTCAGCGGCACATTGTTGCCATTGTTCATTTTCAATTGCAGCGGACGGTCGGCCGGGCATTGCTCGGGAGCGTAGGCAATGCGCAGTTCCAGGCGCGCCAGTTGCTTGATCTCGCGGTTGTCCAGCCACACCACCCACATGGCCACGAAACCCAGGCCAATCGCAGCGGCTACCGAAACCGGCAAGGCCTTGGCCGGGTAGCGCAGCAGCAGGATCAACCAGGTAATGACCAGCAGGATGCCGATGAACATGCGTGAGCGCTCCGTGGGTGAGTGAGCCCCATCCTACCGAAGGCTTGGCGCAATGGGTATTCGGGACGAGTTTGTGCGCACCGTTGGTCGGGACTGTAATTTCTGACAGTAGGAATGCGATTCCGCGCTTGCTCTCATGAGCCAAGGGCACACTGGGACGTTGACGCACTATGGGCATCCACAGCAATACGCCAACGCTTGCCGTGAACGATCCGCGCGGGTTGGCCATCCTCAGCGTCAACTACTGGCGCGCCGATGCGGCGCTGGCAAGCGAGCCCCGGATCGAGCGGACGTTGCGCGACAACGCCGGCCGTGCAGTCAAACAATGGGATGCGCGATTGTGGGCGTTGCAGGCGAATGATCCACAAGCGCCCGCCAGCCTCACCACTGTCCATGCCTTGAACGATATCGCGCTGCGCTCGGACAGTACCGATGCGGGAGTCCAGGTCCAGTTGCCGGGTTTGGCCGGCCAGACGCTGTGCAACTGGGACCGCCGTAGCACATGCCGCGAAATTGCATACGATGACTTGTTGCGACCTGTCGCGGTGTTCGAGGAAGGCACCGGCGTACCTCGCCGTTGTTCCGAGCGCCTTGCCTATGGCCGCCCCGGCGCGGGCGATCCGCTGCGCAATCAGCTCGGTCAAGTGATTCGTCATGACGATCCCGGTGGCAGTGTTCTGTTCTCGCAGTTTGCGATCACCGGGCAGTGCAGTGAAAACATCCGTCACTTCACGCTTGAGCCGGTTGCCGCGGATTGGCCAGAGGCTATCGTCGATCGACAGAAGTTGCTCGAACCCCAAGGGGCAACCACACAGTGGCGCTACGCCCCGCTGGGGCCTGTGCTCGAACAGTTCGATGCCGGTGGCAATCGGCAGGCCTTCGCACTGACTCTCCACGGCCAGTTACGCGCAGTTGAAATACGGCTCAAACTTCAGACTCAGAACCATTCGGTCGTCAGTGATATTCGCTACGACGCTTACGGACAAGTCACTCATGAAATGGCAGGCAACGGCGTGCTGACTACGCTGAGCTACCGTCCCGAAGACGGCCGCCTGCTCACGCGCCATGCTCAGGACAATCTAGGCAATGTGCTGCAGCATCTGATCTACGCCTACGACCCGATGGGCAATGTAACGAGTATCGAAGACCAGGCATTGCCCGTGCGCTGGTTCGCCAACCAGCGCATCGAGCCGGTCAGTCGTTACCGCTATGACAGTCTTTATCAGTTGTCCCATGCCACTGGCTGGGAGGCCGGCGTTGGCGGTGGCGGGCCGACCGCTGTCGCCAATTACAGCCAGCGCTATCATTACGACGCCGGCGGCAATTTGCGCGGGCTGACTCACGTCGGCCAACAGAGTCCAGGTCACCAACTGCAGGCCGCACGCTTTAGCAATCGGTGTTTGCCGTGGCACGACGGTAAGCCGCCCTCTGAAGCAGAGATCGCTGCAGCTTTCGATTCGCGGGGTAATTTGTTGTTGCTGGATCAGGGGCGCCGGTTGCAGTGGAATCTGCGTTGCCAGCTGGACTCGGTCGTGGTCGTCTCACGCCGATCAGATGCCGATGATCGTGAAAGCTATCTCTATGACGGCGCCGGTCAGCGGGTATGCAAGACGCGTTCGTCACGGGCCTCTGCACGCAGTCTTCTTGCACAGGTGCGTTATCTGCCAGCGCTGGAATTACGCACCGATACCGGCACCGGTGAGAGCCTGCAGGTGATCATCGTGCGGACCGGACTCAATATCGTACGCGTCCTGCATTGGCAAAGCGCACCGCCGACCGGCCTCAATAATCTCTACCGATACAGTTTCAATGATCATCTGGGCTCAATCAGTCTTGAGCTGGACGCGGATGCGCAACTGATCAGCCGCGAGCATTTTTATCCATTCGGTGCAACGGCGTGGGCCGAAGAACCCGACGTCAGCTACAAGACCGCGCGGTATTCGGCAAAGGAACGTGACGCCACGGGACTTTACTATTACGGGTTTCGCTATTACGTGCCGTGGCTGCAACGCTGGCTGAACAGCGATCCTGGTGGAGCGATCGACGGCCATAATCGCTATCGCGCGCTGCGCAACAACCCAATGACTTACAGGGACAGCGACGGGCGCAAGCCCGACAAGCCCGACAAGCGTGCTGGCGACCGGGTGTATCACGATCTTGCCGACAAGAAACTGGTCAATCCCGTGCAAGCCGCCGGCATGCAGCCAGTGCGCCGTTACTTCGAGAATGATCCAAATCCCGACGTCCAGGCCTACCGCCGCGAAATACCGGTAGCGCTGGCAGAGCTGGGAGCCCGGGACAACTCCGTGCTCAACACACATCAGGCACATGTCATTGCCGCCGTCCGGACGCACACCGCGCCACCTTCGGGGGCCGTGCTGTACCACTCCGGTGAATTCGTTTCTTCGACAATGAATCGGGTGTTGGGGGAGGAGACCACCAGCCGGATCATGGGACCCATGTCCGTTGCGTTCAACAGCCCTGTCGAAGAACCGCAAGTGCTTGCAGCCAGGCGCGGTGCCGTGGCCAAAGGCTTCCAGATCGGCGGAAATCTGCTGATGCACGCCGCTAACCCCGCAGCTCAGTTGGTGGGCTCACTGAGTGTGGCAATGGGCAATGCCATGCAGGTTTCCGAGGCTCAGACGCGGATTCAGTACAAACTGCTCAGCACACCTGTTGCCGTGCCTCTTGCCATCTCCTCGAACAGTCCGGCGGTCGACTTGCAGTCCTTCAATCGATCGACCCGGCGGCAGCCGTTGTTCGCAGAACCGGAATCAACGCCCACACCGTTGGCGCAGCAACTGTTTGCAGCCGCGTTTACACAAGGTCCAGCGGGGCTGGCGCAGGCGACGGAAGGCGAGTCGGTCGATGAAGATTCACCACTGGCGAGACGCCGCAATTCAGTCTTCGGCTAGACAAAAAAAGCCCCCGCCCAGCCCGCTGCGGATAGGGAACGCAACGGGCTGGACGAGGGCTTCTTGTTTCAGCAGGCGATTACTGCGCGATGGTTTTCACCGACACGCCGCGTTCGATCGGGGTGGAGCGGCCGTAGATATCTTCGAAACGCTCGATATCGTCTTCACCCAGGTACGAACCCGACTGCACTTCGATGATTTCCAGCGGGATCTTGCCCGGGTTGCGCAGACGGTGCACCGAGGCGATCGGGATGTAGGTCGACTGGTTTTCGGTGAGCAGGAACACGTTTTCGTCGCAGGTCACTTCGGCGGTGCCGCTGACCACGATCCAGTGTTCGGCGCGGTGGTGGTGCATCTGCAGCGACAGGCACGCGCCCGGCTTGACCGAGATGTGCTTGACCTGGAAACGCCCGCCCATGTCCACCGAATCGTACGAGCCCCACGGACGATAGACTTCGCAGTGGTTCTGGGTTTCGCTGCGGCCCTGGGCGTTGAGGGTGTTCACCATCTGCTTGACGCCCTGGACCTTGTCCTTGTGGGCAATCATCATCGCGTCCTTGGTTTCGACCACGACGATGTTTTCCAGACCGATCACCGAGACCAGTTTGCCGTTGCCGTGGATCATGCAGTTCTTGCTGTCCTGGATGACCACGTCGCCTTTGCTGACGTTGCCGTTGGCGTCTTTCTCGTTGACTTCCCACAGCGACGACCAGCAGCCGACATCGCTCCAGCCAGCGGTCAGCGGCACCACGCAGGCGCGCTGGGTTTTTTCCATCACCGAGTAGTCGATGGAGTTGTCCGGGCAGCAGGCGAAGGTGGCTTCGTCGAAAGTGATGGTGTCGGCGTCCTGCTGGCTGCGCTCAAGGGTCAGCAGGCAGGTGTCGTAGATGTCCGGATCGTGCTTTTTCAGTTCTTCGAGGAAGCGGCTGGCGCGGAACAGGAACATGCCGCTGTTCCAGTAGTAACCGCCGGATTCGACGTACTCGGTGGCGCGCTTCACATCCGGTTTTTCGACGAAGTGCGAGACGCGGCTGACGCCTTCGGGCAGCAGCGAATCAGCAGTGGATTTGATGTAGCCGTAGCCGGTTTCCGGTTTGGTCGCCGGTACGCCGAACAGGACCATCTCGCCGTTCTCGGCAGCGACGGTGGCCAGGGCCAGCGCACGTTGCAGGGCTTTCTGGTCTTCCAGCACGTGGTCGGCCGGCAGCACCAGCATCAGTTCGTCACGGCCTTCATTGACCAGCATCATCGCGGTCAATGCTACGGCCGGCGAAGTGTTGCGGCCGAACGGTTCCATCAGGATGCGCTGGCATTCCAGATTGCGCGCGGCCAGTTGCTCGTTGACGATGAAACGGTGCTCTTTGTTGCAGACCACGATTGGCGTGTCCATGCCTTCGAACACCAGACGCTCGAGGGTTTGCTGGAACAGTGTGTGTTCGCCGGTCAGGGCGAGGAATTGCTTGGGGAATTGCTTGCGCGAAAGAGGCCACAGACGCGAACCGCTACCACCTGACAAGATCACCGGAATCATAGTGTTTACTCCATAAAATCAATTTGGTTAGAGCAACGAACGTTGTGTCGTTTCACTCTTGTTTTTGTCTCGTGTCCGAAGACGCCGCATCCCTTGTAGGAGCTGCCGAAGGCTGCGATCTGTTGATCTTGATCTTCAAAATCAAAAGATCGCAGCCTCGTTTCACTCGACAGCTCCTAGAGGGATCAGCGTCTCTGCGGGAAATTGGTTAGCGAGTCGACACCGGGCGTTTCACCCAGACTGGCGACAGGTTGCTGCCGTTGCCGGTGACGTACAGCACCGCTGCCTCACCGCGCTCCAGGGCGACCGGTTTCACGTCGCCGACTTTCTTGTCGCCTTCGTACAGTGCCAGGCTGACTTTCACCGGGTTGATTTCACGTTCGCCACGGCCCTTGGCTGCCACGTTCGGCACCACTTCGGTCTTGCCGTCGGCGGTTTTCAGGGTCAGCGATTTGTCGCTGAGGTTCTGTACACGCACCAGGGATTTCTGCTTGTTCTTGAACGGCGGCTCTTCGATCAGTTGTGGCGCGCCGGAAGCGTTGTTGACCAGGGTGTAGTAGTGGTCGCCGGCGAGTTTGACCGGCAGGGTCTGGCTACCGACCTTGGCGCTGTAATCGCCGCCCGGCATGAAGCTGAAGTCGCTGCTGGCCAGTGGCGCGATGTCGCTCAGGTTGGTGCTGCCGACAGTCGCGCTGACTTCGGCGTTGCTGGCGTTGTAGACACGCACGAAGGTCGAGCCTTTCGGAGCGGTCGGGCCGTACAGCGCGGCGTCGCCACCGGCGAAGGCTGGGACGGAGAGTACGCTGAGGCCAGCAACCAGTGCGAAGCTTTTAGCGAGACGACGAGGAGTAGTAGTGAAAGTCATGGTGTACCTCTCTTTCAGTTTTGCGCCCGATCGGGCGTCTCGGATTTAGTGTTGATGGCTACGTTTTGTTGGCGGGCGCCGGCTTGTTTGAGCTCTGCGACCCACTGCGGGTCGGCGTCGCCGATTTCGTTGTTCACAGGCAGATATCGTTCAGGAAACTCCCAGATCAGCACTTGTGGCGGGCTGTTCTTGAAGTCATCGCTTTTCAGGTAGCTGAGCATCGGCAGAATCGGGCCGTGGCCGTCTTCGGCGTAGTTGACGACGTCACTGTGCAGCGCTTGTTTGAGCGCACCGACGAAGTTCCAGTTGGGGTTGGCGCTGTAGCTGGTGCCGATCAGCGCGACCGGTACTTCGCTGTTGGCGAACAGGGCGTCGTCACCGGCAGGCTGTTCGGCGGCAACGGTGTTGCGTTTGAGCAGTGGCTCAGGCGCCGGCATCATGTTTTCGAACAGCGGATCGAGTGGCAGGAACAGACGCAGATCGCCCTTGTGCGTGACCTTCTCTGCTGGCGTGGTAACGAAGCGCTGTGGCTCGCCGCTCAGCGGGAATTTCTCGGCAATGGTTTTCGCCAGCGTGTTGGCGGCGATCTCGGCGCCTTCCGGCGTCCAGTGGGTGTCGGTGCGCAGGAACACTTGCTGACCGTTCTGCTTGGCCTGTTGCAGCGGGCCGAGCAGGTCAGGGGCGAGGATCTTGTCGGCCGCGACACGGGCGTGGAAATCCTGATACAGGTTCTGGTGAATGCTCGAAGGCTTCACTTCATCCAGATGCTCCGGATACAGACGCACCTTGGCCGGCACGATCGCCATCACCAGTTTCACGCCTTTCTCTTTCAGGGTCTGACGCACGCCTTCGACCAGCGCGTAGTTGCCTTGCAGGTTCTGCTGTTCGTTGACGATCGGGTTGAATTCCTCATCGCTGTACAACCACTGGTCGCGGCCGAGCACGACGCCCGGACGACCTTCGTTGAACAGTTTGAAATCCAGCGCGGCCCAGAGGTTGGTGCCCAGGCGCTTGATCGGGAATTCATCGTCGTAGTGGGTTTCCACCGCCTTCGTCCAGCGGCCGTTGAGCACCGTCGCATCGGCGTTGGTGCTGAAGCCGAAGAAGCTGCGAACCGACCACAGACCCAGGACCAACAGCGTCACCAGGAACAGGGCGATGTAGAAGATGCGTAATGAGCGGGTCATGTCAGATCCCTCAGAACTGGAAGTAAAGGAACGGCGAGAAGCTTTGCGCCGAGAGTTTGAGAATCGAGGCGATGAACAGCAGCAGGATCAGCCCGCGCATCACGTAGCGCGACCAGTCAGCGGTCCAGTAAGCCGGTTGCACCTGGGCTTCGACGCCAACGGTGTAGCCAGGTTCGTGGATGCTCGCCGGATTTTCCCCAGGCGCTGCCTTGATCATTCCCGGGGTCGCCGTGGCAGGGCCATTGGTCTCGACGTTGACTTCCGGTTTGGTCTTGGCTGGCGGCTGATTGGTGTACAGATCACGCAGGCCGAAGAACGCCAGGGTTACGTAAGCCACCACCAGAGTCGCTACTTGCAGACCGGTGAGGCTGGCCTGATTGAGTTCCGACAGCGACCAGTCGCCGAAGCTGAACATTGCACCGTACATGCGACCGGCGACGTGCAGATTCTCGGCACGGAAGATCACCCAGCCCATCACCACCAGCAGGAAGGTCAGTGCCCAGCGGATCGGGTTGAGGCTGCGCGGCGAAGTGTTCAGGCCGAGCATTTTTTCGATCGCCAGCCACATGCCGTGCCAGGCGCCCCAGATGATGTAAGTGATATTCGCGCCGTGCCACAGACCACCCAGAAGCATGGTCAGGAACAGATTGCGATAGGTCATCAGCGTGCCTTTACGGTTACCGCCGAGGGTGATGTACAGGTAGTCACGCAGCCAGGTGGAGAGGCTGATGTGCCAGCGGCGCCAGAACTCGGTGATCGACTGGCTGATATACGGCTGCTTGAAGTTTTCCATGAAGCGGAAACCCATCATCAAGCCCAGACCGATGGCCATGTCGCTGTAACCGGAGAAGTCGAAGTACAGCTGCGCGGTGTACGCCAGCGCACCGAGCCAGGCATCACCCGTGGTCGGATTTTGCAAGGCGAAGCAATGGTCGGCGACCACGGCGAGGGTGTCGGCGATGAAGACCTTCTTGATGAAACCCTGCATGAACCGCGTGCAGCCCTCGGAGAACTTGTCGAGGGTGTGCGTGCGGTTGTTGAACTGATCGGCGAGGTCGCGGAAACGCAGAACCGGGCCGGCAATCAGGTGCGGGAAGATCGCCACGAATGCTGCGAAGTCGATCAGGTTGCGCGTGGCCGGAGTGTCGCCACGGTACACGTCGATGATGTAGCTGATCGATTCGAAGATGTAGAACGAAATACCGATCGGCAGCAGCACGTGGGTGAGGATGAACGGCTCGAGACCGAACGAAGTCATGATTTCGTTGATGCTGTCGACACCGAAGTTGGCGTACTTGAAGTAGCCGAGGATGCACAGGTCGACGGCCACGCCGAGCAGCAGCCAGCGCTGCGCCGGTTTGGTTCTGACGCCAGCGGCACCGACTTTCAGGCCGATCCAGTAGTTCCACAACGTGACCGCTGCGAACAGCGCGAGGAAGTCCACCCGCCACCAGGCGTAGAACACATAGCTGGCGATCAGCAGCAGCAGGTTGCGATAGCGTTGCCCGCTCAGGTAGTACAAGCCGAGAAAGATCGGCAAGAACAGAAACAGGAACACGTTGGATGAAAATACCATCCCGATCTCTCCATGTTTGAACCAACAGTCAAGGGCCAAAGCCCCCCCAAACCCCCCGTGGTAGTGGAGGGGTGACACAGTGTTTGCTTGAGGTCTGGGCTGGCCGTCAAACCGCGCCCCTCACCCCCCGCCCTCTCCCGGAGGGAGAGGGAGCCTGATCTCCATGGTTTTCAAAAATGGAGATCGACTCGGTATTTCATTTCGACGTAACTCGCACAGCCACCTCGGTCAGTCCCCTCTCCCTCCGGGAGAGGGTTAGGGTGAGGGGCTTTTAGCCCTTTTCATGCGACGGGTCGTAGACCTTGGTCAGGTCGCCGCCAAGACGGAAAGTCTTGAACGGTTGCATGTCGCGTTTCTTCTCGATCACATCCGGCGCACAGGTGTAGAGCGTGCAGAACGGTTCGAGCCAGGCGAATTTCATGTCCTCTTTCAGGTCGGTCATGTCCTGCTTTTTGCCGTTCTTTTCTTCGAACTCGTCAGGGTCCTTCACGCCGGCCAACACGCGGTCACCCAGACGCTTCAGTGCGCCATTGTTTTCCTGACGCAGATCGACACCGTTGACCTGGGCGAAACTGGCGATCATCGCCAGCGGCGGCAGGGCGTAGTTGTGATAGGCGAGGGCGCGTTGCTGGCGCTTGAGTTCGTTGGGCAGGAATCCGTCGGCGTCGACCTGGTTGACGCCGACCTTGTATTCCTTCACCGCCCAGTCGAACAGGTCGCGGCGGTTGGTGGCGACGGCGGTGGCCATCACCGACCAGGCGGCCCAGTACGAGTGGTTGTTGGTTTTTTCCAGCGGCAGGTTGTCCCAGTCGCTGACCACCTGATCGGCCATTTTGCTGAACCAGGCTTCGATCACCTGCGCTTCCTGCTGATGCTGGGCCAGCGGATGCGAGTCGGAAAACTTCAGGCGAATGTACGACGAGGCCATGCTGCCCAGTGCCCATTTGCGCATCGACTTGCCGGTGTGGTTGAAGTCTTTGGACATCAACGCGTCAGCCTTGGCCCATGCGGTCAGCCAGTTGAGCGTGCATTCGAGCTGCTCCGGGCGACCGTCGCGCATGAACTGCATGACGCGCTTGGCGGTGCCGCGCTCCAGCGTGGTGATGTCTTTGGTGGTGTCGCGAAAGGCTTTTTCCGACTGCACATTCAGCGTCGCGCGGGCCTTGTCCGAACCTTCGTATTTGCTGCGAAATTGCAGCGGACCGGTGTATGGCGCCGGCATCGCGTCGCAGCCGTCGCTCTTGTCGCCGGTCTTGAATTTATCCACCGGGGCGAAGTAGCCCTGCGGTGGACGCAATGGCGCGGCGGCCTGAGTTGCCCCGGCGAACATCGCCAGGCTCAGGAGTGTCGGTGCCAACAGATTTTTCAGTTTCGGATTTCGCATAGCAGACCTCATTGCCCGAGCTGCGCGGTCTGTTGACCGACGCCCGGGAATACGTTGCGTTTGCAGATTTTCGCTTCGACTTTTTGTGGCGCGGCGCCAGGTCCGGCTTCAGGACCCTGGACTTCGACTGCCAGCAGGTTTTGCGAGGCCCAGTCTTCGTCCGTGCGCAGCTCAAAGGCGAAACGACCGTCGGTGTCGGAGGTTTCCGGTTTCTCGATCTTGATGTCCTCGTGGCGACCGTTCATGTACCAGAGGGTGGCTTGCAGGGTTTTCACCGAGGTGTCGGCGAAGCGGATATCAACCTGATGGTTGGAGTTCTGCAGGTTCAGGTTCTTGCTGTTGACCAGCAGTTCTTGCTTGCTGCCCGGCTTCAGCGTGGCGCTGGCGGACATCTGCGCGTCCTTGCCTTCGCAACCGTTGTCGAGCAGCGCCATCATCTGGCGATAGATGGTTTCCTGGTCGAGGCGATACAGCGGCGAGAATTCCCAGATGAGAATCTTCGGCGGGGTCTTCTGGAATTCTTCGCTGCCCAGGTATTGCAGCATCGAACCTTCGAAACCGCCGCCGGGGAAGGCCACGTTGAGGATGTCGGCGCCGATGGCTTCTTCGAGGAAACCGGCGAAGTTGTAGTTCTTGCCGCTGTGCGATGTACCGACCAGAGTGATCTGCGGATTGCCGGAATCGCCGAACAGATCGCCGTCACCGGCCTCGCCTTTCGGCTCGGTGGTGAACTGGTCCATGTACTGGATCGCGTAGCTGGTGCCGCACAGTTGCCCGGCCATGTTGTGCAGGGTGCCGGTCTTGCCCATGCGCCCGGAGCGCTTGGTCTCGAATTCACGCTTGGGAATGTCGGCGAAGGCCGGGATCTGCTTGACCTTTTCGGCGACGATTTTTGCCGTGCGCTGGGCACCGTAAGGTGTCCAGTGCTGGTCGCCACGGAAGTAGAAATCGTGGGCGGGCAGGGTGTCCGGCAGCGATTCGTTGGTCAGTGGCGACAGGTCCGGCACCACGTAGCCCATCTTGGCGAAACGGCCGAGCATGGTCTTGTAGTTGCCCAGCGCTTTCTCGTAATCGAACGCGGCTTTTTCCTGCGGGTTGAGCTTGTTGCGGTTCACCAGGCCACGGGTCGGCTGGTAAACGATCACCAGCTCGACGCCTTTGCTCTTGAACGCATCGTGCAACTGCTGCAGGCGCTTGTAGCCGGCCGGCGTGGTGTTGAACTCGGTGCGCAGGTCTTCCTGGGTACGGAACAGCCAGTCGCCCTGAGCCTGTACCAGGGTGGTGAAGTTCTGCTGATAACGCGTGGTGTAGTTCTTCGCGTCATGGGCCGCCGGGCACAGGTTGCAGCACGGCTCGGCGGTGAACTTCGGTGGCGTGACGCTTGCGCCGTCAGCGTCGGCGCGGGCGTTGCCGGCAGCGAGAATGCCGAGAGTCAGGGCCGAGAGGCTGAGCAGTTTGATCATGTGTGGGTGCATAAAAATTATCCTCAGTCCTGCAATTCGGTCTGGCGTTCGACAGGGTCGATCAGCACGGCTTTCTGCTGGCGCACCAACAGATCGAGAATTTCATCCTGGCGCTCGCCGAGAATGCCGTTGAAGCTGATCCCGCTGGACTTGGTCGGCGCCAGCATCGACACGCGATACAGCTCGACACTCAGCGGCGAGTCGATCGACAGCGGGCCGCTGCCATTGGCCGCCAGCTCGCCGCCGACGACGATCAGCGAGACCTGCGCGTCGAACGGGTCGAGCTTGATGTCACGGTCGGTGTCGGTCAGGTCCTTGATGTGGCCGTAGATACCGGTCAGGCCGTTGGTCATGGCGACGTTTTCGTAGAGGCGGATGTTCACGCTGTTACGAATACGAATGCCGTGACGGGTATTGCTGATGACCTTGTTGCCCCACAGCAGGTTGTCGGCGGACTCGTAGAGCGTGATGCCGTCGGTGTGGTTCTTGTAGATCTCGTTGTAGGCAATGATGTTGTTGACGCTGTTACGGTCGATCACCAGGCCCGACAATTTGTTGTCGAAACTCTTGTTGTTGAAGATGAAGCTGTCGTTGACCTCACGGGAAATGATGATCCCGTGCTTCTTCTTCGTGCCGTGAACGGTGTTCTCGGCAATGATCAGACGGTGCGAGCGGTCATGCGGGTCGATGCCGTAGACGATGTTGTCTTTGTAGGTGTTGCCCTTGACCACAAAGTCGCTGGTTTCGTAGCAGTAGAAGCCGTACCACATGTCCGAGAACTCGGAGCCGACGATCCAGCCGGTCGGTTCCGGGCGCTTGAGGACCTTGGCCATGTTCGGCGTGTACTGGGAAATACTCACCCCGTACGACTTACTGTTGGCGTAACCGAAACTGGCCATCTTGCTGTTGACGATGTAGGTCTCGGTGCCGCCCCAGGCGAGCAGGAACGGACGGAATTCCTTCGGCGAACGGAAGGTTGCCGGGCCGTTGTCCTTCTCGCGCCAGCCGGTGACTTTGGTGTCACGCACGAACAGTTTGCCGTCATTGACCAGGAACGAACCGGCCTCTTGGGACAGGCGCAGTTCCTGGGTCTGACCGTCGATTTCGAGGATGCCTTTCTCGCCGACCACGATCGGCAATTTGGCTAGGTACACGCCCGGGGACGTCTCGCTGAAATACTGCTTGGGCAGTTTTTTCGCCAGATCCTTGAGGTTCATGTAGCCGTCGTCGATGAAGATCGCCTGCGGAATGCCGTGCTGACGCACGACCCATTCGGCCATCTTGTTATCGCCGCCGATGAAGTCCTTCAGGGCGTTTTCCTGCATCATCCGGCGCACACTGATCTTGCCCGGTTTGCTGCGCACGATCTTCGCGGCAGCGGCTTCGGCGGTGAAGCCGGACAGGTCGGGCAGTGTCGGCTTGGCCAGTTTCAGTGCGTCGGTCGGCGCGCTGCTGACGGTGTAGGTCTTGGCCTGTTGCAGTTCCTTGGCCACGGTCGCAGGTTTCGCCGGTTCAACATTGGCGAAGGCGCCGGCGCTGGCCAGCAGCATCGCGCCGGCCAGCAGGCTGAGTGAGCCTGTTCTGGTGCTGATCATGTCGGGCACTCCCTTGGCGGTTTGCATCAGAAGCGCCAGATCACGTCAATGAATGCGCGGTGCATGTAGGAATCAACCTGGCTGCCATAGGCGTCGCCCGGTTTGAACACACCGCCACGGAAACGCACCAGTGCCGAAGGCTCGTCGATCGACTGGCTCAACGCCGCCGGCAACAGGCCTTGCTTGAAGTACTTGGTGACGACCAGGTCCATTTCCTGACCCAGGTCCTTGTTGCCATCTTCAAGCGGCAAGGATGTGCTGGAGAGGATCGCGCCGGTGACGTCGTCGGTGTTGTTTTCCACCGCATTGATGCCGTTGCTGCCGACCGGCTTGTTGCCGTCGACACGCCAGAACTTGTGGTAGATCAGGCTGGCGTCGTACTCGTCGTTGACCATCCACGAACCGAACAGGGTGGCGGTCTGCATGTTGTTCATTTCGCCACGGAACGCTTCGCCGAAACGGTGCACGCGCGAGCGGGTACCGGTGTAGTTGGAGCGGTTGCTCTCCAGACCGTTCTGTTCGTAATCGGCACTGGCGCGGGCGTAGGCACCGCCGACTTGCCACTGCGGATCGAGGCGCAGACGCACGCCGACATCGGCTGCCCAGCCGCTGATGTCATCGCTGCGCTTGGCTTGTGTCGGGCGCGTGCCGTCGGCGTTCAGCGCGTTGACCGTGTCGCGGTCGCCGCTCATGCCGGTGATGCTGCCCCAGTAGTTGACGGTGTTGGTGTTGCGCCAGTTGTAGGCGTCGCTGTCAGCGGTCAGGCCGATCCAGCTGATGTCGCCGTTCTCGGTCTTGTCCAGCGAGTCGCGCGGGACGCCCGGCTCGGCGTAATCGAGTTTGCCGTCATCGTGAGTGTGGTGGCCGCGAATGCCGACCCACTGGCCCGGTGTCCACTGGTAAGCAGCGTCGGCGTAGGCGTGCAGGCGATCCTTGTCTTTCGGCGCCAGCTCTTTCAAGTCGGTGCGGTATTCGCTGAAACGCTCGGCAACACCGGCATTGGCCCGCAGCAGGGTGGTGTCGAAGGTCCAGTTCAGCGCTTCGATGTTGGTGTCACGCCATTGGCCGTCGTCATTGCGCAGACGCTGGCGACCGAACTTGAGCATCTCGCCTGGGTACGGGGTGAGGCCGCTGTAGCCGACCCAGAACTCGCGCATCGCCAGGTAGTTCTTCTTGGTTTTGCGATCACTGTTGTCGGTGGCTTGTTCGCCGTCGGATTGTTGCAGGGTGTCGGTCTCGATGATGTCGGTCGAGGTCACCGCCTGACCCATCGCGTAGGCGCTCCACGCGCCGCTTTCGCCGTAGATCCACGGACGCAGGTCGAGGCCCACGCCATTGACGTCACCGCCGCCGGCAGTGCCGAGGTCACGGTCGTCTTCGGACTGGCCGGTGAGTTTCACTTCCAGACCGAAGTTCTTGGTTTCAGTCATCGCAGCCAGTGTCGGGCAAGACCAGATCAGCGCGAAGGTGAGGCCAATACCGGCCTTCACGAATGGGTTCAGCTTCATAGTTTTTCCTCGCCGTCTTCTTCTTGCAGGGCGTGCAGTTGCAGCGTGTTCGAGTTCAGGGCGCCACGGCTGGCCTGTTCCTGTTGCAACAGGCGGCGGGCTTCGGGCAGGCGCTCGGGCGGCAATTGCGCCTCGAGTGTCGCTGCCAGTTCATCGGCTTGCGGGGTGTTCTGCGCCTTGGCCAGTTGGCTGAATACGTAGGCGTTCAGCGGGTCGGGCTTGGTACCCTTGCCTTGGGAAAACAACTGGGCGATGGCGAAGTCGGCACTGTTCTGGCCGTTGCGCGCAGCGGTCAGCAGGTGGTCCAGAGCCTTCTGCGGATAGACCTTGCCCAGGTAGCCACGACGGTAGATCTGGCCGAGGTAGTAGTCGGCGGCGACTTCGCGGCCAACGGCTTTCTGGAAGTGTTCCTCGGCGACTTTCGCATCGGCCGGGACCATTTTGCCTTCGTAGTAGACCTTGCCCAGCAGCAGTTCGGCGCGCGGCTGGTCGGCGGCGCGACCGTTGTCCAGGTACTTCATCATCTGGTCGACGTCGCCCAGTTCGGGGAAGTCGTAAAGCAGTTGGGCGAGGGTGACCCACGATGCCGGGTAGCCCGGAGCGATCGGCTCGAGCAGCGCCTGCGCGGTTTTTTCGTCAGTCTTGCCCAGGGTCGAATCGGCCAGCACGCGGGCTACTGAGTCGACACGCTGCGCGGTGACGGTGCCACGGCTGTAACCGGCCTGCATCTGCTTGATCAGCTCGGCCTGTTGGTCCGCCTGGCCACGTTTCTGGTAGACGGTGGCCAGTTCGACGTAGCAGATGTCAGTGGTGTTGAGCGCGGCCTTGCAGATCTTTTCCACGTCATCCAGATGCTGGTCGTAAGTGCCTTGGGTGCGATACAGCAGCACCTGCGCCAGACCCGCTTCCGGGTAGCCCGACTTGCGCCACTGATCGATCTGCTGCTGCGCGTTGATGTTGGGGAAGCTGTGCGGGTATTGCAGGTACAGCATCGCCAGCGGGATCAACGTGTTGCCTTCGCCATTGGCGGCGGCTTTTTTCAGCAGGGTTTCGGCTTCGTGGTGCTCGGCTTCGGTGGAGCCCGGCTTGGCCACCAGCAGACGACCGAGACGTGCCTGGGCACGCGGCGACACGCTGGCCGCTGCGCGGTAAGTCGCCTCGGCCTGTTTCATCTGCGCCGGGTCACGGCTGTCGACCTGGATATCGGCCAGGCCGACTTGCGCCTCGCTGTAACCCAGATCGGCCAGTTGCTGGTAATTCTGCGCAGCGGTGGCGGTGTCGCCACGCTTGAGCGCTTCGTTGGCCAGACGCTGATCGGGCAGCCCGGCGCAACCGGCCAGAGAAACTGCCAGTGCCAGCGAGCACACCATCAATCCCATGTGGGAGCGAGCCTGCTCGCGAAGCAGTCGACTCGGTACTTCAGACAAACCGCGCTGGCCCTTTCGCGAGCAGGCTCGCTCCCACAGGGTCGGCGGTGTGTTCAAGTTATGCGTAGTCACAGGCATGTCCTCGACTTAAAGACCGGCAGCCATGGCTTTGTCGATCAGCCAGTTCAGGTTCGGGCCACGGTCGCTGTTCACTTCAACCGGGCGGCCGGCCAGGCTGCTGTCGAGCGGCTCGTCAGGCTGGATCTGCACGCGGATGTCGGAGGACAGGTCGGCGCTCTTCAGGCTCGTGCTGCTGACGATCTTGCCGGTGCGGGTCTTGTCTTCGCCGGCGATCTGGAAGCTCACCGGGGTGCCCGGACGCACGTCGCCGAACTGGCGATAGGAGAAGCGTGCTTCAACGTTGGCCTGGGTGTTGCGCGGCACCAACTGGAAGATCACGTCGCCCTTGCTCGCGTACTGACCGTCAGCCACCAGTTGCTGGGCCACGGTGCAGTCGCACGGCGAAGTCAGGGTGCCGGTCATTTGCTTGCCGAACAGTTCTTCAACCTTGGCCGGGGCCAGTTGGTCTTCGGCCAGATGGCCCTTGAGCACGTCGAGCATGCTGGTGCTGAAGGTCGCCAGCGGTGCGCCTTTGGCGGCAACGCCGTCGGACTTGACCAGGCTCTGTACGGTGCCGTCACGCGGCATGGTGATGTTCATCCCCGGCACGCTGACCAGACCGGCCTGGGCGTGGCTGACGAAGTACATGCCGTACACCGACTTGAAGATGAAACCGGCGGCGACCAGACCAACAGCGAAAATACCGGCGCTGAAGGTCACGGCTTTCAGGCGGCCGAACGGGGTCATGCCGGTGTCGTTGGTCTTGTTCTTGCGCGCCTTGGTGAAGTTGTCGCGCTGCAGGGTCGCCAGCACTTCGCCGATGCTGACGATGTCGCCGGCCAGGTGCGAAGTGATCAGGTGGCGCAGGGTGGAAATGTCCTGCGGCTCGAGGTTCTGGAACTGGCAGCCGGCGCGGCCGGTGGCGCGGTCAAAGGAACGCACCTGCAGTTCAACGTCCATGGCCAGGCCGAGGTTGTCGATGACAAATTGCAGACGCGCCTTGTACACCTCGCCGATGGTCAGCGGCATCTGCCCGGCGTTGAACGCCAGACCGCCAGCCGACAGATCGAGGACCCGCGCTTCGAGCGGAGTCCGGTCAGGGCCGAAGAAACGCAGCTTGGCCGGGATTTTCACGCGAGCGTGCTGGCGCTGGGCTTCGGATTCATGCACTACGTTGACGTTGACGGCGGTATTCATAGGGGCGATTTCCTTGTTAATTCAATAGGAGCGGGTCAGACCATCATCAGCAGCACGGCGACAAAAATGCTGCCGGCGGAGAAGGTCATGGTCCGAGACGACCAGGTGTTGAACCAACGTTGAAAGCTGGCGAGATCACGGGTCAGGGATGTGGGCTGGCGAGTCCAGGATTGTTGGTCGAGGCGGAAGAACACGTAGATCTTCACCAGGGCGCCAACGATCTGGTTGTAATACAGAATCGCCGGGTAAGCAGGGCCGATGCGGTGACCGGAACACGACAGCAACAGCGTCAGGATCAGGCGGGTGATACCGATCCACAGCAGGTACACGAGGATGAACGCGGTGCCGTACTTGAAGCTGGCGATCAGTGCGACGGTCAGGCCGAGCAGCGAAGTCCACATCGACACGCGCTGGTCGAACAGCACCACCGAGGTGAACGCGCCGAGGCGGCGGATACCCAGACCCAGTGCACGCGAGTTCTGGCGCAGGTTGTTGCCGTACCAGCGGAACATCAGCTTGCGGCTGGCCTTGATGAAGCTCTTTTCCGGCGGATGTTCAACGGTGTTGATCGCGGCATCCGGCACGTAGAAGGTGTCGTAACCCAGGCGCATCAGGCTGAACCAGCTCGACTTGTCGTCGCCGGTCAGGAACTTGAAGCGGCCCAGACGCCAGTGTTGCAGCGAGTCGCTTTCAACGTCGGCGATGAACTCCGGATTGGTCACCACGGAGGCTTTGAACACCGACATCCGACCGGTCATGGTCAGTACGCGCTTGGACAGGGCCATCGAGCACATGTTGATGTGGCGCTGGGCGAAACGCAGCTTGTGCCATTCGCTCATGATGTAACCGCCGCGCACTTCGCAGAACTCGTTGGTGGTCAGGCCGCCGACATTGCCGAACAGCTGGAACCACGGCACGGTCTTGCGCACGACGCCTTCGCCGAGCACGGTGTCGCCGTCGATCACGGCCACCACGGCACGGTCGTCCGGCAGGTGACGGGAGATCGCGCGGAAACCGAAGGCCAGACCATCGCGCTTGCCGGTGCCGGGAATTCGTACGAAGTCGAGCTTGACCCGCTCCGGCGGATTCATCCGTGCCCACAGCGCCTTGACCAGCAGCTCGTCGGACATTTCCACGATCGAGCAGACAATGGTGGTCGGCAGTTCGCAGTCGATGGCTTCGCGGATCACCGAGCTGTAGACCTGCGCGGTTGTCAGCGCGTCAATACGAAAGCTGGTGACCATCAGAAACACATGCGACGGATCGGCCGCTTTACCCAGCTTGCGTACTTTGCGACGCAGGTGCGGGTAAACGATGTAGAGAAAAATCATGCCGCGCACAAAGTGCGTTGCACCCATCGAGTAGCGCCAGATACCCACGGCGCCAATCAGGAAAATGAAGTCCTTCGACTCGGAGTCGAATGTGGACGTGGGCAGCATCAAGGCCAGGCCCATCAGCAGACTGAGATAAAAAAGCCAGCCGGCTGATTGCAGAAAAAAATGTTTGAGCTTGGTCATAACCGTCATCCGAAGGTGATGGAGGCTTCAAGCCGCAAGCGTGTTGCTTTTGCTTGCGGCTTGAAGCTTGAGGCTTGCCTTACCAGCAAATGCCTTCGGTGCGGCTACCGGCGCTGGTGGCCTTGGACATGAAGCCCACCAGGTCGATGACTTGCTTGCCCTGCGGCGCTTCCTGGGCCAGCGAACGGAATTTCTCGTCGCGGTTGCCGAGGATGATCACGTCGGAGTTATCGATCACCGAGTCGAAGTCGGAGTTGAGCAGGGACGATACGTGCGGAATCTTCGATTCGATGTAGTCCTTGTTCGCACCGTGGACACGGGCGTATTCGACGTTGCTGTCGTAGATGCTCAGGTCGTAACCCTTGCCGATCAGCATTTCCGCCAGTTCGACCAGCGGGCTTTCGCGCAGGTCGTCGGTGCCGGCCTTGAAGCTCAGACCGAGCAGGGCGACTTTGCGTTTTTCATGGCTTTCAACGATGTCGAAAGCGTTCTGCACTTGCGATTCGTTACTGCGCATCAGCGAGTTGAGCAGCGGTGCTTCGACGTCCAGGGAACCGGCGCGGTAGGTCAGCGCACGTACGTCTTTGGGCAGGCACGAACCGCCGAAGGCGAAGCCCGGGCGCATGTAGTACTGGGACAGGTTCAGAGTCTTGTCCTGGCAAACCACTTCCATCACTTCACGACCATCGACGCCGACCGCTTTGGCGATGTTGCCGATCTCGTTGGCGAAGGTCACTTTGGTCGCGTGCCAGACGTTGCAGGTGTACTTGATCATCTCGGCAACGGCGATGTCCTTGCGGATGATCGGGGCGTCGAGTTCTTCGTACAGCGATTGCAGAACGTCGCCCGAGGCGGTATCGAACTCGCCGATAACGGTCATCGGTGGCTGATCGTAGTCAGCGATGGCGGTGGATTCGCGGAGGAATTCCGGGTTGACCGCAACGCCGAAATCGACGCCGGCTTTCTTGCCGGAGCAGTCTTCCAGAATCGGGATGACCACGTTGGCCACGGTGCCTGGCAACACGGTGCTGCGCACGACGATGGTGTGGCGGGTGGTTTTTTCACGCAGGACAAAACCGATCTCGCGGCACACGGCCTCGATGTAGTTCAGTTCCAGGTCGCCGTTCTTTTTGCTTGGCGTGCCGACGCAGATCATCGACAGGTCGGTATCACGAATCGCCTCGGCGAAGTTGGTCGTGCCGCGCAGACGACCGGTCTGGATACCCTGTTGCAACAGTTCACCCAGGCCCGGTTCAACGATCGGCGATTTGCCGGCGTTAATCATGTCGATCTTGTCTTTGGCAACATCGACGCCAACTACGTCATGGCCCCGTGCAGACAGGCAACCGGCACATACTGCGCCAACGTAACCCAAACCAAATATGCTGATGCGCATCGCAATTACCTCTGTATATATCAGGCCTTAGAAGGCCGGAGTTAATGGTGTTCAGCGGTCACTAGTGCACTCGGAAGTGCGGCTTACAGGCGCCACAATGCCGTGTGCAGGCATACAAAGTTCCGAGTGTCTAATAAGTGCACTCAAGATGTGCGCAACTAGGCCTTGTTGTTATGACTTGCCCTGTTATGCAGCCGATCTTCCGTGCGGGAAGACTCTAGTGCAGTCGTGTAGCCTGCTCGACGTCCGGTAGGGGGCCGGTAAATCAAGCAGTTAGGTGCTCAGGCGAGCACGTTTATAGGGGCGCGGCCTTGGCCTTTGTAGGGGATATTAATGGTGCGTATCTCCTGTCCTTCGATTGTTTTGAGACTAGTTAGTCACTCAGGCAAGTTGCTGTGACAACTTGGTTACATGGCTATCAGCTCTGCGTAAGTTATCTCGTACAAACTCGGCGAGAATCGTTACCGGTGGTATGAGCAACGCATTTGGACATAGTTCCAGCCCGCTCATCGTGCCAGCCGAAATTTTTTGAAATATTGATGAAGATGGCACTGGGTGCAAATTGATAGCACTAACGATTTCGCCCTTTAGTTATCGGGGTGAAACCGGGGTCGATAGTTTTGTGCCACTACGGGTAAAAAATTTAGGTGCCACTACTGAAAAAAAACTTCAGTGTCGAGTGAAACTAAAATTAGAAAATAGAGTGTGGTTTTATTGGCGCCATGAATTTGGCGATATGTCGCAGGGGGATTTTGACTTCGGGCGGACTGCACGACTCTGGAGGAAAAGAGTCGTGCAAAGGGCATGCTTTATTCCGGGGCGTGGTCGCGCAAAAACACCAGATTGTCAGGTTTCGATTGTTCGGCGCTGTAGCGATAACCCTGTACATCAAATTGCTTGAGCTGAGCCGGGTCGTTGATGCGTTCCTGGATCACAAAACGGCTCATCAGGCCGCGCGCTTTCTTCGCGTAGAAACTGATGATCTTGTACTGGCCGTTCTTCTGATCCTTGAACTCGGTATTGATGATCCGCGCCTTCAACGCGCTGCGCTTGACCGCAGAAAAGTATTCGTTGGATGCAAGGTTGAGCAGTACGTCATCGCCCTGATCGGCCAGCGCTTCATTCAGCCACTCGCTGATGCGCGTACCCCAGAACGCATACAGATCCTTGCCACGGCCGTTGGCCAGTTTGGTGCCCATTTCCAGGCGATAGGGTTGCATCAGGTCCAGCGGCCGCAGCAGGCCATAAAGGCCGGAGAGCATGCGCAAATGCTTTTGCGCGTAATCGAATTGCGCTTCGCTGAAGGACTGCGCATCCAGGCCGGTGTACACGTCACCCTTGAAGGCGAGCAGGGCCTGCTTGGCGTTTTCCGGGGTGAAGGCGGGTGTCCAGCTGCCGAAACGCGCGGCGTTGAGGCCACCGATCTTGTCGGACACGTGCATCAACTCGCTGATCTGCGCCGGACTCAGCTCGCGCAACTGCTGGATCAATTCCTGGGAATGGTCGAGGTACTGCGGCTGGGTAAAGCGCTGGGTCGCCGGCGGTGTTTCGTAGTCGAGGGTCTTGGCGGGGGAAATCACCATCAGCATGAAGTCGTCTCCTTTAATCGTGGGGGCGATTCTAGGGGGTTGTCCGGGTTGACTCCAGCTATCAAGCCCATAGGTGATCGACGGCTTAACTCAAACCCCTTGTAGGAGCGAGCCTGCTCGCGAAAGCGGATTCACATGATCGTTCCCACGCTCCGCGTGGGAATGCAGCCCTTGACGCTCTGCGTCACAGTCGTCTGACGCGGAGCGTCCGGGGAGGCGTTACCACGCAGAGCGTGGGAACGATCATCCGTGGCTGAGGGGAATAGGACAGGATCAGCTATAGTGCCGCGCGGGTTTTGTTATGGAGACATCCCTTTGCGCATTGTTCTTTTATTCACCGCGTGGCTGCTGAGCTTCGGCGCCATGGCGGCGCCCGGTGATGCGGCGACGCTGGATCGCACGACCTGGCCGGAGCAGCTCAGCAACCCGACCCTGTTCGACGTCGCGTCGCGGGCGGAAATCCTCATGTTCGCTCGCGGCCTGCTCGGCACCGAGTCCATCGACGAGGCGGCACTGGCCCAGCGCCTGGGCCTGCGCACGGTCAATATCGATGCGGTCAATCAGCTGCGCCAGCGCCTCTGGCAGCGCTTGCTCGCCAACTACAACCACGCCCAGCAAAGCTGCGATCAGGACGCCTCGTTCTGCTTCCTCGTCGAAGACCTGCCGACCCTGCGCGAGCAGGCGGCCAAGTTCGTCGTCAGCGACGACAGCTATTACACCAAGTGGGCCGAGCCGAGCCGGATCTTCCATTTGCAGTACCTCGACGAGCTGATGCGCAAGGCCGCGCTGTCACCGCAAACCAGTAACGAATTCGATCGTTTCGGCGACTACGAGCGCAACGGCGACGACATGCACGACCGGCTGTTTCTGCTGACGTTCGACAGCGCCGCCAACGTGCAACCGGACAACACCGACTGGCTGACCGAATACCTGCGAAAATCTAATCTGAGCGGGACATTCTTTGTACTGGGCAAGGATATTCAGGCGCGACTCGCTGGCCGTTCGGTCAGCAGCCTGCAGGCGAGTTTCTCCCGGCAGTGCGTTGGCGTGCAGGGCTGGGAGTTCCGCTCTCACAGCCATTGGCAGGACTGGCAGGATTCGGTGCGGCGCAGCGCCGATCTGGTGAAGAACAAACTGCCGGAAAACTACGTGCCGCTGTTCCGTCCGCCGGATGGCCAGCGCCGCAGTGACGCACAAGGTTTCTTCAATAGCCAGGGCCTGCAAGTGGCGCTGTGGGACATCGATGCCCAGGACGGTGCCGGCAAACTCAAAGGCCCTGCAAGCGCGCAGCGGGTGCTGACCCTGATGCTGCTGTGGCGGCACGGGGTGATCAATTTCAACATGAAACAGGATGCGGTGAAGACGTCCCTGCCGTGGCTGATCACCCAGACTGCGCAGAGCGGCATCGGCTGGGAAGACTGTCAGGACGCGTTTCGTTGAGAAATGAGAAAAAGCCCGTAAACATTGGGCTTTGGGTGATTTTCAGGAGGAATTCGATGCGGGCGGACTTCCGACTTTAGCGGGGTACGGGGAGTCCGCCAAGGGCTTTTCGTCACTCTGCAAAATAAACTTAAAAAAACCGTCAAAGAGCTTTTTTATGTCATCGGTTTTGGAGTATTACGAAGACAGACCGCCGAAACCTGCAACACAGGTGGCGTCTTCCCAGACTCCTATTGTGTGCAGTTCATCCAGGCCCTCGTGGATGAATTCGGCAGTCACCTCGAGGCGCAGCACTGTCACGGTATTGCGTCGAATGGCTCCCACAAAGGTGACCGAGTATGGATGATCACGGACGCAGCCCTTCCTCCAACCAGCCAATCCTGTATGTACTCGATACCAACGTATTGATTCACGATCCAAATGCCCTGCTGAATTTCGAAGAACACCACGTCGCCATCCCGATGACCGTGCTGGAAGAGCTGGACAAGCTCAAGAGCGGCCATCACAGCGTGGCCGCTGAATGCCGTCAGGCGATCCGCCTGATCGACAAGACCCTGGGCGATGCGTCCCCCGAGGACGTCGAACTGGGCGTGCCGATCCAGCGCGGCAAGGGCGGGCCAAAGGGCTTGCTGTCAATTCTGATGAGCAAGCAGGCCGAGTCGAACCTGATTCTGCCCGAGCATCTGAACGACAACAAAATCATCAACCAACTGATTGATCTGCATACCCGCGATCCGCAAAAACCGGTGGTGCTGGTCACCAAAGACATCAACATGCGCCTCAAGGCGCGCGCCTGTGGGATCGACGCCGAGGACTACAGCACCGACCAATTGGTCGATGACGTGTCCCTGCTGCCCAACGGCTACCACAACATGACCGGCTCCTTCTGGGACCGCGTGAGCAAGGTCGAAACCCGTCAGGACCACGGCCGCACCTGGCATCAGGTACAACTGATCGACAACCTGCCGGCCGTGCACATCAACGAGTTCATCATCGACGAGCAGGGCTTTGTCGGCTGGATCAAGGAAATCCAGGAAGACCGCCTGCTGATCCTCGACCTGCACCAGGAGCCACTGCTGCATCAGGAGGCCTGGGGCCTGAAGCCGCGCGACATCTATCAGAGTCTGGCGCTGTACGCGTTGCTTGACCCGGAAATTCATCTGGTCAACCTGTCCGGCGCCGCCGGTTCCGGTAAAACCATTCTGGCGCTGGCCGCTGCCATCGAGCAGACCATGGTCAGCAAACGTTATCGCCGCATCATCGCCACCCGCAGCGTGCAGGGTCTGGACCAGGAAATCGGCTTCCTGCCCGGCACCGAAGCGGAAAAAATGGAGCCTTGGCTGGGCGCCATCACCGACAACCTCGAAGCCTTGCACATGGATGACGAAAACACCCATGGCAGCGTCGACTACATCCTCAGCAAAGTGCCGTTGCAGTTCAAATCGCTCAACTACATTCGCGGTCGCAGCTTCCAGCAGAGCCTGATCCTGATCGACGAATGCCAGAACCTCACGCCGCACCAGATGAAAACCATCATCACCCGTGCCGGCGCCGGTTCCAAAGTGGTGTGCCTGGGCAACCTGGCGCAGATCGACACCCCTTACCTGTCCGCGACCAGCTCCGGGCTGACCTACCTGACCGAACGTTTCAAGGACTTCCCCAACGGTGTGCACATCACCCTGCAAGGGGTGCCTCGCTCGATCCTGGCCGAATACGCCGAATCGCATCTGTAACCTTTCACCCAGAACCGGGCGGCCCTTAAAGCCGCCCGGTTTTTTTATGGATAAATGAATATCTCCTGTGGGAGCGAGCCTGCTCGCGAATGCGGTGTATCAGTCGACATCTATAGTGAATCTGAATCCGCTTTCGCGAGCAGGCTCGCTCCCACAGGGGGCAACGGTGATTTCATAATCAGTGATGCGGATATCTGACCCACAGGTTTACAATCCACGCTCCTGATCAGGAGTAATCCCGTGCTGACTCATCTCGATTCCCAAGGTCGCGCCAACATGGTCGACGTCACTGAAAAAGCCGTGACGTTCCGTGAAGCGACCGCTCAAGCGCTGGTGCGCATGCTCCCCGCAACCTTGCAGATGATCGTCAGCGGCGGTCATCCCAAGGGTGATGTGTTCGCCGTGGCGCGCATTGCCGGAATTCAGGCGGCGAAGAAGACCAGCGATCTGATTCCCCTGTGCCACCCGCTGATGCTCACCGGCGTCAAAGTCGAACTCAGCGCCGAAGGCGATGACAGCGTGCGTATCGTCGCCCGCTGCAAGCTGTCCGGGCAGACCGGCGTCGAGATGGAAGCGCTGACCGCCGCCAGCGTCGCCGCCCTGACCATTTACGACATGTGCAAAGCCGTCGACCGGGGCATGACCATCGAAAGCGTGCGTCTGCTGGAGAAAGTCGGCGGCAAGAGCGGCCACTTCCAGGCGGAGCAGCCATGAAACTGACCGTGAAATTTTTTGCCCGCTACCGTGAAGCGCTGGGCGTGGATTCGGTTGCGGTTGAAGGCGATTTCGCCACCGTCGATGACGTTCGGGCACTGTTGGCAGAACGTGATGGCGCCGAAGTGCTGAGCGAGCAGAACCTGATGTGCGCACGCAACGAAGACCTCTGCCAGCTCGACGAGCCAGTTGTCGATGGTGATGAAGTGGCGTTTTTCCCCACCGTGACCGGAGGCTGAGCATGGCGATTCGCGTGCAGGCCACGCCGTTCGATCCGGGCGCTGAAGTCAATGCGATGCACGCGGCCAATGTCGGTGTGGGCGCGGTGGTGAGCTTTGTCGGTTACGTGCGCGACTTCAACGACGGGCTCGACGTGGCCGGGATGTTCCTTGAGCACTATCCGGGCATGACCGAAAAAGCCCTCGGCAAGATCGCCGTCGAAGCCGAGCAGCGCTGGCCGCTGTTGAAACTGGAAGTGCTGCACCGCATCGGCGCGCTGGAGCCGGGCGAGCCGATCGTATTCGTCGGTGCCGCCAGCGCCCATCGCCAGGCCGCGTTCGACGCCTGCGCCTTCGTCATGGACTACCTGAAAACCCGCGCGCCGTTCTGGAAAAAAGAAAACACCAGTGACGGCCCGCGTTGGGTCGAAGGGCGTGACAGTGATCATGCGGCTGCGGATCGCTGGAAGAAGTAGTTTCTGTAGCGCCCTCCGGTCAGTCTTCGCGAGCAGGCTCGCTCCCACAATTGGAAAGCGTTCCCCTGTGGGAGCGAGCCTGCTCGCGAAGGCGTCATCTGTGACACCGAAAATCCTTCCCTCTCTACCCGATTGACGATTTGTACCTGAGAGTCCAGTATGGATTTCCAAGTACAAAAAAGCTTCTGTCTTGCAGCTATCAGCTTGCCGCTTGTAGCTGCTCTTCTTCGCCAAACCAACAACAACCCGCGAGAGAACGAACATGAAGAAACTTCCCCTCATCACCGGTCTGGCTCTCAGTCTGCTGGCCTGCTCCAGCGTCTTCGCCGCCGAGAAAACCCTGCGTATCGGCATCGAAGCGGCCTATCCGCCGTTCGCGTCGAAAACCGATAAAGGTGAAATCGTCGGTTTCGACTACGACATCGGCAATGCCCTGTGTGCGCAGATGAAGGTCAAGTGCGTGTGGGTTGAAGGTGAGTTCGACGGGCTGATTCCTTCGCTGAAAGTGAAGAAGATCGACATGGCGCTGTCGTCGATGACCATCAACGAAGATCGCAAGAAGTCGGTGGATTTCAGCCACAAGTACTATTTCACTTCTTCGCGTCTGGTCATGAAGGAAGGCGCGACGGTGGATGATCAGTACGCCAGCCTCAAAGGCAAGAACGTCGGCGTGCAGCGCGCGACCACCACCGATCGTTATGCCACCGAGGTGTTCGAACCCAAGGGCATCAACGTCAAGCGCTACAGCAACAACGAAGAAATCTACATGGACCTGGCGGCGGGGCGCCTCGATGCGATTTTCGCCGACACCATCCCGCTCAATGACTTTCTGTCGATGCCGCGTGGCAAGGGTTATGAGTTTGTCGGGCCGGAGCTGAAGGATCCGAAGTACGTCGGCGAGGGTGCGGGGATTGCCGTGCGCAAGGGCAACGGTGAACTGGTCAGCCAGTTGAACCGCGCCATCGACGGGATTCGCGCGAATGGCGAGTATCAGAAGATTTCCGAGAAGTATTTCAAGACCGATATCTACGGCGATTGATCAAGCGCTTTCGCGAGCAGGCTCGCTCCCACAGGGGTAACGCATTCCAAATGTGGGAGCGAGCCTGCTCGCGAAGAGGCCAGCGCTAGCGATGCAAATCTTCAGCCCTTCAATTCCTTCAAATGTTTGTACACCGTCGCCCGCCCCATGTTCAGCACATTGGCCACGTAGTTCGAGGCGCTCTTGCCCTTGAACGCGCCCTCGGCGTGCAGCGCCAGCACCAGTTCGCGTTTGTGATCGCGGGTCAGCAGGTTCAGGCTCAACTGCCGCTCGCGCAACCAGGCGTGGAGGAAGGTGTTGATGCGTTCCTGCCAGTCATCACGGAACAGTGAGTCCGGCTGCGGAATCAGTTTGCTCGGCGAGAGAAACAGGTCCAGCGCCGCTTTGGCGTTCTCGAACAGGGAAATATTCAGATTGATGCACAGCACCGCCAGCGGCCGACTTTCGCTGTCACGCAGCACGGTGCTCAGGCTGCGAATTTTCTGACCGTCCCAGTTGAGCTTTTCGTACGGGCCGATGTTCCTGTCGCTGACATCCTCGCTGAGCATGTCTTCCAGTGACGAGTCGTCGCCGATCTCGCGCTTGGACAGGTTGTTGGCGATGTAGTCGACCTTCTGCGTGCGCAGGTCGTGCAGCACCACCTCGGCATGTGGAAAGAACAGCGTGGCGATGGCGTCGGCGATGGCGCGGAAGTTATCCAGCGCCGGGTCGAATTCAGGGGCAGTCATGACAGTGGAGCTCCAGGCAGCGTCAGCGCCCCTTGTGCCGGGGCGCTGCGAGTGTGCCGCAATCTTTTGGACGAGTCGATGCGATCAAGCCAGTCGGGCCGGGGAGAGCATGGCGCTGTCCAGGCCGAATTGATGCAGGTGCTCGGGGAATGGCTCGCCGCGCACCAGCGCCGCACTGGCCTGGCCCATCGCCGGCGACGTCTGAATGCCGTAACCGCCCTGCGCGGCGACCCAGAACAGCCCTGGCACCTGCGGATCAAAGCCGCTGAGCAAATCACCGTCGGCAACGAAACTGCGCAGACCGGCCCAGGTGCGGGTCGGACGGCGGATGGTCAGCGTGGTGGCCTCTTCGATCTGATAAATGCCCATGGCGATGTCGAGTTCTTCCGGCTGCACATCGTGCGGTTCGACCGGATCGGCGTTGGCGGGCGAGCCGAGGAACATGCCGGCGTCGGGCTTCATGTAGAAGGATTCGTCGAGGCTGACCAGCATTGGCCAATGATGAGTGTCCACGCCTTCCGGGCCGGCAAAGATAAATGCGGCGCGGCGTTTCGCTTGCAGACCCAGCGGCTGCGCACCGGCCAGGGCAGCGATCTTGTCGGCCCACGCACCGGCGGCGTTGATAAGCACCGGTGCGCTGAACGTCTCGCCATTGGTCTGCACGATCCACACGCCATCGGCATCGCGGCTCAAGCCGAGCACTTCGCAATCGGTGCGCACTTCGCCGTGGTTGCGCCGGATGCCGCGCAGGTAGCCTTGATGCAGCGCGTCGGTGTCGATGTCGCAGGCCGATGGGTCGTAGATCGCGCCGTGGACTTTTTCCCGGCGCAGGATCGGCAGACGCGCGCAGGCTTCGTCGGCGCTGAGCAGTTGCATCTGCGGCACGGTGGCTTTGGCGCTGAGGTATTGATTGTTCAGTTCGGCGGGATCACCGATGAAGTCGACGGTCATTTCGCCGCGCGGAGTCAGCAGCGGGTGCTCGCAAAAGCCGCTCGGAGGACTGTCGAAAAACGCGCGGCTCGCCTGAGTCAGTGCGCGGACCTGTGCGGTGCCGTAGGCGGCGGTGTACAGCGCGGCGGAGCGACCGGTGGAGTGATAGCCGGGATGGGTTTCACGCTCGAGCACGATCACTTTGCCGTGCGGCGCCAGCCAGAACCCGGTGGAAGCGCCGGCAATCCCGCCGCCGATGATGATGAAATCTGCGTGGTTCATGTAGGTCTCCAGTGGGTACGCAATATCAAGGCGTTCGCTAGTCCCTTGTGGGAGCGAGCCTGCTCGCGAAAGCGGTGTATCAGTCGACATCTTCGCTGAATGTCAGACCGCATTCGCGAGCAGGCTCGCTCCCACAGGGGATTTTTGGCGTTAGTGGGTTAAGTGATAAACCGCATTGGCGAGGGCAATGTCTTCCAGGCCCAAGCCGATTGAACGGAAGAACACGTGACGGTCGTAACCCGGGCGCGGCACTTTTTCGCTGAGCAAGTCGGCGAGGTCGCCGACAATCGAATCCTTGTTCCAGCCATGCTGTTCGGCGGCAATCAGCATCTCACCTGCCGAACCCGGCGTGGTCAGACGATAGTCGCAGAACACCTGCATGTCGTTGAGACTTTGCGGCGGTACTTCATGGGCGCGGGGGGCGTTGGTGCTGATCGAGGTGATCAGCGCCGGTTTGCTTAACGTTGCAGGATCAATCACCGGCCCGGCCGACGAGGTGCAGAGCATGATCACATCCGCATCGGCGGTGACGGTCTCAAGGCTGTCGGCAATCTTCACTGACGGCACAATGCACTTCAACTCGGCCTGTGTTTGCGCATCTTCCAGCAGCGACGGCGAATACAGGCTGATGCTCTTCCAGTCGCGCAGCGCTTTGGCGTAATGCAGATGCGCTTGAGCAACCTTGCCGCTGCCGATGATCGCCAGTCGCTGGGCATTCAACGGGGCGAGGGCGTCGACCGCCACGGCCGTGGTCGCGGCGGTGCGCGCGGTGGTCAGTTCGCCGGCATCGCAGAGCAGCAGCGGCTGACCGGTTTTCGTCGACATCAGCAGGGTCCACGCCGTCACCAGCGCACCCTGCTCACGGACGATGTACGGCGAAGTCTTCACTCCGTACACGCCGTCCTCGGCCAGCACGCCCAGATAATTGATGAAGTCGCCGGCACCCTGCGGAAACTCGACCCATTGCTGCGCCGGCTGCACGGCGTTCCCGGCCGCCAGATCGCGGAACAGCTTGCGCAGGATTTGCGGAACATCGATACGCGCCAACAGCTCATGGGCCTGGGCTTGATCGATCACATAGGGCGTACTGGACATTTCGCGCTCCAAAACTAAACTTATTTTTCCATTATGGACTTTTAGTTCTGGTGAGCAACCATCGGGCATAAAAAAAGCGCAGTCCGTTTCCGGCTGCGCTTTTTCATATGGCGGGGCTTACTGTGGACGCTTGCGCTCAACCGCACGCAGCAGATGCGTCGGCGGGGTTTCACAGCTGATCTTGCGACCAAGCTTTTCTTCGATCGACGGCAACTGGTAGGAGTCGTCCTCGCCGGCAAAGCTGATCGACACGCCATCGGCGCCGGCACGACCGGTACGGCCAATGCGGTGCACGTAGTCGTCCGGGACTTCCGGCAGCGTGAAGTTGATCACGTGGCTGATGCCGTCGATGTGGATGCCGCGACCGGCGACATCGGTGGCCACCAGCACGCGGATCTTGCCTTCGCGAAAACCTTCCAGAGTCTTGATGCGCTTGTGCTGCGGCACATCACCGGAGAGTTGCGCGGCGTTGATGCCGTCACGCACCAGACGCTCTTCGATGCGGCGTACTTCGTCCTTGCGGTTGGCAAACACGATGACCCGCTCCCAACCGTTATCGTTGACCAGGTTGTAGAGCAGCTTGTATTTGTCGGCAGCGGCCACGGCGTAGATGTGCTGCTCGACGTTCTCGTTGGCGACGTTGGTGATTTCGATTTCGACAATCGCCGGGTCGGTGGTCCATTGCTTGGCCAGATTCATCACGTCTTCGGTGAAGGTCGCGGAGAACAGCAGGGTCTGGCGCTCGGACTTCGGCGGGGTCTGGCGAATGATCTGCCGTACCTGCGGGATGAAACCCATGTCGAGCATGCGGTCAGCTTCGTCCAGGACCATCACTTCGACCATGTCCAGGTGCACATCGCCGCGCTGGTTGAAGTCGAGCAAGCGGCCCGGCGTGGCGACGAGGATGTCGCAATGCCGCGCTTCGAGGTGCTTGAGCTGTTTGTCGAAGTCCATGCCGCCGACGAACGTCATGACATTGAGGCCGGTGTATTTGGTCAGGTCAGCGGCGTCCTTGGCGATCTGCACCACCAGTTCGCGGGTCGGCGCGATGATCAGCGCACGCGGCTCGCCCATATAGCGCTCTTTCGGCGGCGGCGTCTGCAGCAACTGGGTGATGATCGAGATCAGGAACGCGGCGGTCTTGCCGGTGCCGGTCTGCGCGCGGCCAATGGCGTCTTTGCCGGCGAGGGTGAAGCCCAGCACCTGCGCCTGGATCGGCGTGCAGTACGGAAAGCCCAGGTCCTGGATGGCGTGCATCAGTTCCGGGGCAAGCTTGAAATCGTGAAAGCGGGTTTTGCCTTCCTGTGGCTCGACGACGAAGTCTTCGAGTTTCCATGGAATGACCGGTGCCTTGGGCTTCGGTTCGCGACGCGGTCTGGCCGGTTTCGGCGCTTCGCCGGGTGCAGGCTCTACGGCCATTGGCGCGGCCGCAGCGGGTTTTTCTTCGGGCTTCGGTGCGGCTGCGGGAGCGGGGCGGTCGGCCTGCGGGGCATCGGCGCGATGACCGGGGGCGTGCGACGGCGCACTGGGAACTGGCGCGAGCTGCTCAGCCTCGCTTTTACCGAACATTTTCTTGAGTGCTTTGAGCACGGTCATCTCATCAATTGGTTAAGGAATGTACGCCGGCCAGTGTAATGCAAGAATCGGGCGCGGCGTAGTAGGAGGGATCAATGGGCAGGGATTGGTCGACAATCAGCGCAGTCGTTCGCTCAACCAGACACCAATGTCGCGAATCTCTTCAGGTAACACTTCGTGCTCCATTGGGTATTCCTGCCATGTCACGGTGACACCATGCTTCTTCAAATGCTCGTAAGCACTGCGGCCCATCGAGTTCTGCACCACGTTATCGAACTGGCCGTGCAGCGATAGCACCGGAATGCGCTGCTGGCTGGCGGATAACTCCAGTTCGTCGCTGAATGTCGGTGCGTAAGTAGACAACGCCAGCACCCCACCCAACGGCCCCTGCCACTTCAGAAATGCGGTGTGCAGAACCACCGCGCCGCCCTGGGAAAAACCGGCGAGAAAAATCCGCGAGGCGTCTATTCCGCTGGCGCGCTCGGCTTCGATCAGTTCGATGATGCGCTCTGCCGAAGCTTCCAACTGGTCACGGTCGATCGCCCGGGCCGGGCTCATGGCCTTGATGTCGTACCAGCTGGGCATGGCATATCCGCCATTTATCGTCACTGGACGCGTCGGCGCCTGCGGCAGCACAAAACGCGTGCTCAGCAGGCTTTCCTGCAACGCCTCGGCCACCGGCAGGAAGTCGTAACGGTCGGCGCCGAGGCCGTGCAGCCAGATCACGCAGGCGTCTGCGGGCTTAACAGGCTGAAGAATCAAGGGCTCGGTCATGTCTGCTCCAAAAATGTGCGGGCGCTCTCATTGAGTGCGTGATTGAAGTGCGCGCCCGGTTGATCCGTTAACAAGATGTCGCAAGGTTACAAGTTTAGCTATTGACGTGTCGCGCAATCACTTTCGCAAGCGGTGTGGTACGGCGTTTGCTATGGAGGTTTGCGTACGAAGCGTCCTACTCGTGGCGGTAACACTATCAGTGTCAGTCGCGTGATGGGATAGCAACGAATCCGGTGATGGATGTTCGCCAATGGCCGCTACGGGCTTAGCGAACGTGAAAGGGCTACAGCCCGTTCGGCCGATTGGTGAGAAGTGAGTGATCCATGATGTGGATTTTCTCCTACTAGACTCATAGCGAAGGTCTTACGTCGGTTGACCCCAAAAAAAGCCAACACGGGTCAACAACGCCTCAAAAGGGTGCGACTGGACTCAAGCTCCGACACAACAAGAGCAAAACTGGAGGTTTGAATGAAGATGTTGAAATCCACTCTGGCGGTCGTGACTGCTGCAGCAGTACTCGGCGTCAGCGGGTTCGCTCAGGCGGGTGCAACCCTGGATGCGGTACAGAAAAAAGGTTTCGTGCAGTGTGGCGTGAGCGACGGTCTGCCGGGCTTCTCGGTACCGGATGCGACCGGGAAGATTCTCGGCATCGACGCCGACGTCTGCCGCGCTGTGGCCGCAGCCGTTTTCGGCGACGCCAACAAGGTCAAGTTCAGCCAGTTGAACGCCAAGGAGCGCTTCACCGCGCTGCAGTCCGGCGAGATCGACATCCTGTCGCGCAACACCACCATGACCAGCTCCCGTGACGCGGGCATGGGCCTGAAATTCCCGGGCTTCATCACCTACTACGACGGCATCGGCTTCCTGGTAAACAACAAGCTGGGCGTGAAAAGTGCCAAAGAGCTCGACGGCGCGACCATCTGCATCCAGGCCGGTACCACCACCGAACTGAACGTTTCCGACTACTTCCGTGGCAACGGTCTGAAATACACCCCGATCACCTTCGACACCTCCGATGAAAGCGCCAAGTCGCTGGAATCCGGTCGTTGCGACGTGCTGACCTCCGACAAGTCCCAGCTGTTCGCCCAGCGCAGCAAGCTGGCCTCGCCGAAGGACTACGTGGTTCTGCCGGAAACCATTTCCAAAGAACCACTGGGTCCGGTCGTACGTAACGGCGACGACGAGTGGCTGGCCATCGTGCGTTGGGTCGGCTACGCGCTGCTCAATGCCGAAGAAGCCGGCATCACTTCGAAGAACGTCGAAGCTGAAGCCAAGTCCACCAAGAACCCGGACGTGGCCCGTATGCTCGGTGCTGACGGCGAATACGGCAAAGACCTGAAACTGCCGAAAGACTGGGTTGTGCAGATCGTCAAGCAGGTCGGCAACTACGGCGAAATCTTCGAGAAAAACCTCGGCAAGAGCACTCCGCTGGAAATCGACCGTGGCCTGAACGCCCTGTGGAACAACGGCGGCATTCAGTACGCACCACCAGTGCGCTAATGGTTCTATCGCCCGGCGGGCCAACCGCCGGGTGATGTTCTTGTTCCATTTCTTCCGGGGCACTTCATGCAAAATTCAATCGGCGCACCAAAGCAGAGGCTCAGCCTCAGCGATCCACGAGTGCGTGCGTGGCTATTCCAGATCATCACCGTTGTGGCGGTGGTCTCGCTTGGCTGGTACCTGTTCGACAACACGCAAACCAACCTTCAGCACCGGGGTATCACTTCCGGTTTCAGCTTTCTGGAGCGCAGTGCCGGGTTCGGCATCGCTCAAACCCTGATCGACTACACCGAAGCGGACAGTTATGCGCGGGTGTTTGTCATCGGCCTGCTCAACACCCTGTTGGTGACATTTATCGGCGTGATCCTGGCGACGATTCTCGGTTTCATCGTCGGTGTAGCGCGGCTGTCGCAGAACTGGATCATTGCCAAACTGGCGACGGTGTATGTGGAAGTATTCCGCAACATTCCGCCGCTGCTGCAGATCCTGTTCTGGTACTTCGCGGTGTTCCTGACCATGCCGGGGCCGCGCAACAGCCACAACTTCGGCGACACCTTCTTCGTCAGCAGCCGTGGCCTGAACATGCCGGCCGCACTCGCCGCTGACGGCTTCTGGGCGTTCGTGATCAGCATCGTGCTGGCCATCGTCGGCATCGTGCTGATGTGCCGCTGGGCCAACAAGCGTTTCGAAGAAACCGGCGTACCGTTCCACAAGTTCTGGACCGGCCTGGCAATTGCGCTGGTGATCCCGACCTTGTGCGCGCTGATCTTCGGCGCTCCGTTGCACTGGGAAATGCCCGAGCTCAAGGGCTTCAACTTTGTCGGTGGCTGGGTGCTGATCCCGGAACTGCTGGCGTTGACCCTGGCGCTCACTGTGTACACCGCAGCGTTTATCGCCGAGATCGTGCGTTCCGGGATCAAGTCGGTCAGCCACGGTCAGACCGAAGCGGCGCGTTCGCTTGGCCTGCGCAACGGCCCGACCCTGCGCAAGGTGATCATCCCGCAGGCCCTGCGCGTGATCATTCCGCCGCTGACCAGCCAATACCTGAACCTTGCGAAGAACTCCTCGCTGGCAGCCGGTATCGGTTACCCGGAAATGGTTTCGCTGTTCGCTGGCACCGTGCTCAACCAGACCGGGCAGGCCATCGAAGTGATTGCCATCACCATGAGCGTGTACCTGGCGATCAGTATCAGCATTTCCCTGCTGATGAACTGGTACAACAAGCGCATTGCGCTGATCGAGCGGTAAGGAAAAGCGCATGAGTACTCATACTTTCAAACCCGACATGCCTCCACCGAACAGCAGTATCGGCGTGGTGGCGTGGATGCGCGCGAACATGTTCTCCAGCTGGCTCAACACCCTGCTGACGCTGTTTGCGTTCTACCTGATCTACCTGGTCGTGCCACCGATCCTCAGCTGGGCGATCGTCGACGCCAACTGGGTCGGCACCACGCGCGCCGACTGCACCAAGGAAGGCGCCTGCTGGGTGTTCATTCAGCAGCGTTTCGGCCAGTTCATGTACGGCTACTACCCGACCGAACTGCGCTGGCGCGTCGACCTGACCGTGTGGCTGGCGGTCATCGGCGCAGCACCGCTGTTCATCTCGCGCGTGCCGCGTAAAGCGGTGTACGGCCTGAGCTTCCTGGTGCTGTACCCGATCATTGCCTTCACTTTGCTGCATGGCGGTTTCGGAATGACCACCGTGCCGACCAGCCAGTGGGGCGGCCTGATGCTGACCCTGGTGATCGCCACCGTCGGCATCGCCGGGGCGTTGCCGCTGGGTATCGTGCTGGCGCTGGGACGACGTTCGAACATGCCGGCGATTCGTGTGGTCTGCGTGACCTTCATCGAGTTCTGGCGCGGCGTGCCGTTGATCACGGTGCTGTTCATGTCCTCGGTAATGCTGCCGCTGTTCCTGCCTGAAGGCATGAACTTCGACAAGCTGCTGCGGGCGCTGATCGGCGTGATCCTGTTCCAGTCAGCCTACGTCGCCGAAGTGGTGCGCGGTGGTCTGCAAGCGATTCCCAAAGGGCAGTACGAAGCGGCTGCAGCGATGGGCCTCGGTTACTGGCGTTCGATGGGCCTGGTGATTCTGCCGCAAGCCCTGAAGCTGGTAATCCCGGGCATCGTCAACACGTTCATTGCGCTGTTCAAGGACACCAGCCTGGTGATCATTATCGGCCTGTTCGACCTGCTCAACAGCGTCAAGCAAGCCGCCGCCGACCCGAAATGGCTGGGCATGGCCACCGAAGGCTACGTGTTCGCCGCCCTGGTGTTCTGGATTTTCTGTTTTGGTATGTCGCGCTATTCCATGCATCTGGAACGCAAGCTCGACACTGGCCACAAGCGTTAGGAGTTCTCTGTAAATGAGCGAAGCAATCAAAAAGCCTGTGGGTCCGGAAGGCATTATCCAGATGCAGGGCGTGAACAAGTGGTACGGCCAGTTTCACGTACTCAAGGACATCAACCTCAACGTCAAACAGGGCGAACGCATCGTCCTGTGTGGTCCGTCGGGCTCCGGTAAGTCCACCACGATCCGTTGCCTCAATCGTCTGGAAGAACACCAGCAGGGGCGCATCGTCGTCGATGGCGTGGAACTGACCAACGACCTCAAGCAGATCGAAGCGATCCGTCGCGAAGTCGGCATGGTGTTCCAGCACTTCAACCTGTTCCCGCACCTGACCATCCTGCAAAACTGCACGCTGGCGCCGATGTGGGTGCGCAAGTTGCCCAAGCGCAAGGCCGAAGAAATCGCCATGCATTACCTGGAGCGCGTACGCATTCCGGAGCAGGCGCACAAATATCCGGGGCAGCTTTCCGGCGGTCAGCAACAGCGTGTGGCGATCGCCCGCGCCTTGTGCATGAAGCCGAAAATCATGCTGTTCGACGAACCGACTTCAGCGCTTGATCCGGAAATGGTGAAAGAAGTTCTGGACACCATGATCGGTCTGGCCGAAGACGGCATGACCATGCTCTGCGTGACGCACGAAATGGGCTTCGCCCGCACCGTGGCCAACCGCGTGATCTTCATGGACAAGGGCGAAATCGTTGAACAGGCCGCGCCGAACGACTTCTTCGACAATCCGCAGAATGATCGGACCAAGTTGTTCTTGAGTCAGATTTTGCATTGATGCCCGTCAGGCACTGAAACAAACCCGGACTCAGTTCCGGGTTTGTTTTATCTGGGCTCATCTGGCCAGAACAGGTTCCCGCTCCGGGTAACGAGTTTCCAGAAGTTGTTTGAGACCGTCGTCTGCGTGAAGTGCCTGAATTTCCTCTAGCAGATCGGGATGACGATCCAGAAGCCGCATCAGTGTGAACAACGGCTGCGGCGGAGCCAGTTCGCCGCGTTCATATCGTGAAAACGCATTATGCCCACCTCCTGACAGCCACTTCACCGCACTTCTTTGAGTGAGATGGAGCTTTCGGCGAATACGCTTCATTTCGGTACCGATCAGCCGAAGTACGTCTTCGAGTAATTGATCGCCGGCATCTACGTAGCGCTCGGCACTGTCGGTACCACTGTCAAAAATGATTTCGCCACAGATCCTGCACTCCCAGCCGGCGAGAAGGTGTACGGGCCGCGAAAACTGTTTGTAATTGACGTCGAGACTGCGATCTTGAAAGTGGTGCATTGCGTGTTCGGTGCCGCAACTCAGGCATTGCCTCTTGCTCATGTGTTTTTCTCCTTGAAGGAGATCACCGGAGAACCACCGCTCGTGCAGTAGGTCACTTTGATATAGATCTCCCGATTTCGAAACGATACGTGATAGACGTCGTGCCAGTTACGATGGTTGGAATAAGAGGTCATGGATTTGTAGAGCATCCGCCGCTCAAGCGTTGCCACAACCTGCATCATCACTTTCCAGGACATGCCCATGTCCCGGCCTGTCTCAAGTGCATAACGTGTAAAGGCTTCTTTGCCTCGTCTAATTACTTCGGCCTTCACGACTGCCAAGTCGTAATGGGGTGTGTTCTTTTCCATAAGAAGCCAAAACCCTGTCCCTGAAATTACCCTTAAAGGGTAATTTTGACCAATCGAAAATGCCGCTCCATGTGTCTCCGATTGACCCTAGGTGGTTGCCGTCCTACATGGGTCTGACTAACATGTCGGAAAATTCATCCTATGATTGGATGAAAAGGTGAGGTTCATGTCAGACATTTCCCCTTTGATCAAGCGATCCCTGGTCGATCAGGCTTTGGATCAACTGCGGCAGCGCATCAACAGCGGTGCGTGGCAGGTCGGCGAGCGTCTGCCGACCGAACCTGAGCTGTGTGCCGAACTGGGCATTAGCCGCAATACAGTGCGTGAGGCGATGCGTGTTCTGGCGTTCTCGGGATTGATCGAAATTCGCCAAGGCGACGGCAGTTATCTTCGGGCGGTGGTCGACCCGCTCGACACACTTAAAGCGCTATCCCGCTGTTCGCTGGAGCAGGCTCGGGAGACCCGACACATCCTTGAAGTCGAGGCCATCGGCCTGGCCGCGTTGCGCCGTACCGATGAGGATCTGGCGACCCTGCGCGAAGCGCTCGGCACCAGCGGCAGCCACTACCACGGCGATCTCGACACCTATATCGCCTGCGATCTGGTGTTCCATCGCCGACTGGTCGACGCCGCGCACAACCCGACCCTCAGCGAGTTGTATCGCTACTTTTCCAGCATCGTCGGCGCGCAATTGCGCCAGACCCTGAATATCTCCCCGCGCCGTCAGGAAGTGTTCGATCTGCACATCGACTTGCTCGATGCGGTCGAGCAACGCGACCCGGAGCGGGCCAAAGCCTTGTCGAGGCAGTTGATCAATGAACCTTGAAACCGAGAAATCCATGTCCCGCAGTGAGTTATCCACAGTGTCGAAACGCACCCCCGAACTTGAAGAGCTGCTGATCGATGCCGAGGCTGATGACGAGCAGGTCCAGCAAAGCCACCCATTGGTAAAACGCCCGTGGCTGTTGCTGCTCGGGTTGATTCTGGTGGCGCTGAACCTGCGCCCGGCGTTGTCGAGCATGGCGCCGTTGCTCAGCGAGGTCTCCAGCAGTCTCGGACTGTCTGCGGCGCAGGCGGGATTGCTGACCACGTTGCCGGTGCTGTGCCTGGGCCTGTTTGCGCCGCTGGCGCCGATTCTGGCGCGGCGTTTCGGTGCTGAGCGGGTGGTGTTGGGGATTCTGCTGACGCTGGCCGGCGGGATTATCCTGCGCAGTAATTTCGGCGAGATCGGCCTGTTCGCCGGCAGCGTGCTTGGGGGCGCCAGCATCGGCATTATCGGCGTGCTGTTACCGGGCATTGTCAAACGCGATTTCGCCAAACATGCCGGGACCATGACCGGCGTCTACACCATGGCCCTGTGCCTGGGTGCGGCGATGGCGGCTGGTTCGACCGTGCCGCTGAGTGAACACTTCGGCAACAGCTGGGCGATGGGCCTGGGCTTCTGGGTGATTCCGGCATTGGTAGCCGCAGTGTTCTGGCTGCCACAAGTCGGCTCCAAACATGGCGCACACAACGTCGCCTATCGCGTGCGCGGGTTGCTGCGTGATCCGCTGGCCTGGCAGGTGACCTTGTACATGGGCCTGCAATCGTCGCTGGCCTACATCGTGTTTGGCTGGTTGCCGTCAATCCTCATCGGGCGCGGGCTGACACCGACTCAGGCCGGATTGGTGCTGTCCGGTTCGGTGATCATTCAACTGGCCAGTTCGCTGGCCGCGCCGTGGCTGGCGACCCGGGGCAAGGATCAGCGCCTGGCGATTGTCGTGGTCATGGCGCTGACCCTGGCCGGCCTGTTCGGCTGCCTGTACGCACCGATCGAAGGTCTGTGGGGCTGGGCGATTCTGCTCGGACTGGGGCAGGGCGGCACGTTCAGTCTGGCCCTGACCCTGATCGTGCTGCGCTCGCGCGATTCCCATGTCGCGGCGAACCTGTCGAGCATGTCCCAGGGTTTTGGCTACACGCTGGCGTCCATGGGGCCGTTTGCCGTGGGCGTGGTGCATGACTGGACCGGCGGCTGGAATGCCCTGGGCTGGATCTTCGGCGTTATCGGCGCTGGTGCGATCCTGGCCGGGCTGGGTGCCGGGCGGGCGTTGTATGTGCAGGTGCAAAGCGAAAAGATCTGAATGCACTGGTTGCAAATGTGGGAGCGAGCCTGCTCGCGAAAGCGGTGTTTCGGTCAACATGGATGTTGAATGTTGAATTGCCTTCGCGAGCAGGCTCGCTCCCACAAGGGTTTTGCGTATTGCCGATAGTGTTTCTGCGCGCGGCAGATTATGGTGCTGGCAATCTGTACCTATTTCCTTGGAGATTGCCTTGAGCGAAGCCCATAGCGCCCTGATCACCCGCTTCTACCAAGCCTTTCAGCGCCTCGACGCCGAGGCCATGGCGGCCTGCTACACCGATGATGTGGTCTTCAGCGATCCGGCCTTCGGCGAGTTGCGCGGGCGCGATGCCGGCGACATGTGGCGCATGCTGACTACCCGCGCCAGGGATTTTTCCCTGACTTTTGACAATGTCCGCGCCGACGAGCGCACCGGCGGCGCGCATTGGGTGGCGACTTACCTGTTCAGTCAGACCGGCAACGTCGTGGTCAACGACATCCAGGCGCGCTTCGTCTTCCGGGACGGCAAGATCTGTGAGCACCACGACCACTTCGATCTGTGGCGCTGGTCGCGGCAGGCGTTGGGTTTCAAAGGCCTGCTGCTGGGCTGGACGCCGCTGGTGCGCAACGCGGTACGTGCCCAGGCGCGCAAGGGACTGAAGGCATTTCAGGCCGGGCGCTGATAAGATCGCCGCCTGTTTTCCTACACGTTCAGATCCCGAAGTGACCAGCCTTAGCGAAAAATCCGTCGATGCTGCCGAACCAGTGAGCAAATCCTGGTTCGTCTACCTCGTGCGTGCCGCCAATGGCTCGTTGTATTGCGGAATCAGCGACGACCCCGTGCGCCGTTTCGCCAAGCACCAGAGCGGCAAGGGCGCGCGGTTCTTTCTTTCCAGCCCCGCGATGGCCCTGGTCTACACCGAACTGTGCCGCGACAAAAGCGATGCTTTGCGCCAGGAACGGCTGATCAAAAAGCTCAAGAAGAGCGCCAAGGAATGCCTGGTCGCGTCTTATCAATCTGACTGATTGGTTCCCATCAGGCAGATCGGTAGGCCTGTCAGGCAATGCGCGCTAAGCTGCGGATTCACTTTTCCAGCGGCGGAGCCGAGCATGTCCGAGTTGATTCTGCACCATTACCCGACCTCTCCATTTGCCGAGAAGGCGCGCCTGCTGCTGGGCTTCAAAGGCCTGTCCTGGCGTTCGGTGCATATTTCCCCGGTGATGCCCAAGCCTGATCTGACGGCATTGACCGGTGGCTACCGCAAGACCCCAGTGTTGCAGATCGGTGCTGACATCTATTGCGACACCGCACTGATCGCTCGACGCCTGGAGCAGGAAAAAGCCCTGCCGGCGTTCTTTCCCGAAGGCCAGGAAATGACCAGCGCCAGTTTTGCAGCGTGGGCCGATTCGGTGGTGTTCCAGCATGCCGTGAGCCTGGTGTTCCAGCCGGAGTCAGTGGCGGTGCGTTTCGGCAAATTGCCGCCGGAAGCGATCAAGGCCTTCCTGGCCGACCGCGCCGGCTTGTTCAGCGGTGGCAGCGCCACACGCCTGTCCGCCGAGCAGGCCAAGCATCAGTGGCCGACGATCATGGCGCGTCTGGAGCAGCAGTTGCAGCGCGAACAGGGCGACTACCTCTTCGGCGAGCCATCGATTGCCGACTTCGCCCTGGCGCATCCGCTGTGGTTCCTCAAGGCGACCCACGTCACGGCGCCGCTGGTGGATGAATATCCGGCGGTGGCGGCGTGGCTGGGTCGGGTGCTCGGGTTCGGCCATGGCGCAGCGAGCGAGATGTCCTCTGCCGAGGCATTGGAGGTCGCGCGTAACGCGACGCCAGCGGCATTGCCGGATGAGCGGTTCGTTGATCCGAACGGCTTCAAGACGGGACAGCAAGTGGCAATTGCCGCTGTCGATTACGGCGTTGATCCGGTGGCAGGCGAGTTGTTGTTTGCTGGCAGTGAAGAGCTGATCATTCGCCGTGAAGACGAACGTGGCGGCGTGGTGCATGTGCACTTTCCGCGTTTTGGTTTCCGTATCGAAGCGCGCTGATTTATCAAGCAGCTGCAAAACCTGTGGGAGCGAGCCTGCTCGCGAAGACGATGGATCATTCAACATGGTTGTTGGCTGATGCAGCGCTTTCGCGAGCAGGCTCGCTCCCACATTGGTTATTTCAGGGCTGCAAGGATTTCGTCCGGATCGAACCCGCGAATCAACGTGCCGTTCACATCGATCAGCGGAATCCCGCGTCCACCCAATGCTTCATACGCCTTGCGCGCTTCAACATCTTTCTCGATGTCGAACTCCTTGAACGGTATGCCCTTGCTGTCGAGAAAGCGTTTGGTCTGTTTGCAGTAGCCGCACCAGTCGGTGGCATAAAGCACGACATTGGCTTGCGCCCGGGTCTGCGGCGAGACCATTTGCGCGGGATTGAACACCCGCTCGATCTTGCCCCAGTTCTGATAGACCACGACCACCAGCAATACCAGGGCGACCTTTTTCAGCACATTGCCGAGCATCAGTTACGCCGCTTCAACTGATCGGTCAGCGAAGTCGGCAGGCCTTTGATGATCAGGGTGCCGTTCTCTTCGTCGTACTCGATCTTCGAGCCCAGCAGGTGCGCTTCGAAGCTGATCGACAAACCTTCGGCGCGGCCGGTGAAACGACGGAATTGATTGAGGGTGCGCTTGTCTGCCGGAATCTCTGGCGACAGGCCATAGTCCTTGTTGCGGATGTGATCGTAGAAGGCTTTCGGGCGTTCTTCGTCGATCAGCTCCGACAGCTCCTCAAGACCCATCGGTTCGCCGAGCTTGGCCTGGCTGCTGGCATAGTCAACCAGGGTCTTGGTTTTCTCGCGGGCCGAGTCTTCCGGCAGGTCTTCGCTCTCGACAAAGTCACTGAAGGCCTTGAGCAGCGTGCGCGTCTCGCCGGGGCCGTCGACGCCTTCCTGGCAACCGATGAAGTCGCGGAAATACTCCGAGACCTTCTTGCCATTCTTGCCCTTGATGAACGAGATGTACTGCTTGGACTGCTTGTTGTTCTGCCACTCGGAAACGTTGATCCGCGCGGCCAGATGCAACTGGCCAAGGTCGAGATGGCGCGAGGGCGTCACGTCGAGCTCGTCGGTCACCGCCACGCCTTCGCTGTGGTGCAGCAGGGCGATCGCCAGGTAGTCAGTCATGCCTTGCTGATAGTGGGCGAACAGCACGTGGCCACCCACCGACAGGTTGGATTCTTCCATCAGTTTCTGCAGATGCTCGACCGCCACTTTACTGAACGCGGTGAAGTCACGGCCGCCTTCCATATACTCCTTCAGCCAGCCGCTGAACGGGAATGCGCCGGATTCCGGATGGAACAGGCCCCAGGCTTTGCCCTGTTTGGCGTTGTAGCTTTCGTTGAGGTCGGCGAGCATGTTTTCGATGGCTGCGGACTCGGCCAGTTCAGAGTCACGGGCGTGCAGAACTGCGGGCGTGCCGTCGGGTTTTTTGTCGATCAGGTGGACGATGCAATGACGGATCGGCATGGGCTTCTCGGCTGTTGGAAGGGAGGAGGGCAGGCTCCCCCGAAAAAGCGCTCAGTGTAACCGAATCTCCGGCCGAGGCTCTGCGTAGGAGCTGCCGAAGGCTGCGATCTTTTGATCTTGTTTTTGAAAAAGCAAAGTCCAAAGATCGCAGCCTTCGGCAGCTCCTACAGGGGGGCCAAGGCTTAAATCGGCGCAAGCGGCCGGCCTTAAGCGGTTTTTTACCGATTTAGCGCAATAAAGCTGACCAAATGGGTAGCTAGAGGCGGATATTTCCTTGTCGCTGTGCTAGTTTTGCCCGGTCTTACGCGAAGTCACTGCGTTAAGCGTGCATTCAGCATTTGTCAGGTCGAACCAAACCCTGATTTCGGCATCTATAACCCGACTCGTCGTGGTTATCGCCGAGGGTGCCAGATCCAGAAGATCGGGCTCGATGGCTGACACTGCACTCTGCAATCCATATGAATTTGATAGGGAAGGAACACTACATGGCTCTTACTAAAGACCAACTGATCGCCGACATCGCTGAAGCTATCGACGCGCCGAAAACCACCGCGCGTAACGCTCTGGACCAACTGGGCCAAATCGTTGCCGATCAGCTGGAAAACGGCGGCGAAATCACCTTGCCAGGTATCGGCAAGCTGAAAGTGACCGAGCGTCCTGCCCGCACTGGCCGTAACCCTTCGACTGGCGCTGCCATCGAAATCCCTGCAAAGAAAGTGATCAAGCTGGTTGTGGCCAAAGGCCTGACCGACGCTGTGAACAAGTAAGACGCAGCGATAAAAAAACCGTGCTTCGGAGTGATCCGGGGCACGGTTTTTTTGTGTCTGTGATTTAGCGACTGAATCGCAGGGCCAATGTGGGAGCGAGCCTGCTCGCGAAAGCGGTAGGTCAGTCGATATTGAAGCTGACTGACGCGCCGCTTTCGCGAGCAGGCTCGCTCCCACAGGGGATCTGCTGTGTGTTAGCGAACCCAGCGCTCACGCCGCCAGATCTGCTGCTCGGACTTGGTCTGGAAGGTCCAGGCGACAAAGCGGCTCTGCTTCTGGCCCTGCGACATCTCCACGACCTGGCTCTCCAGCACGCCGGCCTTCTTCAGTGCCGTCTCGATGGCCGGCAGGTTCGAGGCCTTCGACACCAGTGTGCTGAACCACAACACCTTGTGCTGGAAGTTCGCACTTTCGGCAATCAACTGCGTCACAAAGCGCGCTTCACCGCCTTCACACCACAGCTCCGCCGATTGCCCGCCGAAGTTCAGCACCGGTAGCTTGCGTTTCGGGTCGGCCTTGCCCAAGGCGCGCCACTTGCGCTCGCTGCCCTTGGTCGCTTCTTCCATCGAAGCGTGGAACGGCGGGTTGCACATGGTCAGGTCGAAACGCTCGCCCGGCTCCAGCAAGCCAATGAGGATGTGCTTGCGGTTTTCCTGCTGGCGCAGCTGGATCACCTTGCTCAGATCGTTGGACTGCACGATGGCTCGCGCCGCCGCCACGGCTGTTGGGTCGATCTCCGAGCCGAGGAAGTGCCAACGGTATTCGCTGTTGCCGATCAACGGATAAACGCAGTTGGCGCCCATGCCGATATCCAGCACATTGACGATCGCGCCGCGCGGGACCTTGCCGTCGTTCATGCTCGCCAGCAGGTCGGCGAGAAAGTGCACATAGTCGGCACGCCCCGGAACAGGAGGGCAAAGATAGTCCGCCGGGATGTCCCAATGCTGGATGCCGTAGAACGCCTTGAGCAGCGCCCGATTGAACACACGTACCGCGTCGGGGCTGGCGAAGTCGATGCTTTCCTTGCCGTACGGGTTGGTGATCACGTACTTGGCCAGTTCCGGCGTGGTCTTGATCAGCGCCGGAAAGTCGTAACGACCCTGATGGCGATTGCGCGGATGCAGGCTGGCCTTCTCGCGCGGCTCGACGGCTTTGCTCGGGGAGGCGGCGTCAGGCTTCTTGCGCGCAGGTTTGGGTGTGCGGGGGGCGGTCATGGGCGTGGTCGATTCGGGTATGGCTGAAAGTGGCGGGCATTGTCCCACATCTGAAGGCAACACCGTTCAAACTGTGGGAGCGAGCCTGCTCGCGAAGGCGGTTTCACATCCGGCAGATTTGTCGGCTGACACAGCGCTTTCGCGAGCAGGCTCGCTCCCACAGGGGACTCAAGGTTTTTCAGGAATAAAAAAGGGAGGCCACCTGGGCCTCCCTTTTTCAGTGCGGTTTGCCGTTACAGACTGGCAATCCGCGCATGCTGCTCGGCCAGTTTGCCCAGGGCCTGTTCGGCCTCGGCCAGTTTGGCGCGTTCCTTCTCGATGACTTCGGCCGGGGCCTTGTCGACGAAACCTGCGTTGGACAGCTTGCCGCCAACGCGCTGGACTTCGCCCTGCAGACGCAGGATTTCCTTGTCCAGACGCGCCAGTTCGGCGCCCTTGTCGATCAGACCGGCCATCGGCACCAGCACTTCCATCTCGCCGACCAGTGCGGTAGCGGACAGCGGTGCTTCTTCGCCAGCGGCGAGTACGGTGATCGATTCCAGACGCGCCAGCTTCTTCAGCAGCGCTTCGTTCTCGGTCAGGCGGCGCTGGTCGTCAGCGCTGACGTTCTTCAGGAAGATCGGCAGTGGCTTGCCCGGGCCGATGTTCATCTCGCCACGAATGTTGCGCGTGCCGAGCATCAGTTCCTTGAGCCATTCGATGTCGTTTTCCGCCGCCGGATCGATGCGCTCTTCGTTGGCCACCGGCCAAGGCTGCAGCATGATCGTCTTGCCCTGGATGCCGGCCAGCGGCGCGATGCGCTGCCAGATTTCTTCAGTGATGAACGGCATGAACGGATGCGCCAGACGCAGCGCCACTTCCAGCACGCGTACCAGCGTCCGGCGAGTGCCGCGCTGACGTTCGACCGGTGCGTTCTCGTCCCACAGCACAGGCTTGGACAGTTCCAGATACCAGTCGCAGTACTGGTTCCAGATGAACTCGTACAACGCTTGCGCGGCGAGGTCGAAACGGAACTGATCCAGTTGGCGGGTCACTTCGGCTTCGGTGCGTTGCAGCTGCGAGATGATCCAGCGATCAGCCAGCGACAGCTCGTAGGCTTCGCCGTTCTGGCCGCAGTCTTCGCCCTTGTCCAGAACGTAACGCGCGGCGTTCCAGATCTTGTTGCAGAAGTTGCGATAGCCTTCGACGCGACCCATGTCGAACTTGATGTCGCGACCGGTCGAGGCCAGCGAGCAGAACGTGAAGCGCAGGGCGTCGGTGCCGTAGCTTTCGATGCCATTGGCGAATTCTTCGCGGGTGGCTTTCTCGATCTTCTTCGCCAGTTTCGGTTGCATCAGGCCCGAAGTGCGCTTCTGCACCAGGGTTTCCAGGTCGATGCCGTCGATGATGTCCAGCGGGTCAAGGACGTTGCCCTTGGACTTGGACATCTTCTGGCCTTGGCCGTCGCGTACCAGACCGTGTACGTACACAGTCTTGAACGGAACCTGCGGCGTGCCGTCTTCGTTCTTCATCAGGTGCATGGTCATCATGATCATCCGGGCAACCCAGAAGAAGATGATGTCGAAACCGGTGACCAGCACGTCGGTGGAGTGGAATTTCTTCAGGAACTCGGTCTGCTCAGGCCAGCCCAGCGTGGAGAAGGTCCACAGGCCGGAGCTGAACCAGGTGTCGAGTACGTCGTTGTCCTGTTGCAGCGCAACGTCCGGGCCGAGGTTGTGCTTGGCACGGACTTCGGCTTCGTCGCGACCGACGTAGACTTTGCCCGACTCGTCGTACCAGGCCGGAATCCGGTGGCCCCACCACAGCTGACGGCTGATGCACCAGTCCTGGATGTCGCGCATCCACGAGAAGTACATGTTTTCGTACTGCTTGGGCACGAACTGGATGCGACCGTCTTCAACGGCAGCAATCGCCGGCTCGGCCAGAGGCTTGGTCGATACGTACCACTGGTCGGTCAGCCACGGCTCGATGACCGTGCCGGAGCGATCGCCTTTCGGCGTTTTCTGGTTGTGATCGTTGACACTCACCAGCAGGCCGGCGGCGTCGAACGCGGCGACGATCTGCTTGCGCGCTTCGAAACGCTCAAGGCCGGCGAACTCGGCCGGAATCTTGCCGTCGATGCTCTCGTTCAGCGTGCCGTCGAGGTTGAACACCTGGGCGGCAGGCAGCACGTTGGCGTTCTTGTCGAAGATGTTCAGCAGCGGCAGGTTGTGGCGCTTGCCGACTTCGTAGTCGTTGAAATCGTGGGCTGGGGTGATTTTCACGCAGCCGGTGCCGAATTCAGGATCGCAGTAATCGTCGGCGATGATCGGGATGCGGCGGCCAACCAGTGGCAGCTCGACGAATTTGCCGATCAGCGCTTTGTAGCGTTCGTCGTTCGGGTTAACCGCGACGGCGGAGTCACCGAGCATGGTTTCCGGACGGGTGGTGGCGACGATCAGGAAGTCATCGCCCTCAGCGGTTTTTACACCATCGGCCAATGGGTATTTCAGGTTCCACAGGAAGCCTTTCTCTTCGTGGTTTTCCACTTCGAGGTCGGAAATCGCTGTGTGCAGTTTGGTGTCCCAGTTGACCAGACGCTTGCCGCGGTAGATCAGGCCGTCTTCATGCAGACGCACGAAAGCTTCCTTGACCGCTTCCGAGAGGCCGTCGTCCATGGTGAAGCGCTCGCGGCTCCAGTCGACGGACGAGCCGAGGCGACGGATCTGCCGGCTGATGTTGCCGCCGGACTGATCTTTCCATTCCCAGACTTTTTCGAGAAATTTTTCCCGGCCCAGATCGTGACGATTCTGGCCCTGGGCTTCGAGCTGACGCTCCACCAGCATCTGCGTGGCGATACCGGCATGGTCGGTGCCCGGTTGCCAAAGGGTGTCGCGACCCTGCATGCGGCGGAAACGGATCAACGCGTCCATGATCGCGTTGTTGAAACCGTGACCCATGTGCAGGCTGCCGGTGACGTTCGGCGGCGGGATCATGATGGTGTAGGACTCGCCCGCGCCTTGCGGGGCGAAGTAGTTCTCGGACTCCCAGGTCTTGTACCAGGAAGTTTCAATGGCGTGCGGCTGGTAGGTCTTATCCATGCGCGGCGGGACCCTATTGGCATTTATTCAGGAAAAGCCGGGAAGTATAGCGGGGCGTGGTGCCGAGGGCGAGCGGGGGAGGTCGGGCGGAGATCTAAATGTAGGAGCTGCCGAAGGCTGCGATCTTTTGATCTTGTTTTTTTTGAAAGCAAAGTCAAAAGATCGCAGCCTTCGGTAGCTCCTACACCAGCGGCTTATTCGTACTGGCTGAGCAGCCGCTCCATCCGCGCATCCAGGCGACGTTTGATTTCGGTTTCGATGTGCGGGGCGAAGTCGTCGATCACGTCTTGCATGATCAATTGCGCGGCGGCGCGCAGTTCGCTGTCCAGGTGCAGCAAGGCGTCCGGGCCTTTATCGACCGGTGCGGCAGCCGGGGCAGCCGGCGGCGCTGGTGGCGGCTCGACGGCCGCCGGCTGATTGCCGACGGAATCGAACAGCATCGGAATCTGTTCCTGTTCGCCGTCATCGACCGTATCGGTCAAGAGCGGCGGTTGCAGGTTGTCATCGCCGAGCAACTGGCGGATCGATTCAAGATCGTCCAGCAGATGTGCGGACTTCTGTTGCGGTTTCGGAGTGTCCATTGGAGTGCTCAGAGTCGCTGTAAACGGTGGTCTTGCAGAGAATAGCCCTGTTCGCGGTAGAAACGGAAACTCTCCCGCGCCGCTGCGCGGATGGCTGGATCTTCCACCACCACTTCCGCCACGCGGGCGAATTTGCTGGCGAAGGCCGGGACTTTCAGGTCGAGATTGACCAGCAGATCGTGATGCTCACCGCAGTCGTCTCCAAGTCCCAGCACGATCAAACCGTCCGGTTCGCTGTCGGCCGGGCCGTGGGGCACGAAGCTTTCACCCTTGAATGCCCACAGACGCGCATCGAGATCGTCGCGCTGGGCCGCATCGCTGCAATGCAGGTAGATGCGGTGGCCCATGCGCCAGGCTTTCTCGGTGAGCTTGCAGGCGAAATCCAGGCGCGCTGAAGGATCGGCGCTGGGCAGGATATAGAAGTCGACTTTGGTCATTGCGGTTCCAGAGCGGCAAGCGGCGTCACCCGAGAGTGACGCCACCTTTCAGCGGTTTCAGGCCTTGGCGCGATCCAGCAGGTACTGGGTCAGCAGTGGAACCGGACGGCCGGTGGCGCCTTTGTCCTTGCCGCCGCTGGTCCATGCCGTGCCGGCGATGTCCAGGTGCGCCCAGTTGAGGTTCTTGGTGAAGCGCGACAGGAAGCAGGCGGCAGTGATGGTGCCGGCCTTCGGCCCGCCAATGTTGGCGATGTCGGCGAACGGGCTGTCCAGCTGCTCTTGATACTCGTCAAACAGCGGCAGTTGCCAGGCGCGGTCGTCGGCAGCCTTGCCGGCGCTGAGCAGTTGGTCGATCAGTTCGTCGTTGTTGCCCAGCAGGCCGGACGTGTGTGCGCCCAGGGCCACCACGCAAGCACCGGTCAGGGTGGCGATGTCGATCACCGCTTGTGGCTTGAAGCGCTCGGCGTAGGTCAGCGCATCGCACAGCACCAGACGGCCTTCGGCGTCGGTGTTGAGGATTTCCACGGTCTGGCCGCTCATGGTGGTGACGATGTCGCCCGGACGGGTCGCATTGCCGCTCGGCATGTTTTCGGCGCAGGCGAGGATGCACACCAGATTGATCGGCAGTTTCAGCTCAAGCACGGCGCGCAATGTGCCGAACACGGAGGCAGCGCCGCCCATGTCGTACTTCATCTCGTCCATGCCGGCGCCCGGCTTCAGGCTTATGCCGCCAGTGTCGAAGGTGATGCCCTTGCCGACCAGCGCGTATGGCTTCTCGGATTTCTTGCTGCCGTTGTATTGCATGACGATCAGGCGCGGCGGCTGGGCGCTGCCCTGGCCCACGGCGTAGAACGAGCCCATGCCGAGGGATTTGATCTTCTTCTCGTCGAGTACTTCGACTTTCAGATCCTTGAACTCTTTGCCCAGGTTCTTCGCCTGTTCGCCCATGAAGGTCGGGTGGCAGATGTTCGGTGGCAGGTTGCCAAGGTCGCGGGTGAAGGCCATGCCGTTGGCGATGGCGGTGGCGTGGTTCACGGCGCGCTGCACTTCGGCTTGCGCAGCCTTGATGGTCAGCAGGGTGATTTTCTTCAGGGCGCGCGGTTCGGCTTTCTGGCTCTTGAACTGGTCGAAGGTGTAGCCGCCGTCGACCAGGGTTTCTGCCAGCAGGCGAGTCTTGCCGTAGCTGTCGCGACCTTTGACGATGACTTCATCCAGCGCCAGCACGGCGTCACCGCCGCCCAGGCCTTTGAGGGTGTTGAGGATGCCGGCAACGATTTTGCGGAACGGACGGTCGCCCAGTTCTTCGTCCTTGCCCACGCCGACCAGCAACACGCGCTCGGCTTTCAGGTTCGGCAGGCTGTGCAGCAGCAGGCTCTGACCGACCTTGCCGGCCAGGTCGCCACGCTTGAGCACGGCGCTGATCGCGCCACCGCTCGACTCGTCGACCAGTCTGGCGGCGACACCGAGTTTGCGGCCTTCGCCGACGGCAACCACCAGGGTGGCGGTTTTCAACGTTTCTGGGCTAACGCTTTTTACAACCAGTTCCATGTCCGGATCCCTGAATGAATGGTCAACACGCAGGCGTTCGACGTTGTCCGCAGTCGCCTGCTTATAGATAGAAGAGGCGCAGGCCAAAGCCTGCGACAAGGGCCGCAGTTTGAACCTCGCTCCCCGCGCCTGACAACCCTCAGCAAAGGATTACAGCGATGGATGAGTGTGCGCAGTGACAGGCGCACCCAATCACAGGATAATGCCGCATCTTTTTTCGACCGCTCTGCATGGCGGGCCGGTCGATGTGTTTGCTTGTTTGGCCGCCTTAGCCTGACAACCCTGGAGTGTCTGGTTTGATCGTCTTCCGTTATCTGTCCCGCGAAGTCCTGTTGACCCTCAGCGCCGTAAGTGCCGTGCTGCTGGTCATCATCATGAGCGGTCGCTTCATCAAATACCTGGCGCAGGCTGCGGCCGGTCAGCTCGATCCGGGCTCGCTGTTCCTGATCATGGGCTTTCGTCTGCCGGGCTTCCTGCAACTGATTCTGCCGCTGGGCCTGTTCCTCGGGATCCTGCTGGCCTACGGTCGCCTGTACCTCGAAAGCGAAATGACCGTGCTCTCGGCCACCGGCATGAGCCAGCAAAAGCTGTTTCGCATGACCCTGTTTCCGGCAACGCTGGTGGCACTGGTGGTGGCGTGGCTGAGCCTCGGCCTGGCTCCGCAGGGCGCCAACCAGTTTCAGTTGCTGCTGAACAAGCAGGACGCGCTGACCGAGTTCGATACCCTCGAGCCGGGCCGCTTCCAGGCCCTGCGTGACGGTACTCGGGTGACCTACACCGAAACCCTGAGCGACGATCGCGTCAATCTCGGCAGCGTGTTCATCTCGCAGAAGAACCTCGGCGCCGATAAAAAGGACCGCGGGATTTCCGTGCTGGTGGCCGAGTCGGGCCGTCAGGAAATCCGCCCCGATGGCAATCGCTACCTGATCCTCGATAACGGTTACCGCTATGACGGCAGCCCGGGGCAGGCCGATTACCGCGCCATTCATTACGAAACCTACGGCGTGCTGCTGCCCAAGCCGGACGTAAGCGAAGAAGTCACCGACCGTGACGCGATGCCGACCTCGTCCCTGTGGGGCAGCGACGACATTCGTTCGAAAACCGAACTGCAATGGCGTATGTCGCTGCCGTTGCTGGTGTTCATCGTGACCCTGATGGCGGTGCCGCTGTCGCGGGTGAATCCGCGCCAAGGGCGTTTTCTCAAGCTGCTGCCGGCGATTCTTCTTTATATGGCTTACCTGACCATCCTGATTGCCGCTCGCGGCGCCCTTGAAAAAGGCAAGATCCCGCCGGCCCTCGGCCTGTGGTGGGTGCACGCGATCTTCCTGGTGATCGGCCTCGGCCTGCTGTATTGGGAGCCGCTGCGCCTGAAACTGGCCAGCCGTCGCAGCGCCGCGCTGGAGGTGGCCCGTGGTTAAACTCGACCGCTACATCGGCAGCAGCGTATTCATGGCGATCATTGCCGTGCTGGCGATCATCCTCGGCCTGGCGACGCTGTTTGCCTTCATCGATGAAATGGGCGACGTCAGCGACACCTACACCCTGGTCGACGTGCTCGGTTTTGTATTGCTGACCGCACCGCGCCGGTTGTATGAAATGTTGCCGATGGCCGCATTGATCGGCTGCCTGATCGGTCTCGGCAGTCTGGCCAGCAGCAGTGAGCTGACGGTCATGCGCGCTGCTGGCGTGTCGATCGGCCGTATCGTCTGGGCTGTGATGAAGCCGATGCTGGTGCTGATGCTCGCCGGCGTGCTGATTGGCGAATACGTCGCCCCGGCCACCGAAAGCATGGCCCAGGCCAATCGCTCGCTGGCCCAGGGCAGCGGCGATGCGCAAAGCGCCAAGCACGGTATGTGGCACCGTCAGGGTGAAGAATTTATCCACATCAACGCGGTTCAGCCGAACGGTCTGTTGTACGGCGTGACGCGCTATCACTTCGACAAGGAGCGCCATCTGCTCAGCTCCAGCTTCGCCAAAAAGGCTGAGTTTGACGGCACCAAGTGGCAGCTCACCGACGTTGCCACCACGCTGTTCCACGAGCGCAGCACTGAGGTCGTCAATGCCCCGAGCGAGGAGTGGGACGTGGCGTTGAGCCCGCAGCTGCTCAGCACCGTGGTCATGGCGCCGGAATCGCTGTCGATCAGCGGTCTGTGGGGCTACATCCACTATCTGGCCGAGCAGGGCCTGAGCAATGGCCGTTACTGGCTGGCATTTTGGGTCAAGGTGTTGCAGCCGCTGGTGACTGCCGCGCTGGTGCTGATGGCGATCTCGTTCATCTTCGGTCCACTGCGTTCGGTGACCCTCGGTCAGCGTGTTTTCACCGGCGTGCTGGTGGGCTTCACCTTCCGCATCGTCCAGGATCTGTTGGGGCCATCGAGTCTGGTGTTCGGTTTCTCGCCGTTGTTTGCGGTGTTGGTGCCGGCCGGCGTGTGTGCGCTGGCAGGTGTCTGGCTGCTCAGGCGAGCGGGCTGATGAACAAGCTTTCATTCAGCGCTTGAACCCTGAAAACGCCTCGGTCGCCAGACCGGGGCGTTTTTGCATGCGATCCGGGTGACAGGCGAACGTGACGCTTGCGCCGTGTATCAGGTACAATTCCCGGCTATTTTTCGGCGGGCCAAGCCTGCAGCCTTTTTGAGTGTTGATCCGTGAGTGATTTGAGTCATATCCGCAATTTCTCCATCATCGCCCACATTGACCATGGCAAGTCGACGCTGGCTGACCGTTTCATCCAGATGTGCGGCGGCCTGGCCGAGCGTGAAATGGAAGCCCAGGTACTGGATTCCATGGATCTTGAGCGTGAACGCGGGATCACCATCAAGGCCCATAGCGTCACCCTCTATTACAAAGCCAAAGACGGCATCACCTACCAGCTGAACTTCATTGACACCCCGGGCCACGTCGACTTCACCTACGAAGTCAGCCGTTCCCTGGCCGCGTGCGAAGGTGCCTTGCTGGTGGTCGATGCGGGGCAGGGCGTAGAAGCCCAGTCCGTGGCCAACTGCTACACCGCCATCGAGCAGGGCCTGGAGGTCATGCCGGTACTGAACAAGATCGACCTGCCACAGGCCGAGCCGGATCGCGTCAAGGACGAGATCGAGAAGATCATCGGCATCGACGCAACCGACGCCGTTACTTGCAGCGCCAAGACCGGCCTGGGTGTCGACGAAGTGCTCGAGCGTCTGGTGCACACCATTCCTGCGCCGACCGGCAACATCGAAGATCCGCTGCAAGCGTTGATCATCGACTCCTGGTTCGACAACTACCTGGGCGTTGTTTCCCTGGTACGCGTGCGCCACGGCCGTGTGAAGAAGGGCGACAAGATTCTGGTCAAGTCCACCGGCAAGGTGCACCTGGTCGACAGCGTCGGCGTGTTCAACCCGAAACACACCGCCACCGTTGATCTGAAGGCCGGCGAAGTGGGCTTCATCATCGCCAGCATCAAGGACATTCACGGTGCACCGGTCGGTGACACCCTGACCCTGAGCTCCACCCCTGATGTGCCGGTGCTGCCGGGCTTCAAACGCATTCAGCCACAGGTTTACGCCGGTCTGTTCCCGGTCAGTTCCGACGACTTCGAGGATTTCCGCGAAGCGCTGCAGAAGCTGACCCTGAACGACTCGTCGCTGCAGTACACCCCGGAAAGCTCCGACGCCCTGGGCTTCGGCTTCCGTTGCGGCTTCCTCGGCATGCTGCACATGGAGATCATTCAGGAGCGCCTCGAGCGCGAATACGACCTGGACCTGATCACCACCGCGCCGACAGTAATTTTCGAACTGGTGTTGAAAACCGGTGAAACGATTTACGTCGACAACCCGTCGAAGCTTCCGGATGTGTCGGCGATCGAGGACATGCGCGAGCCAATCGTGCGCGCCAATATCCTCGTGCCGCAGGAACATTTGGGCAACGTCATCACCCTGTGCATCGAGAAACGCGGCGTTCAGGTCGACATGCTGTTCCTCGGCAATCAGGTGCAAGTCACCTACGACCTGCCGATGAACGAAGTGGTCCTGGACTTCTTCGACCGTCTCAAATCCACCAGCCGCGGCTATGCTTCGCTGGACTACCATTTCGATCGTTACCAATCGGCTAATCTGGTGAAACTGGACGTGCTGATCAACGGCGACAAGGTCGATGCCCTGGCATTGATCGTGCACCGTGACAATTCGCACTTCAAAGGTCGCCAGTTGACCGAGAAGATGAAAGAACTGATTCCTCGTCAGATGTTCGACGTGGCGATCCAGGCCGCCATCGGTGGTCAGATCGTGGCCCGGACAACCGTCAAGGCGCTCAGAAAGAACGTATTGGCCAAATGCTACGGCGGTGACGTCAGTCGTAAGAAGAAGCTGCTCGAGAAGCAGAAGGCCGGTAAGAAACGCATGAAACAGGTGGGCAACGTGGAAATTCCACAGGAAGCCTTCCTCGCCGTGCTCAGGTTGGAATAATCAGGTCCTATGTCGCTAAATTTCCCGCTGTTGCTGGTCATCGCCGTGTTCGTCTGCGGCCTGTTGGCGTTGATTGATCTGCTGTTCCTGGCACCGCGTCGGCGGGCTGCCATTGCCTCTTATCAAGGCAGTGTCAGCCAACCCGAGCCTGTGGTGGTCGAGAAGCTGAACAAAGAGCCGCTGCTGGTTGAATACGGCAAGTCGTTCTTTCCGGTGCTGTTCATCGTGCTGGTGCTGCGTTCGTTCCTGGTGGAGCCGTTCCAGATTCCGTCCGGCTCGATGAAACCGACCCTGGATGTCGGCGACTTCATTCTGGTGAACAAGTTTTCCTACGGCATCCGTCTGCCGGTGATCGACAAGAAGATCATCGAAGTCGGTGACCCGCAGCGCGGCGATGTGATGGTGTTCCGCTACCCGAGCGACCCGAACGTCAACTACATCAAGCGTGTGGTGGGCCTGCCGGGTGACACTGTGCGTTACACCGCCGACAAGCGTCTGTTCGTCAACGGTGAGTCGATCGCCGAGAAGATGGCCGGCGCCGAAGCAGGTTCGCTGGGCAGTGCGGAGCTCTATCAGGAAAAACTCGGCGCAGCCGAGCACCTGATCCGCAAGGAAATGAGCCGTTACCGCGCCACTCCGGATCGTTCGTGGACGGTGCCTGCCGGGCACTACTTCATGATGGGCGACAACCGCGACAATTCGAACGACAGCCGCTACTGGGATGATCCGAACATTCCCAAGGATCTGCTGGGCATGGTTCCCGACAAGAATATTGTCGGCAAGGCCTTCGCGGTCTGGATGAGCTGGCCAGAGCCGAAACTCAGCCACCTGCCGAATTTCTCGCGGGTCGGCCTGATCAAGTAATCAAACACGGCGCTGTTGACCACAGCGCCGAATGCATTTCTGGAGCCGGCACAATCGGCTTCGCAATCGCCAGGATCTATTTTTTGAACACAGCGTTAATTGTCCCAGGCCTGCGCCGTACCCCGGCGATGGCAGTGGAAACCAGCCACGAACTCAGCGTGGGTAAACCGTGAGCGTTTCTCTAAGCCGTCTCGAGCGCCAGCTCGGCTACACCTTCAAGGACCAGGAGCTGATGCTGCTGGCCCTCACGCACCGCAGTTTTGCCGGGCGCAACAACGAGCGTCTGGAATTCCTCGGTGATGCCATCCTCAACTTCGTCGCTGGCGAGGCGCTGTTCGATCGCTTCCCGCTGGCCCGCGAAGGCCAGTTGTCGCGTTTGCGCGCACGGCTGGTAAAAGGTGAAACGCTGGCCGTACTGGCTCGCGGTTTCGACCTCGGCGATTATCTGCGCCTGGGTTCGGGGGAACTGAAGAGCGGTGGTTTCCGCCGTGAATCGATTCTCGCCGATGCCCTCGAAGCTCTGATCGGTGCGATCTACCTCGATGCCGGCATGGACGTCGCCCGCGAGCGCGTACTGGCGTGGCTGGCCGGCGAATTCGAAGGCCTGACGCTGGTCGACACCAACAAGGATCCGAAAACCCGCTTGCAGGAACACTTGCAATCGCGCGGTTGCGAACTGCCACGCTACGAAGTGGTGGATATTCAGGGCGAACCGCACTGCCGTACCTTCTTCGTCGAATGCGAAGTGGTCTTACTGAATGAAAAAAGCCGAGGTCAGGGTGTGAGCCGTCGTATTGCCGAACAGGTAGCGGCCGCCGCAGCACTGATTGCCCTGGGCGTGGAGAATGGCAATGACTGATACAAACGCAACTCGCTGTGGCTACGTTGCCATCGTCGGCCGTCCCAACGTCGGCAAGTCGACGCTGCTCAACCACATCCTCGGGCAGAAGCTCGCGATCACCTCGCGCAAGCCGCAGACTACCCGCCACAACATGCTCGGGATCAAGACCGAGGGCGACGTCCAGGCGATCTACGTCGACACTCCGGGCATGCACAAGGGTGGCGAAAAGGCCCTGAACCGTTACATGAACAAAACCGCTTCGGCGGCGTTGAAAGACGTCGACGTGGTGATCTTCGTCGTCGACCGCACCAAGTGGACCGACGAAGACCAGATGGTGCTCGAGCGTGTGCAATACGTGACCGGCCCGCTGATCGTCGCGCTGAACAAGACCGATCGCATCGAAGACAAAGCCGAGCTGATGCCGCACCTGAGCTGGTTGCAGGAACAGCTGCCAAATGCGCAGATCATTCCGATTTCCGCGCAGCACGGGCACAACCTCGAAGCGCTGGAAAAGGTCATCGCCGATCACCTGCCGGAGAATGATCACTTCTTCCCGGAAGACCAGATCACCGACCGCAGCAGCCGTTTCCTTGCCGCCGAACTGGTGCGCGAGAAAATCATGCGCCAGATGGGTGCCGAGCTGCCGTACCAGATCACCGTCGAAATCGAAGAATTCAAGCAGCAGGGCAAGACCCTGCACATCCACGCGCTGATTCTCGTCGAGCGTGACGGCCAGAAGAAAATCATCATTGGCGACAAGGGCGAGCGCATCAAGCGCATCGGCACCGAAGCGCGCAAGGACATGGAGCTGCTGTTCGACTCCAAGATCATGCTCAACCTGTGGGTCAAGGTGAAGGGCGGCTGGTCCGATGACGAGCGCGCGCTGCGTTCGCTGGGTTATGGCGATCTGTAAGTAGCGATCTCGAAAACACCGCTACTCACTGTGGGAGCGAGCCTGCTCGCGAAGAGGATGTAACATTCAGCATTGATGTTGACTGTCACTCCGCTTTCGCGAGCAGGCTCGCTCCCACAGTGGTTTTGGGTTGTATGTAAAACCGCGTTTCTTCATCGAGAACTCAATGTCGCAAAACCCGCCTCCCGCCCAACCCGCCTATGTCCTGCATTCGCGCGCCTATCGCGAAACCAGCGCATTGGTCGATTTCCTCACGCCGCAAGGTCGGCTGCGGGCGGTGTTGCGCAGTGCGCGGGGCAAGGCCGGGACGCTGGCGCGGCCGTTCGTGGCGCTGGAGGTCGAGTTCCGTGGCAAGGGCGAGCTGAAGAATGTCGGTCGCATGGAGAGCTCCGGCACCTCGGCGTGGCTCAATGGCGAGGCGCTGTTCAGCGGCCTCTATCTCAACGAGCTGTTGATTCGGCTGTTGCCTGCCGAAGATCCGCATCCTGCAGTATTTGATCATTACGCCGCGACCTTGCTGGCGCTGGCCGAAGGTCGACCGCTGGAGCCATTGTTGCGCTCCTTTGAATGGCGTCTGCTGGATGATCTCGGCTACGGCTTCTCCATGAACACCGATATGCACGGCGAGCCTGTCGCGCCTGACGGTCTCTATCGCCTGCAAGTCGATGCCGGTCTCGAAAGGGTGTATCTGCTGCAACCCGGCCTGTTCAACGGTACCGAGCTGCTGGCCATGGCCGAAGCCGACTGGTCGGCGCCCGGTGCGCTGTCGGCGGCCAAGCGTCTGATGCGCCAGGCGCTGGCAGTGCATTTGGGCGGGCGTCCGCTTGTCAGTCGCGAGCTGTTTCGCAAGCCCTGATATGCTGTGCGCCGAATCTCTCAATTCAGGAGCGCATCCGTGACCAGCAGCAATCGCATTCTTCTCGGCGTGAACATCGACCACGTCGCCACCCTGCGGCAGGCCCGTGGCACGCGCTACCCGGATCCGGTCAAAGCGGCGCTGGATGCAGAAGAGGCGGGCGCTGATGGCATCACCGTGCACCTGCGCGAAGATCGTCGGCACATCCAGGAGCGCGACGTGTTGCTGCTCAAGGATGTGCTGCAAACGCGCATGAATTTCGAAATGGGCGTCACCGAAGAAATGATGGCGTTCGCCGAGCGTATTCGCCCGGCGCACATCTGCCTGGTCCCGGAAACCCGTCAGGAACTGACCACCGAGGGTGGCCTGGATGTAGCGGGGCAGGAGGAGCGAATCAGGGCTGCGGTCGAGCGCTTGTCGAAGATCGGCAGCGAAGTGTCGCTGTTCATCGACGCCGACGAGCGCCAGATCGCCGCCTCCAAGCGCATCGGTGCACCGGCCATCGAGCTGCACACCGGGCGTTACGCCGATGCCGAAACCCCGACTGAAGTGGCTGAAGAGCTCAAACGCGTCGCTGATGGCGTGGCGTTTGGACTGGCGCAGGGCCTGATCGTCAATGCCGGGCACGGCCTGCATTACCACAACGTCGAGGCCGTGGCGGCGATCAAAGGCATCAACGAACTGAACATCGGCCACGCGCTGGTGGCGCATGCGTTGTTCGTGGGCTTCAAGTCCGCCGTATCGGAAATGAAAGCGCTGATTCTGGCTGCTGCTCTCAAGGGCTAAGATCAAAAGATTGCAGCCTTCGGCAGCTCCTACAGGTGTACACATAACCCTGTAGGAGCTGCCGAAGGCTGCGATCTTTTGCTTTAAAGAGGGGCGGGCTCTTGCGCCGGTTTCGACTTGTCGATCGCCGGCACATGCAGGTTGCCCTCGGCCACCTGATCGCCCTCAAGCTGCGGCTGGGTCACCCAGGTCAGGATGTCGTAGTAGCGACGGATGTTCGCCACGAAGTGCACCGGCTCGCCACCCCGGGCGTAACCGTAGCGGGTCTTGCTGTACCACTGCTTCTGCGAGAGGCGCGGCAGGATCTTTTTCACGTCCAGCCACTTGTCCGGATTCAAGCCTTCCTTCGCCGCCAGTTTGCGCGCGTCATCCAAGTGGCCGCTGCCGACGTTGTACGCCGCCAGGGCGAACCAGGTGCGATCCGGTTCCTGGATCGAATCGTCGAGCTGATCTTTCATATAAGCCAGGTACTTGGCACCGCCCATAATGCTCTGCTTGGGATCGAGGCGGTTCGACACGCCCATCGCCTGCGCGGTGTTCTGGGTCAGCATCATCAGACCGCGCACGCCGGTTTTCGAGGTCACCGTCGGCTGCCACAGGGATTCCTGATAACCGATGGCGGCCAGCAGGCGCCAGTCGACTTTCTCTTTCTTCGCGTAGTTCTTGAAGTGCTGTTCGTATTTCGGCAGGCGCTGCTGCAAGTGCTGGGCGAAGGTGGTGGCGCCCATGTAGCCAAGCACATCAACGTGGCCGTAGTAGCGGTCCTTCAGGCGTTGCAGGGTGCCGTTCTTCTGCACCTTGTCCAGATAGGCGTTGATTTCATTGAGCAGGCTGTTGTCTTCGCCCGGGCCCACCGCCCAGCTCTGGCTGCGCGCGTCGCCGAGGTCGAAGGCCACGCGGATGTTGGTGAAGTACACCTGATTCATCGCCACTTCGTTGGAGTCGACCAGTGTCAGGTCAATCTGGCCTTCATCGACCATGCGCAGCAGATCGACCACTTCAACGGCGTCGGATTCTTCGTATTCGATGCCGGGATATTTCTGTTTCAGCGCGGCCAGTTGTTCGGCGTGGGTGCTGCCCTTGAGCACGGTGATCTTCTTGCCGACCAGATCCGCCGGATCGGTGGGGCGCGACTGGCCGTTGCGGTAGATGATCTGCGGAGTGACTTCGAGGTAGGAGTGGGAGAACCGCACCTGCTTCTTGCGTTCATCGCTGCTGACCAGACCGGCGGCCGCGAGTACCGGGCCGTTCGGCTTGCCGACCTGGTTGAACAGGTCATCGAGATTGTCGGCCGTCTCGATCTTCAGCTCGACGCCCAAATCGTCGGCGAAGCGCTTCACCAGCTCGTATTCGAAGCCGGTTTCACCGCTGCGATCCTGAAAGTAGGTGGCGGGGCTGTTGCGGGTAACCACGCGCAGCACACCATCCTCCTTTACGCGCTCGAGTGTGTTGGGTTTATCAACACAGCCACCGAGCATCAGGAAGAGTCCGGTTGCGATCAGCCATTTGGCGTATCGCGGACGCAAAGCCGTTGGGAAAAACATCTGCGCAGTATACGCAAACGGCCACGGGCGCCATATCTCGACAGCGTAGGACTAGTCTGCTAGCGATCACAAAATCGAACGAAATCCCTTGAATACGGGCCTTCAGGGCATTTTGTTACAGTAAAAATAAGCCATGCTGAAACGCTCGATTTACCTGACCCCGAAGGCAGAAACACAGATTGCTACCCGAGTGCAACCGTGCGTAGCGTTTCGGGTGATGTTGAGGTCGGTTTAGGCTAGAATGCACGGCCTCAAAGCACACCCCTTCCCGAGGCTGTCCCGAAGATGTTGATCCTGCGCGGCGCTCCTGCCCTTTCTGCCTTTCGCCACAGCAAACTCCTTGAGCAACTGAGCCAGAAGGTTCCAGCTGTCAGTGGCCTGTATGCTGAATTCGCTCACTTCGCCGAAGTCACCGGCGTCCTGACCGGCGACGAACAGCAGGTGCTAGCGCGCCTTCTGAAGTACGGCCCAAGTGTTCCGGTTCAAGAGCCGACCGGTCGTCTGTTTCTGGTGTTGCCGCGTTTCGGCACCATCTCGCCGTGGTCGAGCAAGGCCAGCGACATCGCCCGCAACTGCGGCCTGAGCAAGATCCAGCGCCTGGAACGCGGTATCGCCTTCTATGTTGCAGGGCAGTTCAGCGAAGCCGAAGCCCAGCTGATTTCGGACGCACTGCATGACCGCATGACCCAGATCGTGCTGGCCAACCTCGAGCAGGCCGCCGGACTGTTCAGCCACGCCGAGCCGAAGCCGCTGACCGCCATCGACATCCTCGGTGGCGGCCGCGCCGCGCTGGAAAAGGCCAACACCGAGCTGGGCCTGGCCCTGGCCGAAGACGAGATCGACTATCTGGTCAACGCCTTCAACGGTCTGAAGCGCAACCCGCACGACATCGAACTGATGATGTTCGCCCAGGCCAACTCCGAGCACTGCCGCCACAAGATCTTCAACGCCAGTTGGGACATTGACGGCCAGAGCCAGGAAAAAAGCCTGTTCGGCATGATCAAGAACACCTATCAGATGCACAGCGAAGGCGTGCTGTCCGCTTACAAGGACAACGCTTCGGTGATTGTCGGCAACGTTGCCGGCCGCTTCTTCCCGAACCCTGAAACCCGCCAGTACGGCGCGGTGCAGGAGCCGGTGCACATCCTGATGAAGGTTGAAACCCATAACCACCCGACCGCGATTGCCCCGTTCCCGGGCGCATCCACCGGTTCCGGTGGCGAGATCCGTGACGAAGGTGCAACCGGTCGTGGCGCCAAGCCCAAGGCCGGCCTCACCGGTTTTACCGTCTCCAACCTGCAGATCCCAGGCTTCGAACAGCCGTGGGAAGTGCCGTACGGCAAGCCTGAGCGCATCGTCACCGCGCTGGACATCATGATCGAAGGCCCGCTCGGCGGCGCTGCGTTCAACAACGAATTCGGCCGTCCGGCCCTGACCGGCTACTTCCGTACCTTCGAGCAGTCGATCACCACCCCGCACGGCGACGAAGTGCGCGGTTACCACAAGCCGATCATGCTGGCTGGCGGCATGGGCAACATCCGTGAAGAGCACGTCAAGAAAGGCGAGATCGTGGTCGGCTCCAAGCTGATCGTGCTCGGCGGCCCGGCAATGCTGATCGGCCTGGGCGGCGGCGCGGCTTCCTCCATGGCCACCGGCACCAGCTCGGCAGACCTGGATTTCGCTTCGGTACAGCGTGAAAACCCTGAAATGGAGCGTCGTTGCCAGGAAGTCATCGACCGTTGCTGGCAGTTGGGCGACAAGAACCCGATCAGCTTCATTCACGACGTTGGCGCGGGCGGTCTGTCCAACGCCTTCCCGGAACTGGTCAACGACGGCGATCGCGGTGGCCGTTTCGAACTGCGCAACATTCCAAACGACGAGCCGGGTATGGCCCCGCACGAAATCTGGTCCAACGAATCCCAGGAACGTTACGTGCTGGCAGTCGGCCCGGAAGACTTCGAGCGCTTCCAGGCGATCTGCGAACGCGAGCGTTGCCCGTTTGCCGTGGTCGGGGAAGCCACTGCCGAACCGCAATTGACCGTCACCGACAGCCACTTCGGCAACAACCCGGTGGACATGCCGCTGGAAGTGTTGCTGGGCAAGGCGCCGCGCATGCACCGTTCGGTGGTTCGCGAAGCCGAGCTGGGCGATGACTTCGATCCGTCGAACCTCGACATCAGCGAGTCCATCGAACGCGTTCTGCATCATCCGGCCGTGGCCAGCAAAAGCTTCCTGATCACCATCGGCGACCGCACCATCACCGGTCTCGTCGCCCGTGACCAGATGGTCGGCCCATGGCAAGTGCCGGTGGCCGACGTTGCCGTCACCGCCACCAGTTTCGACGTCTACACCGGTGAAGCCATGGCGATGGGCGAGCGTACTCCGCTGGCTCTGCTGGACGCGCCGGCCTCGGGCCGCATGGCCATCGGCGAAACCATCACCAACATTGCCGCCTCGCGGATCAACAAGCTCTCCGACATCAAACTGTCGGCGAACTGGATGTCGGCGGCCGGTCACCCGGGCGAAGACGCGCGTTTGTACGACACCGTGAAAGCGGTCGGCATGGAGCTGTGCCCTGAGCTGGGCATCACCATTCCGGTGGGCAAGGACTCGATGTCCATGGCCACGCGCTGGAATGACAACGGCGAAGACAAGACCGTCACCTCGCCGATGTCGCTGATCGTGACCGGTTTCGCGCCAGTGGCTGACATCCGTCAGACCCTGACCCCGGAACTGCGCATGGACAAGGGCACCACCGACCTGATCCTGATCGACCTCGGTCGCGGCCAGAACCGCATGGGTGCATCGATCCTCGCGCAGGTCCACGGCAAACTCGGCAAGCATGCGCCGGACGTCGATGACGCTGAAGACCTGAAAGCCTTCTTCGCAGTGATCCAGGGCCTCAATGCCGACGGTCACCTGCTGGCCTACCACGACCGTTCCGACGGTGGTCTGCTGACCTCCGTGGTGGAAATGGCCTTCGCCGGCCACTGCGGTCTGAGCCTGAACCTGGACAGCGTTGCCGAATCCGCTTCGGAAATCGCCGCGATCCTGTTCAACGAAGAGCTCGGCGCAGTGATCCAGGTTCGCCAGGACGCCACCCCGGACATCCTCGCGCAGTTCAGCGCCGCCGGTCTGGGCGACTGCGTGTCGGTGATCGGTCAGCCGATCAACAATGGCCAGATCAACATCACCTTCAACGGTGACACCGTGTTCGAAGGCCAGCGTCGTCTGCTGCAACGTCAGTGGGCCGAAACCAGCTACCAGATCCAGCGTCTGCGCGACAACGCCGACTGCGCCGAGCAGGAATTCGACGCGCTGCTGGAAGAAGACAACCCGGGCCTGAGCGTCAAGCTCAGCTACGACGTCAATCAGGACATCGCCGCGCCTTACATCAAGAAAGGCATCCGCCCACAGGTTGCCGTGCTGCGTGAGCAGGGCGTCAACGGTCAGGTGGAAATGGCTGCCGCGTTCGATCGCGCCGGTTTCAGCGCGATCGACGTGCACATGAGCGATATCCTCGCCGGTCGTGTCGACCTCAACGAGTTCAAAGGCCTGGTGGCCTGCGGCGGTTTCTCCTACGGCGACGTGCTTGGCGCCGGTGAAGGCTGGGCCAAGTCGGCGCTGTTCAACAGCCGCGCCCGCGATGCGTTCCAGGGCTTCTTCGAACGTAACGACAGCTTCACGCTGGGCGTGTGCAACGGTTGCCAGATGATGTCCAACCTGCACGAGCTGATCCCGGGCAGCGAGTTCTGGCCGCACTTCGTGCGCAACCGCTCCGAGCAGTTCGAAGCGCGGGTGGCGATGGTGCAGATCCAGGAATCGAATTCGATCTTCCTGCAGGGCATGGCCGGTTCGCGCATGCCGATCGCCATCGCCCACGGTGAAGGGCATGCCGAGTTCGCCAGCGAAGAAGCACTGCTGGAAGCCGATCTGTCCGGTTGCGTGGCGATGCGTTTTGTCGACAACCACGGCAAGGTCACCGAAGCCTACCCGGCCAACCCGAACGGCTCGCCGCGCGGGATCACCGGTCTGACCAGCCGTGACGGTCGCGTGACGATCATGATGCCGCACCCGGAGCGTGTGTTCCGCGCGGTGCAGAACTCGTGGCGTTCGGAAGACTGGACCGAGGATGCTCCTTGGATGCGCATGTTCCGTAATGCGCGCGTCTGGGTGAACTAAGGCCTGTGTACAAGCTGGCGTTTTTTGTTCCTGACAGTCATGTCGAGGTGGTCAAAGGGGCTGTGTTCGCTGCCGGTGGTGGGCGGATCGGTGACTATGACCACTGTGCGTGGCAGGTGCTTGGCTCTGGTCAGTTTCGACCGTTGGATGGCAGTCAGCCGTTTGTCGGTCAGGCGGGGCAGGTTGAGCGGGTTGAGGAATGGAAGGTTGAGCTTGTTGTCGCGGATGAGTTGATTGTGGCTGTTGTGGCGGCGTTGAAGCTCAGTCATCCGTATGAGACGCCGGCTTATGAGGTGTGGCGGCTGGAGGATTTCTGATCTTCTTTGCTGCTTGAACGGGAAACCCGCAGATGAGGGATTGTCTGCGGGTTTTTTGTTGGCCTTGGTTTTATTTGGATTTGGGTGAATATCCGTTGCTTCGGGTGTGGCGGCTCGCGGTTTCGCCCTTACGGCGAGTCACCTTTTTCAAACGCCAAAAAGGTAACCCAAAAGGCTTGCTCCTGCGTTCGGCCCTCGCAGGCTCGGGTTCCTTCGTTTCGGGACTGATCCGGGCGCAGCGGCTCCGGTTTGCTTCGCTGCACCTCCTTCCGCTGTGTTCGACTTCGTCGAACGGTCGCTACGCTCCCACGCCCGGATCAATCCCTCCACTCAGCCTTCCGACGTCGCCGGTGGATCAAGATCAAGAGCAGGCGAGCTGACACTCGGCCTATTGAGTGGTGAAAAGCGTGTGTGTCCGGCTTTTGATTTGTGTTGTTGCTGCCCCTCACCCCAGCCCTCTCCCGAGGGAGAGGGGGCCGATTTTGTGTGGTTTGCAAATCCTGAGTTCAACTCGGACTTTCACGTCGGCGTACCTCGCCTGAACAACTCGGTCAGTCCCCTCTCCCTCTGGGAGAGGGCTAGGGTGAGGGTGGCGATCTGGAGTGTGTTTAAAGCGGTATCTGAGTTCGCAGAACCTTCCCACAAGGTTTTCAGGTTGTCCGTCGGACGTGCGATCTCTAGTCTTTTCCCGTCGCTGCGAATCAGCGATCGGGAGTGAGATCCCCGGATAGCTTGCAACTGGCGCCAGCACCACGATAATTGGCGCCAGCTCAATCTGCTGCCTGCTTTATGGCGGCTGTGTGCGGGCAGACTTCGGTCTGGCCGGTTGCCTGCTCCGGTGGATCTCACCTCGCACATAGCTGCCACCTATTCGCCGCGTGAGATCCGGCGATCGATGGCTGTCCATCAGCATCAGCAGGAGAAGCATTGTGGATAAAATCGTTCCCGATCCACCATACGAACCCACCCCCCTCGAACAAACCATCCGCGCCGACGACCTCGCGAAAAACCGCGAAGCGATCAAGCGGGCTCTGGATTTTTACCTGTGCCCGCAACCTGACAAGGCGCACCCGCCCAGCACCATGTTCCTCATCCAGCCGGAAATCGATACCGAAACCCTGCTCGCCCATGCCTGTGAATCCCTCGCTTCAGCCAACACCCTGGCCAGTGATTTCGCTGATCAGTTGGGGCGACCGCAGCGCAATACGGCGCTGGCGATTCAGCAGATCATCATGCTCGCTGAGCTGGCGGTGAACCGTGCGCTGGATCGGGTGGATCCTCAGGCATGAAAAAACCACTGGGCCGTCAAGCCCAGTGGCTTTCCACAACGTGCAATCGCCCGGGCGTCACGTCACCTGTGTCAGCTTCACGTCTGTGACGAGCATGTCGATCAACGTGCGCAGGTAGGTGAAGGTCTGATCTTTTTTCTCCCAGCGATCAACGAAGAACAGACCCTTGTCATTGATCTGAATCGGCGTCTCAACGATCTCGCCGGACCTGGATTTATGCACCACGCTGGCGTTGCGGGTGTCTGCATTTTCTATAAGGAAGTTTCCGGGTTCGGTCAGTTTGCTGCGACTGACAGAAGGTGTCGCAGCAGGCTTTTTCGTTCCGGGGACGGCCACCTCCATCACAAAATCGCTGCTCAAAGCCCTGACGTTGGCCTCGTGCTTGCCGCTGACAAATTCCCACGACCCACGGTGAATATTCCGGGCCAGTTCAGGGGCTGTGTCGCGCACGTGCAGGCTGACGGCGGACAGTGTATCGGCCAGACCTGGCACACCGAGGTTGTAATTGGTATGCGCACTGCCGATGAAGGCCACCCATTTATGCGGCCCGTTGGCCAATTGATCAGCCTCGATCACTTGGGTTGCAAAATAGCTGAACATCTCGTTTCGCGAGACGTGTTCGTCATACACGCCCTTGAGGTGATAGGACGCCGTGCAATCTAGGGCTCTGATGCGAATGTTATATTTGGCCGCCGCCTGACAGACCGCCGTGTACGTATCGTTCCCTGTGTAATTCGGCATCTGCCCTTGATCCTGACGATGCAGATAAGCCTTGAGCCTGTCGGGCATGCGCTGGGTACGCAGAAAAGTGTCGAGATCGGCCTGGTGCAGGTCGGTGAGCAGGTGCTCGACGTACAACGTGTCATAACCGGCTTGCTTAAGGGCTTTCATGTGCTTTTTCAGCAGCGCTTTGCTCGCTACATCGACGTGGGCTTCGCCGATCAGCAGATTCAGACGGCCGTCGGTCAATTGCCGTAAAAAAGCTTCGAATGTGCAGTCGGAGGCGAGCACCGGCAGGATCGGCGCATCGGGTGGGACGTAGTCGGTAAAAGCGTCCCTGGCGGTTTTTTCCAGACGTTTGCGTTGGGCAAGGAAAGCCTCGTAGGCCGTTCTTTCACTGGCTACTGTCGGGGTGTAATGGGAATCCATGGAGTAGGGCTTATGCAACATTTCAGCAATATCGTCGCGCAGTGGCGAAGCAATATCGAACTCGCTGAAATGTTCAACGGCGCTAGCTGCGGCGGGCGGCTTGGAGACAGGTAGAGGTGCCTTGTAGGCACTCGGCATCTGTAGGAGGTAATCACCTTGCGCTGTCGCGTCTCCCGCGATGGCACCGGGCGCGTCCCTGCTTATGCGTGCGGGTTGGTACAAGTCGATGTCTTCAATACGCACGGCAACGGCCTCGTGGAGGTCGGCCAGGCCCGGGGTGTTGTCGAACGTGGTCATGCGCGACTGCTCGGTCAGGGCAATCCAGCGCTCTTCGCCGATCTCGGCCATATCGGTGGCAAGCGCCTTGTGCGAATAGAAGTTTCTGATGCGATTGTTTCGCGGGGTCAAAGGCGAGACCTCGGACATCACCATGATCCCTTCGAGTTGATAACTGGTCGAGCCGTCCAGCGCATGGATACTCATGCCTTTTTCCCGCGCCTTGCGCACCAGCGCCAGGTAAGAGAAAGGCGCGTCAGGCTCATGGCCCATGGCTTTATCGAGCGCCTTCAGATGTTTCTTGATGTGGTACCAGGATTCGCCCTTGTTGAACTTTTCCAGTTTGAGATGAAACACGTCTCCCGGCAGGTATTCGAGGAAAAGGTGCTTGTAGCCGTTCTCCAAGAGGACGTCGAGATTTTCGATCAGAGCCTGTTTGCTGGCGAGGGAGCCGGGCTGTGCACCGATGACCAGATTCTTTGCGGCGAATGCATCACTGGCGATCAACTGTGCGAATGAGGTATTGGCGGCAACCGCCGGCACTTCGGCGCGAGCGGGCAGCGGTGCGAGTTGGGCAAAATGGCGCGTGGCGTCCGTGGTGAGTTTTTCCACCTGTTGCAGATAGGCTTGGCGCATGTTGGCCATTTTGTCGACCACGTTGACCAGGATGACCTGTGGTGAGACGCCCATGTAGTGCTCGCCCAGCTGGAGCATTCGTCTTCGCGACTGCGGATCCAGCAATGTTTCGACGCGCTCCCGGTACTTGATCGCCACTCCATAGTCTTTATGCGGGCCGGGTGTCTCGGGCACGGCTTCGTATTTTGGTGCACCGCCGGACAGGCCGCTGCGCACCATCACTCCGTCGGAGTTGCGCACGGTCAGAATGCCGGTCGAAAGCAGTCCGGAGCCATTCGGATCCGGGCGGTAGAGCAAATAACGGCCGAGTGCGTCCGGGGTAGTGCTGGCGTAATACGACTGCCCTCTGAAAACGACGGCATGCATATCGTCCCGGACCGGTTCGGTCGCCATCTGATCGATCAATGGCAGAAGATCCTCTTGCTCGTCGCCAACGGTGGTGACAGCCCGACGCAACGGGCGCCGGACGGGCTTGAGTGAACGCAGCGCCGGACGCAGATCCGTCAGCACCGCGCCAGCACTGTTGAACAGATAACCGAGCAAGTGCCGGAACGCTTCGTTGTTATTTCCCTGACGATAGGCATGCAGGGCGAGCATCGCGTCCTTGAAGGCCAGCAACAGGCCGGTGCTCAGGCTCAACAGCGGGAACGGCGCGGTGGCGATGGCAGCGACCCATTCGACGCTCGTCCAGATCAGGCCGGCGATCATTTCGGTACGACTGGTGGTCGTGGCATGGACGTCGTCGATCCGCCGTTGCAACTTCATGTCGTAGAGCGCGGTACGCAGGTCGCTGACGGCGTCGGCCGGGCGCATCGAGTCATAACGGGCGGGGCTGGGGCTGGTTCTGTTGAGGTCTTTGGGCAGTTTCTTGCGGATGTTTTCCAGGTACGTGCGCACCCGGGTCTGGGCACTGACACCCACCCGCTGGGTCAGGTATTCGATCATGCCGGACTGCAGCAGCAGGTAATTGAACAGGCGCGCTTCGCGAAAACGCACGCCGTCCGGTGCGTCCGGCGTATACAGCAGGACCGGATCGCCGCCATGGCTGAACAACCAGGCATCGATCACCCATTCGCCGTCGATCATCAACCGGTGGATCGGGTATTTCGTCCGGGTCTGCCCCGACGTTTGATCCATGCTGCTGATGCTTTGCTGCAGCCATTGCAGGTCGCTGCTGGCGATATGTCCTTGCAGCTGGCATTCCAGCGCGGCGCTTTGCATCTGGCGCTGAGTGATGGCCAGCGTCGCGTTGCGTCGGAACGCGTAGCCTTCGCTTTTCGAATCCTGCAGCTCGTTTTTGACTTTGTCGGTATAGCGTTTGCCGATCCAGACCCCCGTGACCGAGCGGGCTACGTTCTGCGCGGTCAGGCTACTGATATCGACGCCTGGCGGACCTTTGAAGCGCGCCGAGCGTGAGAATTTCTGGTCGAGAAAACCGACGCCGTCGGCATAGCCGTCGCGATACAGCCGGGTATAGGTCAGCGGTTTCGGCGTCCATGAGGGCACGATCGACTTTGGCGAATAGGCCCAGACGGTGTCCGGATCGACGTCATTGGCAGGGCGTTTGAGCAAGCGGTTCAGGCTGATCTTCGCTTGCGCATGCACGAAATCGTCAAACGCCTGAAAACGTCCGCCCGACAGCGGATGCTGATTGAACGCGCGCAAAGCGCCCTCAGCGTCGTCGCTCAGGGTCGAGAGTTTTCGGCGATTGGCCGCAGTGGTCGAGCGATACCACACCGGGGTGCTGAAATCGTAGTCGTCGATGCGTGTGGCGAGCATGTGTTCAGCCATCGCTTTGAGGCAATCGAGATGGTTGCCCAGGTGGTCGAACGTGACTTTCTGGTGCTCTGCTGCTTCCGGCTTGAGGCTCAGCCCCGACAACACCTTGCGCAGGGTCGAACGAAAGCGCATCGGCGCGCGGCTGATCAGATAGCCGGCCATGCTTTCGGCGGCGTCATTCTGCTTGGCCCAACCCAAGAGATGGGTCTGCAATTGGCGCTCGCTGTCGAACGCCTCGAACTGGCGTTCACGGGGCGCCTGCGGTGTGCAGAGCAGCAGGCGGCGGATCGCACCGGATTCGTCGGTCTGACGCAGCACCCAAAGATCCTGCAGCTGGGCGCCGTGCAAAGACAGGGTGGCGGCGCGCAGCTGTGGATCGCTGCCGTTACGCAGGCGCTGGAGCATTTGCAGATCGCCGTCGAGCAGGTGCCCTTGCAGCGCTGCGGCATGGGCGAGCGCGACGATGCGCTGATCGAGCATCTGCTCGATCGCAGGTTTGATCGCGGATCTCGCCTGCATCTGCGTTTGCAAGCGTGCGAAGTCGACGCGCGGTTCCAGCTCCAGTGCCTGCTTGATCACCCAGGCGGGCGTTACGTCCGCGTACTCGTCGGATAACGGCAGGTCGTTGTAAGTCAGCCGGGTGTGGCTGAGAAACGCCGAGCCTGGTAACTCATCGCCGGTGTGCGGGCCGCGCAAGGTCAGCTCGAGCAAATTGCTCTTGTGCACATAAGCGCCGAATCCGGGGACCTGCCGATCCGTAATGATCTGCAGCTTGTCCGGTTCCAGGTCGTCGATTTGCAGATCATCACTCAGCCGTTCCAGCCATTGGTGGCGGGCCACGGCCATCAGGCTGACCGCCGGACCCATCAGGTCAAGCAGGTTTTGCCGGGCCTGATTGTAGTTGCCCAGGTGCAACGCCAGCTCGGCCCGCTTGGCGGCGTCGGCGCTGCGGTACCAGTCCGGGGCGCTGTTGCGCAAATGCCGCTCGAACAGGGTTTGTGCCTGAAGTGCCAGGCGCGGGGTGAGATCCGGCAGCGCAGCGCCGATGGCGCGCTCCAGCTCGGCGATCAGTACAGCGGCATCCTGCTGCGGATTGGCGGCGAAACTCAATGCATGTTCGATATCCTGGGTGCGCTTTTCGATCAAGGCATCGTAGATGTGTTCGAACAGCGGTTTGCTGTCGATGGGCGCCAGCTGCAATGGCCAGATTCCCGCTGTACCGACATCGTGGTAGCGGCTGGGCAGCAGCTGCATCAATTCGCCACGGCTAATGCTGTGCTGCATGGTCTTGAGCAGATGGGCGTCGAGATCAGCCAGGGAATTGAACAACTCCAGGCCCCTGGCCGGTGTGAACAACACGACGAAGCCAGCGTTCTGGTCGGTCAACAGATCGCTGACTTTCGGGGTGTCTTTTTGCGTCACAACAAAGGCCCCGGCCAGCTCGACAGTGGTTTGCTGATAAGTGAACTGCAACGCATACATGGCCGGACGCAACAGCGGGCCGAGTGCCAGTTTCTGTATCAGCTCGCCGGCCTGTGGGTGCAGCAGGCGATCGGTGACGGCCTGTTGCGCTTCGTACTCAAGCGCAGTGAAGCCGGCGTCGTATTTGAGGAAGGTTTTTGCCGCTTTGCCGTTGATCTCGTCACGCAGATCCATGTTGATCAGTTGCGTGTTGAGGCGCACCTTCAGCGTGGCGATCAGTTGCTTGCCTGCCTCGCTCTGCAGGTCGCTGGTTGCCAGCGCCTGATAGAGCGCGCGGCTGCGTTGCAGATAGCCGTCGCGATAGGTTTTCAGCTGCTCTTCGAGGCGTTTGAGATGAGCCTGCTCGGTACTCGGTTTGTGCTCGGGCAACAGCGGGGTTTCGGTGTTGAAGAGAAGACGACCGATCTGGTTGAGATCGTTTTTGAGCTCATCGGGTGTGGGTGCGTTGGGGGTGCTCATGGGCACGATTTCCATGCTGGGGATGAAGGGCCAGCATGGCGAGCAGGGCGTGGAGGAGGGTGGTATTCATGTATCGTGCGCGTGCCGTATTTTCGGCGCCCGCTCCAGCCCTCCCGCCACCCGCGCAGATCAAACCTGCGCGCGGATCTCCCCGCGACTCAGCAACGCCTCGATCGCGCCACTCAAACTCGCGGCCTTGTCCCCCACCAGCAAATGCCAGACGCCACCGTCCAACCGGCTGACACCCAGGCAGCCGAGCGCTTTGAGCTGCGCCTCGGACGGCGCCTTGGCATCGGCCAGTTGCAGGCGAATACGGGTCATGGCGATGCAATCGAGTTGCAGCACATTGTCGCGACCGCCCAGCGCATTCAGCCATTGCTGCGCCTCGTTGCGGGTAAGCGCGACAGTCGTCGGCTCATCGGCAACTACTACGGTTTCTGCCAAAGTTGTACGGCCCAGGGCAGGCATGGCCAAGCGAATCTCATCGGCAATGCTGTCAGCCAACGGCCCGACCACGACCTGCAAGCTGCCGCCCTTGCCCGGGCGCACCACCGCCATTGCGCCCAGCGCTTTCAGCTCGGCATCCGAGGCCTTGTTGCGGTCGACCATCTCCAGGCGCAGTCGGGTCGTGCACGCGCCGACGGTGAGCAGATTCTCGGCGCCGCCCAAGGCTTTGATATACGCACTGGCGCGTTCGGTTTCCGAGAGCACGGCTTTTTCGGCGCTGGCGACGTCTTCGCGCCCCGGCGTCTTCAGGTTGAAGCGGCGAATACAGAAGTCGAAAACCAGATAATAAATAACCGCGTAAGCCAGCCCGACCGGCACCACCAGCCAGCCATTGGTCGACTTGCCCCAGCCGAGAATCATGTCGATGAAACCACCGGAAAAGGTGAAGCCCAGATGAATGTTCAGGGCGTTGGTGATCGCCATCGACAGCCCGGTCAGCAGCGCGTGCAGAAGGAACAGCAACGGCGCGAGAAACATGAAGGCGAATTCGATCGGCTCGGTCACACCGGTCAGAAACGAGGTCAGCGCCATCGACAGGAAGATCCCGCCCATCACCTTGCGCCGCTCCGGCAACGCGTTGCGATACATCGCCAGGCACGCGGCGGGCAGGCCGAAGATCATCATCGGGAACATGCCGGTCATGAACTGCCCACCCTTCGGATCGCCGGCGAAATAACGCGACAGATCGCCGGTCACCAATGCCCCAGTGGTCGGGTCGGTGAAGTTGCCGAAGACGAACCACGCCATGTTGTTAAGGATGTGGTGCAGGCCAGTGACGATCAGCAGGCGGTTGAACACGCCGAAGACGAAGGCGCCGATGCTGCCGCTTTCCATCATCAGCGCGCCGAACGCGTTGATGCCCTGCTGGATCGGCGGCCAGATATAGCCGAACAGCACGCCCAGCGCCACCGCTGCAAAACCGGTGACAATCGGCACGAAACGCCGGCCACCGAAGAACGCCAGGTACTCCGGCAGCTTGATGTCCTTGAAACGGTTGTACAGCGCACCGGCCATCAGGCCGCTGACGATCCCGGCGAGCATGCCCATGTTGATGCTCGCATCGAGCACCTTGAGCGTGGAGATCATCACCAGATAACCGATCACCCCGGCCAGGCCGGCGGTGCCGTTGTTGTCTTTGGCGAAACCGACGGCGATGCCGATGGCAAAGATCATCGCCAGGTTGGCGAAGATCACTTGCCCGGCATCGTGAATGATCGCGATGTTCAACAGGTCCGTGTCGCCCAGGCGCAGCAGCAGGCCGGCAATCGGCAGGATCGCGATCGGCAGCATCAGCGCGCGGCCCAGGCGTTGCAGGCCTTCGATGAAGAGTTGGTACATGGCGTTTGTCCTTTTTGTTTTTGTTAGCGCAGAGGCCAATGTTGATGACAGGCGTGGCGAACGGCAGCGGCGCTGGCCAGCTTGAGCAGGTCGCGGCTCAGGCGTTGACATTCGGCTTCATGCAGCTGACGCACGCGGTCCTTGATTTCACCGATCTGCACCGGGCTCACCGACAGTTCAGTGACGCCCAGGCCGATCAGCACCGGCGTCGCCAACGGGTCGGAGGCGAGGGCGCCGCAGACACCAACCCAGCGCTTGTGTACCGCCGCACCCTCGCAGGTCATGGCGATCAGGCGCAGCAACGCCGGGTGCAGGGCATCGACCCGCGCCGCCAGCCCGGCGTGGTCGCGGTCCATGGCCAGGGTGTATTGCGACAGATCGTTGGTGCCGATCGAGAGGAAGTCGGCGTGTTCGGCCAGTTGCTCGGCTTGCAGCGCGGCGGCGGGGACTTCGATCATCACGCCGATCTCCGGGCGCTCGGTAATCCCCTGCTCAAGGCACAAGGCATCAACGCGCTGGCGGATGTGCAGCAGCTCGTCGACCTCGGTGACCATCGGCAACAGAATCCGGCAACGCGGCAACGGCGTGACCTGCAACAGCGCGCGCAGTTGCTGATCGAGAATTTCCGGGCGCGCCTGCGCCAGACGAATGCCGCGCAATCCGAGCACCGGGTTGGCCTCGGCGGGCAGCGGCAGGTAGTCGAGTTGCTTGTCGCCACCGACGTCTATGGTGCGGATGATCACCGACTTGTCGCCCATGGCATCAATCACCGCTTGATAGGCGCTGCGCTGTTCTTCGACGTCGGGTGCCGTCTGGCGATCGACGAAGAGAAACTCGGTGCGCAACAGGCCGACGCCATCGGCACCGTTGGCAAAAGCGTCTGCCGCTTCGTTGCTTGAGGCGACATTGGCGACCACTTCGATGTGCACGCCATTGCGCGTTTCAGCGGGCAAATGGGCTTTGGCCTGTTGGCTGTCGCGGCGCTGCCGGCGCTCGATTTGTGCCTCTTGCACTTCGCTCAGGCGCTCGGCGTTTGGCGTCAATTCGAGGCGCCCGCCGTCGGCGTCGAGCACCACGGCCTGATCCTGCGGCTGCTCAAGCAATTGCGCGCCCAAAGCGACGAGGCACGGCAGACCTTTGCCGCGTGCCAGTATCGCGACGTGCGAGGTCGCGCCACCTTCTGCCATGCACAACCCGGCGACACCTTGCGCACTGAGTTGCAGCAGATCCGACGGCGTCAGTTCGTGGGCGGCAACGATGGCTCCGGCCGGAACCTGGTATTGCCAGACCTCGCCGAGCAGAGCGCGCAGGACGCGCTGCTTGAGGTCGCGCAAATCGTTGGCACGTTCGGCCAGCAGCGGACTGCCGGTGCCTTGCAGCATGTCGCACTGGGTGTCGATCGACTGACTCCAGGCGTGCGTCGCTGCGGTGCCTTGCGCGATGAATTGCTGCGCGGCGTCGAGCAGGGCCGGGTCTTCGAGCAGCGCCATGTGTGCGGCGAAGATCGCTTCTTCGTCGGCGTTCCTGTGCTTTTTCGCCTGGGCGAGGGTGGCGGCGATTTCGCTGCGCACCGCGTTCAATGCCGTTTCAAGAATCGGCTGCTGTTGCACCGGATCGTGGTTGCCCGCATCCGCCGGCAAGGTGATCGCGTTCAAGCGAAACAGCGGCCCGGCGACCAGCCCCGGCGCCGCGCAGACACCGTGCAACACGCCAGCCTCGGCCGGGCGTTTCAGCGCGGCTGTGGTGGTCGGCGCTTGCGCGTGATGATCGTCCGGCAGCGCCGTGGCCAATGCGCTGAGCAGAGCTTGCAATGCGGCATCGGCGTCCGGTCCCTGACAACTGACCTGCACCTCATCCTGCTCACCAATCGCCAGCCCCATCAAACCGATCAGGCTGTTGCACGGCGCCGATTTACCGTTGAAGTGCAGCTGTGAATGGCTGCTGAAACCCTGGGCGGTCTGACGGATCAGCGCAGCGGGGCGCGCATGCAAGCCGCCGCGATGAGCGACCCGCACTTGGCCACGAACCTCAGGCCCGCCGCTTGTATCGGTATTCGCCGCCACCACATTGCGCGCGATGATGTGCAGCAGCGGCTCGCCGACTTTCACTGTTTTGAGGGTGATCGGCCGCACCTGAAAATCCGCGCTGTTGGTCAGGATCAACAGGCTGACCAGGCTTTTGCAGTGCTGGCCGACCTTGTCCAGGTCATAGCGCAGCAGCGGCTGACCGAGGCTGACGCGATCGCTTTCCTTGACCAGCATGGCGAAACCTTCACCGTTCAATTCAACGGTGTCGAGACCCAGATGCAGGAGGATTTCCGCGCCGTTGTCGGCGCGCACGGTCACCGCATGGCTGCTGCGCGCGACGTGGATGACCACGCCGGCGCAGGGCGAATACAGCGTGTCGTTGAGCGGGTCGATGGCGATGCCGTCGCCCATCGCGCCACTGGCGAACACCGCGTCCGGGACGTTGGCGAGCGTCAGCACCGGGCCGCTGAGCGGGGCGCTGAGGGTCAGCTCTTTATTGTTGTCGGGCATGGCTGGGTCTCATCAGTTGAATCTCGGTTCGATGTCCCCTGTAGGAGCTGCCGAAGGCTGCGATCTTTTGATCTTGTTTTTTCGCTACGTGAAAAAAACAAAAGATCGCAGCCTTCGGCAGCTCCTACAGGGAGTACATCCGTCAACGGCTATCAGTGCGTGCGGGTCACTTTGCTCAAATGGCGCGGCTGATCCGGGTCCATGCCCCGCGCCACGGCCAGGCCTGCGGCCATCACGTAGAAACTCTGGATCGCCAGAATCGGGTCGAGGGCCGGGTGTTCGGCGCGTGTCAAGGTCAGGTCGCGCTCGTTCACGTCATCTGGCGCGGCGAGCAAGACCCGGGCGCCGCGTTGACGCATCTCTGCCGCGAGGCTCAGCAGGCCGGCCTGCTCGGCGCCGCGCGGGGCGAAAACCAGCAGCGGATAGTGTTCGTCGATCAGTGCCATCGGGCCGTGACGGACTTCGGCACTGCTGAACGCTTCGGCCTGAATCGCCGAGGTTTCCTTGAACTTCAGCGCCGCTTCCTGAGCAATCGCGAAACCGGCGCCACGGCCGATCACCATCAGGCGCTCGCAATCGCGCAGGGCTTCGATGGCCACGCTCCAGTCCTGTTTAGCCGCTTCGCGCAGGCCTTCTGGCAGCGCATCGTGGGCTTGCAGCAATTCGCTGTCCTCTTTCCAGTGCGCGATCAAACGCGCGCTGGCGCTGAGGGTGGCGATAAAACTCTTGGTCGCGGCGACGCTGCTTTCCGTGCCGGCGAGCAGCGGCAGGCTGAATTCACAGGCCGCTTCCAGTGGCGAATCGGCAGCGTTAACCATCGACACGCTCAGCGCGCCACGCTTGCGCAACAGGCGCAGGCTGTTGACCAGATCCGGGCTCTGCCCCGACTGCGAAAACGCGAACGCGACCTGACCGCTGACTTTCAGCGGCGCCTGCTGCATGGTCACCACCGACATCGGCAACGAGGCCACCGGCACGCCCAGTTGCTGCATGGTCAGGTAGGCGAAGTAGCTCGCCGCGTGGTCGGAGCTGCCACGGGCGACGGTCATCGCCACTTGCGGCGGCTGGCGGCGCAGGCGCCCGGCGATCTCGATCATCGGCGCGTCGAGCTGTTGCAGTTGGGCTTGCACGGCCTCGAACGAGGACAGCGCCTCTTCAAGCATTTTTGAAGTCAATGTCTTCTCCTTCGACCATGACGGCGGTCAGTGTGAGTGAGCGATCGAGCCGCACGCAGTCGGCCCAGGCGCCGGGGGCAAGGCGCCCGCGTTCGGTGATGCCGAGATAGTCGGCGGGAAATTGCGACAGACGCTGCGAGGCTTCGGCGATCGGCAAACCGATCTTCACCAGATTGCGCAGGGCCTGATCCATGGTCAGGGTGCTGCCGGCCAGCGTGCCGTCGGGCAGACGCACGCCGCCCAGGCATTTGGTCACGGTGTGGCTGCCAAGCTTGTATTCACCGTCGGGCATGCCGGCGGCGGCGGTCGAATCGGTGACGCAATACAGGCACGGGATCGAACGCAGGGCCACGCGGATGGCGCCGGGGTGCACGTGCAGCAGATCGGGAATCAGCTCGGCGTATTTGGCGTGCGCCAGTGCCGCGCCGACGATTCCCGGCTCGCGGTGATGCAGCGGGCTCATGGCGTTGTAGAGGTGGGTGAAACTGCTGGCACCGGCAGCCAATGCGGCGACGCCTTCCTCGTAGCTGCCGAGGGTGTGGCCGATCTGCATGCGGATGCCACGGCGGCTCAGCTCGCGAATCAATGCATCGTGGCCGGCGATTTCCGGGGCGATGGTGATGACGCGGATCGGCGCCAGCGCCAGATATTCTTCGACTTCGGCCATCAACGCGGTGTGGGCGAAGTTCGGTTGAGCGCCGAGTTTTCCCGGATTGATGTACGGGCCTTCAAGGTGCACGCCAAGCACTCGCGCGGCGCCTTTCGGACGCTGTTCGCAGAATTCTCCTACCTCTTTCAAGACGCTGGAAATCTCCGCACTCGGCGCGGTCATGGTCGTGGCCAACAGCGAGGTGGTGCCAAAGCGCACGTGGGTTTTGCTGATGGTTTCGAAGGCGTCGGCGCCTTCCATGATGTCTTTGCCGCCGCCGCCATGCACATGCAGGTCGATGAAGCCCGGCAGCAGATAGGGCAGATCGTTAGCCGCCGGATCGCAGGGCACGCCTTCGATCGACACGATCTTGCCGTGTTCGTGAATCAGCCGGCCGCGAACCCAGCCGCTGGCGGTGAGGATGTTGTCTTCGGACATTTTCGTTCTCGCTTGGGGCCGCGCTCAGCGACGCGGCTCTTTATCTACGAAGCTCTTTATCTACGAAGCTCTGCAACAAAGTCGTAGTAGTCATTGCGGCAATAGGTGTCGGTGACTTCGATCGGTGTGTTGTCTTCCAGATAGCCGACCCGGGTCATCAGCAGCATGGCGGTGCCGGGGGCGATGCCGACCAGTGCGGCGAATTCGTCCGAGGCGTTGATTGCCTGGATGTGCTGAAGGGCGCGGACGATCGGTTTGCCGATGCCGTCGAGGTATTCGTACAGCGAATCGCCCACCGCTTGCGGCCTGGGCATGATCGACGCGGGCAGGGTGCTCATTTCGATCGCCATGACCGTGTCATCGGCTTTGCGCAGGCGCTTCATGCGCGCCACCTTGTCATTCGGCGACAGGCTGAGGCGGATCAGTTCTTCGTGGGTTGGGAGGGTGATCTCCCGCTCCAGCCATTTCGAACTCGGCACGAAACCTTTCAGGCGCAGCATTTCGCTGAAGCCGGAAAGACGCGACAGAGGTTGTTCCAGGCGTGGGGTGATGAAGGTGCCCGAGCCTTGCAGGCGGCGGATCAGGCCTTGCTCGAGCAAGACTTCCAGCGCCTTGCGTGCGGTGACCCGGGAGATGCCGAGCTGGTCGCTGAGATTGCGCTCGGACGGCATCGCCTGTTCGGCCTTCCACTGCCCGGCATGAATCGCCGCTTCCAGATTGCGCGCCAGTTGCAAGTACAGCGGCGTCGGCTGGGAATCGTCGGGACGTAGGGGCTGGAGGTCGTTCATGTAGGTCGTTTCCGTCGCGAGTATAGGATTGTTGTGGCTCGCTTGTGCAACGGAAGCTAATACCACTTGAATACCATGTCAACGCGATGAACCGGCGTATGACCCAATGGATTGGCGGTTTTCAGGGGGCAGTGTTTAAAGTGGTATTAGTGATGGCCTATAAAAAGCAAAAGATCGCAGCCTGCGACAGCTTCTACAGTTGAGAGTGGTATCACCCCTGTAGGCGCCGTCGCAGGCTGCGATCTTTTGATTTATTTTTTTTGCGGTGACCAGCGGTCGAGGTTACGGACGAATCTCGATCATCGTGCCGTCCGGTACCAGATTCCAAACTTCACGCATGTCGACGTTGCGCATGGCGATGCAGCCGTCGGTCCAGTCGAGGGTATGGAACAACTGCTCCGGGTTGTCTGCCGAGTCCGGGGTGCCGTGGATCATGATCATCCCGCCAGGCTCGACGCCTTCACGACGTGCGCGGGCGGCATCGCTGATGTTCGGGTAGGAGATGTGCATCGACAGGTTGAATTTCTCGCTGGTCTTGCGCCAGTCGATCCAATAGAAACCTTCGGGTGTGCGTTTGTCGCCCTCGATCAGTTTCGGGCCTTTCTTCGCGCCCTTGCCCAAGGAAATGCGATAGGTCTTCAGGGACTTGCCGTCGGCAATCAACTGCAGTTGGTGGGCCGATTTCAGTACCAGGACTTTTTCGATCAGTGGAGTGTTCGAGGGCGTCACGGTGGTCACGAATGACGCTTGCGAAACGCTGACGAACGACAGGCACAACAGGGCAAGCAACCAACGCATTGAAACGATTCCCCAAGAATGACGCAGACACATAGTGATAGATGCAGGTGTGGTTATCGGCAGGGTGCCGCGAAGCTCAAGTGATCGCCGGCTGCACCAGTGGCGGAATCGACTCCGAACGCACCGGGTAAATCTCGCTGCGCCGATCAGCAAAGAAGCATTCCAGAGTACGCCCGACCGTGCGGAAAGCCAGCTCGTCCCAGGGAATGTCGGCTTCTTCGAACAGCTGCACTTCAAGGCTTTCCGGCCCGGCCGCGTATTGCAGATCGGCCAGTTCGGCGCGGAAGAACACATGCACCTGGCTGATGTGCGGCACATCGATCAGCGTGTAGATGCTCAGGTTGCGTACCCGGGCGCAGGCTTCCTCGGCGGTTTCGCGGATGGCGGCCTGCTCGATGGTCTCGCCGTTTTCCATGAAACCGGCGGGCAGCGTCCAGTAACCGAGACGCGGCTCGATGGCGCGGCGGCAGAGCAGCACTTTCGTCCCCCAGGTCGGTACGCACCCGGCGACGATATTGGGATTCTGGTAGTGAATGGTCTGACAGCTGTCGCAGACAAATCGCAGCCGCGAGTCGCCTTCGGGAATGCGCTGGGTGACCGGGTTACCGCAGTGGCTGCAAAATTTCATGCTCGGGTTCCTGAATGCTGCGCCTATCTTGGCGTGCAGCGGGGCCGGTCGGCAAGTTGTCGTTTCGCGACACGACGGGTTTCGGGGGCTTGGGCGCTCGCTTTGATTGGTGCATGATGCGGAGCAAGGCACCGATCGAGAACACTCATGCTGGACGAGCTACTGCATAGGGTAAGCAACCACACACCGCGCACGCTGGAGACCGACGCACGTTTCCCCGAAGCCGCCGTGCTGGTGCCGATCACCCGCAGTGACGAACCGGAACTGGTCCTGACCCTGCGTGCCAGCGGGCTTTCGACCCACGGCGGCGAGGTCGCCTTCCCCGGAGGGCGCCGCGACCCGGAAGACCCGGACCTGATCTTCACCGCGCTGCGCGAAGCCGAAGAAGAAATCGGCCTGCCGCCGGGTCTGGTCGAAGTCATCGGCCCGCTGAGTCCGCTGATTTCCCTGCACGGCATCAAGGTAACGCCGTATGTCGGGGTGATTCCCGACTTTGTCGAATACCAGCCCAACGATGCCGAGATCGCCGCCGTCTTCAGCGTACCGCTGGAATTCTTCCGCAAGGACCCGCGCGAGCATACCCATCGCATCGACTATCAGGGCCGCAGCTGGTACGTGCCGAGCTATCGCTACGGCGAGTACAAGATCTGGGGCCTGACGGCGATCATGATCGTCGAGTTGATCAACCTGCTCTATGACGCCAAAATCAGCCTGCACCGACCGCCGAAAAGTTTTATCGATACCTGAGCCGTCGTTCGAACGGCCGTGAGCCCGAGGAAAACAAAATGAAATACCGCCTGGGCGACGCCCGTGTCGAAACCCATCCACAGAGCTGGGTCGCGCCCAATGCCGTACTGGTGGGCAAGGTCCGCCTGGAAGAGGGCGCCAACGTCTGGTTCAACGCCGTATTGCGCGGCGACAACGAACTGATCCTCATCGGCAAGAACAGCAACGTGCAGGATGGCACGGTGATGCACACCGACATGGGCTATCCACTGACCATCGGTACCGGCGTGACCATCGGCCACAACGCCATGCTCCACGGCTGCACGGTCGGCGATTACAGCCTGATCGGCATCAACGCGGTGATTCTCAATGGCGCGAAGATCGGCAAGAACTGCATCATCGGCGCCAATTCCCTGATCGGCGAAGGCAAGGAAATTCCCGACGGTTCGCTGGTGATGGGCTCGCCGGGCAAGGTAGTGCGTGAACTGACCGAGGCGCAGAAAAAGATGCTCGAAGCCAGCGCCGCGCACTATGTGCATAACTCGCAGCGTTACGCCCGCGATCTGGTCGAGCAGGAACAATGACGACTGTTGAACGACCCGTTGCCTCGCCGTGTGTGAATATCTGCGCGCTGGACGAAGATGACGTTTGTACCGGGTGCCAGCGCACGGTCGCGGAGATCACCCGCTGGGGCCGCATGAACAATGACGAGCGCCGCGTGGTGCTGGGGTTGTGTCATGAACGGGCGAAGGCGAGTGGATTGGTCTGGATGATTCCCGCGAAGTCAGGCGTCTGAACCACCGCTTTCGCGAGCAGGCTCGCTCCCACTTTGAAATGCATTCAAATGTGGGAGCGAGCCTGCTCGCGAAGACGTCGGTCCTGTCACCGCACCTATTGGCGCAATACCAGCGCTCAAGTAACCTGTGCGCCAAATCGACAGGCCGCCCCCATGATCTTTCTCATCGCCTACATCAGCAGCGTCGTGCTGATCAACTTCGCCTTTTCCACCGCACCGCACCTGGACATCATCTGGTCGGCCTGGGGCGGGCTGGTGTTCGTGCTGCGCGACATGGTGCAAACCCGCTTCGGTCACGGCGCGATCGTGGCGATGCTGGCGGCGCTGGTGCTTTCCTACATCACCTCCGACCCTTCCATCGCGCTGGCCAGCGCCACGGCGTTCGCGATCTCCGAGTGCATCGACTGGCTGGTGTTCAGCATCACCAAGCGGCCATTGCGCGACCGTCTATGGATCAGTTCGGCGCTGAGCATTCCGCTGGATACCTTCATCTTTTTCGGCATGATCGACGCCTTGACGCCGCTGGTGATCATCACCGCGCTGGCCTCGAAGTTCGCCGGCGTTACCGCCGTCTGGCTGATCATGGCCTGGCGTGATCGCAAACAGGCTGTCGCCAGCTGAAGCCAAACCCTCGGGTTCATGTAAAATGCCGCGCTTTCTCCCCATGGAAAGCGCACTTGCGTGGCTTTCCTCGATGATCCGCTTCCTTTGAGGACCTGAGATGACCCGTATCGGAACTCCATTGTCGCCAACCGCGACCCGCGTATTGCTGTGTGGCTGTGGTGAGTTGGGCAAGGAAGTGGTAATCGAACTGCAGCGCCTGGGCGTTGAAGTGGTTGCCGTCGACCGCTACGCCAACGCGCCGGCCATGCAAGTCGCCCATCGCAGCCACGTGATCAACATGCTCGACGGCGCCGCCCTGCGTGCAGTCATCGAAGCCGAGAAGCCGCACTTCATCGTGCCGGAAATCGAAGCCATCGCCACCGCCACGCTGGTCGAGCTGGAAGCCGAAGGCTTCACCGTGATTCCGACCGCGCGTGCGGCGCAACTGACCATGAACCGCGAAGGTATTCGTCGTCTGGCTGCCGAAGAGTTGGATCTGCCGACTTCGCCGTACCACTTTGCCGACACCTTCGAGGACTACAGCAAAGCCGTTCAGGACCTGGGTTTCCCCTGCGTGGTCAAGCCGGTAATGAGTTCGTCGGGCAAGGGTCAGAGCCTGCTGCGCAGCGCCGATGATGTGCAAAAAGCCTGGGATTACGCGCAAGAGGGCGGTCGCGCCGGCAAAGGTCGGGTGATCATCGAAGGTTTCATCGATTTCGATTACGAAATCACCCTGCTGACCGTGCGCCACATTGGCGGCACCACGTTCTGCGCACCGGTCGGTCACCGTCAGGAGAAGGGTGACTATCAGGAATCCTGGCAGCCGCAGGCCATGAGCCCGATTGCTCTGGCTGAATCCGAGCGTGTTGCCAAAGCTGTGACGGAAGCGCTGGGTGGCCGTGGTCTGTTCGGCGTCGAGCTGTTCATCAAGGGCGACCAGGTGTGGTTCAGCGAAGTCTCGCCACGGCCGCATGACACCGGGCTGGTGACGCTGATTTCTCAGGACCTGTCGCAGTTCGCCCTGCATGCCCGCGCCATTCTCGGCCTGCCGGTACCGCTGATCCGTCAGTTCGGCCCGTCGGCGTCGGCAGTGATTCTGGTTGAAGGCCAGTCGACCCAGACCGCATTCGCCAATCTGGGCGCTGCGTTGAGCGAGCCGGATACCGCGCTGCGTCTGTTCGGCAAGCCGGAAGTGAACGGTCAGCGCCGCATGGGCGTGGCGCTGGCGCGGGATGAGTCGATCGAGGCTGCTCGCGCCAAGGCGACCCGTGCGTCGCAGGCGGTTGTTGTCGAGCTGTAAACCGGGTCGCGGCATCCATTCGCGAGCAGGCTCGCTCCCACATTTGGAATGCATTTCCCTGTGGGAGCGAGCCTGCTCGCGAAGCTCTTGATCTTCTGTCAGGCAACCTGATTCAGATCGTTATTGCGCGTCTCCTTCAAACACAACACCGCGATCAGGCTCAACACCGCTGCCGCCGACACATACCCGCCGACATAGCTCAACCCGCCCATCGCCACCAGTTTCTGCGCAAAGAACGGCGCCGCCGAGGCCCCGACGATGCCGCCCAGGTTGTACGCCGCTGAAGCGCCGGTATAACGCACGTGGGTCGGAAACAGCTCAGGCAACAGCGCGCCCATCGGTGCGAATGTCACGCCCATCAAAAACAACTCGATGCACAGAAACAGCGCCACGCCCCAGGTCGAGCCCTGCGTCAGCAACGGTTCCATCAGGAATCCGGACAGAATCGCCAGCACACCACCGATGATCAGCACCGGTTTGCGCCCGTAACGATCGCTGGCCCAAGCGGATAATGGCGTCGCTGCGGCCATGAACAACACGGCAAAGCACAGCAGGCCCAAGAACGTTTCGCGGCTATAACCCAGCGTGGCCACGCCGTAGCTCAGGGAAAATACCGTCGAAATGTAGAACAGCGCATAGCACACCACCATCGCCGCCGCACCGAGCAAGGTCGGCGCCCAGTATTGGCTGAACAACTCGACCAGCGGCACTTTCACTCGCTCCTGACGGGCGATCGCATTGGCGAACACTGGCGTTTCATGCAATTTGAGGCGCACATACAGGCCGACCATCACCAGCGCCGCGCTGAGCAGAAACGGAATGCGCCAGCCCCAGCTGCGGAACTGTTCATCATCCAGCGTCATCGCCAGGGTCAGGAACAGGCCGTTGGCTGCAAGAAAACCAATCGATGGCCCGAGCTGCGGGAACATGCCGAACCACGCGCGTTTGCCCTTCGGCGCGTTCTCCGTAGCCAGTAGCGCCGCACCGCCCCATTCGCCGCCAAGGCCCAGGCCCTGACCGAAACGCAGCACGCACAGCAGAATCGGCGCCCAGGCACCAATGCTGTCGTAGCCCGGTAGCACGCCAATCAAGGTGGTGCACACGCCCATCAACAGCAGCGAGGCGACCAGCGTCGATTTACGGCCGATACGGTCGCCGAAGTGGCCAAACAGTGCCGAACCCAGTGGTCGGGCGAGGAAGGCAATGCCGAAAGTGAGAAACGCCGAAAGCATCTGCGCCGTGCCGGAGGTCTGCGGAAAGAACACCGGCCCGATCACCAGCGCCGCAGCAGTGGCGTAAACGTAGAAGTCGTAGAACTCGATAGCAGTGCCGATAAAGCTTGCCGTGGCCACGCGGGTGGCGGAATTGGTCGGCTGGGCAGGCGCGGTTTCGCTGTAAGCGGTATGGGTCGTCATGCGGTGATCCCTGACAGTCATGAGCTCCAGTGGAGCGAATTATTATGGTGGAACACCCAGGGATGTGGGGTAGGGCGCGAGCGCTGTTTCGAGTAGGAACAGTCGTCGGTTTGCAGCGGAAACAGTCAGGATCCGGGCAGTGCCGGGTAAGCACAGGGATCGACGGCGCTTGGGTAAGCGCCTCGATTATAGGAAGGGGGCTAACGATCAAACAAGCGCAAAAGATCGCAGGGTAGGAGCTGCCGAAGGCTGCGATCTTTTGATCTTCTATCGAGCAGGCACCAGAGCAGGCACCGATGAGGTCAGCCAGATCAGCACCTTGCTCACCCGGTTCTCTTCGGTCTCGAGGATTTCCAGTCGATAACGCCCGATCTTCAGGCACACCGCGCTTTCCGGAATGGTTTCCAGCGCTTCGGTGACCAGGCCGTTCAGGGTCTTCGGCCCGTCGCTCGGCAGGTGCCAGCCCAGGCACTTGTTCAGGTCGCGGATCGACGCGGCGCCATCGATCACCATTCGACCGTCGGCCTGGGGATGAATGTGCGGATTGTCGAGGCTGTGCTCGCTTTCGAATTCGCCGACGATTTCTTCGAGAATGTCTTCAAGGGTGACGATGCCCAGCACTTCACCGTACTCGTCCACGACCATGCCGAGACGGCGTTGCTGTTTGTGGAAGTTCAGCAGTTGCAATTGCAGCGGCGTGCTTTCCGGGACGAAGTAGGGCTCGTAGCTGGCGGCCAGCAGCGCCTCGCGGGTCAATCCGCCGTTGCTCAGCAAATGGCCGATCTGGCGAGTGTTGAGCACCGCTTCGACCTGATTGATGTCACTGTGAAACACCGGCAGACGCGTGCGCTTGTTCTCGCGCAGTTGCTCGATGATCCCTTCGATCGAATCGTCGAGGTTGATGCCATCGACATCGCTGCGCGGCACCAGAATGTCGTTGACCGTGATGTTGTCCAGCGCATGAATGCCCGACACCGGGTGGGCGCGGACCGGATGTTCGGGATCATCATCGTGATCGGCCGGCAGCTCGTCCTCGCTCTGTTGCACCACCTGAGCCTTGCGCGTGAACGGGGTCAGCAGCAAAGCGCTGACCCGGCTGAACAGCCACGCGAACGGGTAGACGATTTTCATCGGCACGGCCAGCAGGGCATTGCCGAACGCCAGCACGGCGTCGGGATAGCGCCGGGCCAAAGTGCGCGGGAAATAATCGGCGAACACCAGCAGGATGCCACCGGCGCCCAGGCAGGCCGCCCACGGGCCATTTTCTTCGCAGAGAAAAATCGCCAGCAGCGTCGCGAGGATCACCGCGAGGGCGCGGCACAGGGTGTTGCAGAGGATCAGGCTGTCGAGCGGGAAGCTCAGCTTCGCCAGCGGCTTGTCGCTGGCGCGCGAGGCGATCCGTTGCGCGAGCAGGTGCTGCTGCGCGATTTCGACAGCGGTAAACAGCCCTGACCATAAGATCAGCAGGACAAATACCGCGAGCATCGGCCCTATGGGCAAACCGTCCATTTATGCCGCCCGTCAGATGTGCAGTATGTATTCACGAACCAGTTTGCTGCCGAAGTACGCCAGCATCAGCAGGCAGAAACCAGCGAGGGTCCAGCGAATCGCCTTGTGGCCGCGCCAGCCCAGTCGGTTGCGACCCCACAGCAGCACGCTGAAGACGATCCATGCCAGACAGGCCAGCAGGGTCTTGTGCACCAGATGCTGGGCGAACAGATTCTCAACGAACAGCCAACCGGAAATCAGCGACAGCGACAGCAGCGTCCAGCCGGCCCAGAGAAAGCCGAACAGCAGGCTTTCCATGGTTTGCAGGGGCGGGAAGTTCTTGATCAGTCCGGACGGGTGCTTGTGCTTGAGCTGATGGTCCTGAACCAGCAGCAGCAACGCCTGGAACACGGCGATGGTGAACATGCCGTAGGCGAGGATCGACAATAGAATGTGCGCGAGAATGCCCGGCTCTTCGTCGATGATCTGCACTGTGCCGGTCGGCGCGAACTGCGCCAGCAATACCGTGATCGCACCGAGCGGGAACAGCAGCACCAGCAGGTTTTCCACCGGGATCCGCGAACAGGCCAGCAGGGTCAGGGCAATCACCGCAGCGGCAATCAGGCTGGACGCGCTGAAGAAGTCCAGGCCGAGGCCGATCGGGGTCAATAGATGAGTAAGCAGGCTGGCGCCGTGGGCGAGCACGGCAAATACGCCGAGGCTGACCAGCAGGCGCTTGTTCGCCTTGGCGCCGGTGGCCAGGCGGGTACTTTGATAGACGGTCGCAGCGGCATAGAGCAGGGCGGCGGCGAGGGTGGTCAGCAAACTGGGTGACAAGGGGAGCATAAATCCTGTTAGGCGAGCCCGAAAGGCGCTGAGTTTGGCATAGAACCGGCACGGCACGAAAGACTCCGCAAGCTGACAGCGAGGTGTCCGCCGGCCGCAGTCTTCGCTATAATCCGCGACCTGCCCACGCCGCAGGCTCGCCGAGCACATGTTGATTCCGGTCTGGGCCGCCATTATCCCGGTTCGTACAGGGCCTGAAAGGATCGCGCAATGTTTGAAAACTTAACCGACCGTCTCTCGCAGACGCTGCGCCATGTCACCGGCAAGGCCAAGCTGACCGAGGACAATATCAAAGACACCCTGCGTGAAGTGCGCATGGCGTTGCTCGAAGCTGACGTCGCACTGCCGGTGGTCAAGGACTTCGTCAATTCGGTCAAGGAGCGCGCTGTTGGCACCGAGGTGTCGCGCAGCCTGACGCCGGGCCAGGCGTTCGTGAAGATCGTCCAGGCCGAACTCGAAAGCCTGATGGGCGCGGCCAACGAAGACCTCAACCTGAGTGCCGTTCCGCCAGCCGTGATTCTGATGGCCGGTCTGCAGGGCGCGGGTAAAACCACCACTGCCGGTAAGCTGGCGCGCTTCCTTAAAGAGCGCAAGAAGAAGTCGGTCATGGTCGTGTCTGCGGACATTTACCGTCCGGCCGCGATCAAGCAACTGGAAACCCTGGCCAACGACATTGGCGTGACATTCTTCCCGTCCGACCTGAGCCAGAAGCCGGTCGACATCGCCAATGCGGCTATTAAAGAAGCCAAACTGAAATTCATCGACGTGGTCATCGTCGACACCGCCGGCCGTCTGCACATCGACGAAGAGATGATGGGCGAGATCAAGGCGCTGCACGCCGCGATCAACCCGGTTGAAACCCTGTTCGTGGTCGACGCCATGACCGGTCAGGACGCCGCCAACACGGCCAAGGCGTTCGGCGATGCGCTGCCGCTGACCGGCGTAATCCTGACCAAGGTCGACGGCGACGCCCGTGGTGGTGCCGCGCTGTCGGTGCGCGCCATCACCGGCAAGCCGATCAAGTTCATCGGTATGGGCGAGAAGAGCGAAGCGCTCGATCCGTTCCATCCTGAGCGTATCGCCTCGCGCATCCTCGGCATGGGCGACGTGCTCAGCCTGATCGAGCAGGCTGAAGCGACCCTCGACAAGGACAAGGCCGACAAACTGGCCAAGAAGCTGAAAAAGGGCAAGGGCTTCGACCTCGAAGACTTCCGCGATCAGCTGCAACAGATGAAGAACATGGGCGGCCTCGGCGGCCTCATGGACAAACTGCCGAGCATCGGCGGCGTCAACCTGTCGCAGATGGGCAATGCCCAGAACGCCGCAGAGAAGCAGTTCAAGCAGATGGAAGCCATCATCAATTCCATGACCCCGGCCGAGCGCCGCGACCCTGAGCTGATCAGCGGTTCGCGCAAGCGCCGGATCGCCATGGGTTCCGGCACGCAGGTGCAGGACATCGGTCGCTTGATCAAGCAGCACAAGCAGATGCAGAAGATGATGAAGAAATTCACCGCCAAGGGCGGTATGGCAAAAATGATGCGCGGCATGGGCGGTATGTTGCCCGGCGGCGGCATGCCGAAAATGTAAAGACTTCGCCGGTCGTCGCACCGGCGCAGACCCTGCAAGGACGCAGGATCAACAGCAAACCCGCACTCGGCGGGAGCTGACTGGCCGTTTTTATCGACGGCTCTCTATGCAAATCTGCACGGCATGCCATGGGCGCCGGAAAAAGTCATTTGCAAAAGTCCGGATATTCCTTAGAATATGCGGCCTTTCGGGCACCCATGCCCGCTGTGCATTTAGATTTGCAGCACCGACTACAGGAACGATGTTCACATGCTAACAATCCGTCTTGCCCTTGGCGGCTCCAAAAAGCGCCCGTTTTACCACCTGACCGTAACCGACTCGCGTAACCCGCGTGACGGCTCCCACAAGGAACAGGTTGGTTTCTTCAACCCTGTTGCCCGTGGTCAGGAAATCCGTCTGTCCGTGAACCAAGAGCGCGTTGCCTACTGGCTGAGCGTTGGTGCACAACCTTCTGAGCGCGTTGCTCAGTTGTTGAAGGAATCTGCCAAGGCTGCGGCCTGAGCAATATGAACGCGACGCCAGCCCCTGCCGATGATTTGATCGTTATTGGCAAAATTTATTCTGTTCATGGCGTTCGCGGCGAAGTGAAGGTTTATTCCTTTACTGATCCGACTGAAAACCTGTTGCAGTACAAAACCTGGACGCTCAAGCGCGAAGGCAATGTCAAACAGGTCGAGCTGGTCAGTGGACGCGGGAGCGACAAGTTCCTGGTCGCCAAGCTCAAGGGTCTCGATGATCGTGAAGAAGCTCGTCTTCTGGCCGGTTATGAGATCTGCGTGCCGCGCAACCTGTTCGCTGAATTGACCGAAGGCGAGTACTACTGGTACCAGCTGGAAGGTCTGAAGGTCATCGACACCCTCGGGCAACTGCTCGGGAAAATCGATCATCTTCTGGAAACCGGCGCCAATGATGTAATGGTCGTCAAGCCTTGCGCTGGCAGCCTGGATGATCGCGAACGCCTGTTGCCCTATACGGAGCAATGCGTGTTGGCCGTCGACCTGGAAGCGGGCGAGATGAAGGTGGATTGGGACGCGGACTTCTGAACGTGGCTAACTTGCGCGTAGAAGTGATCAGTTTGTTTCCCGAGATGTTTTCCGCCATTGGCGATTACGGCATCACCAGTCGTGCGGTCAAACAGGGGCTCTTGCAGCTGACCTGTTGGAATCCGCGAGAATACACGACGGATCGGCATCACACTGTGGACGATCGCCCGTTTGGCGGTGGTCCGGGCATGGTGATGAAGATCAAGCCCCTGGAAGATGCGCTGGCTCAGGCCAAGGCAGCAGCCGGGGAGGCGGCGAAGGTGATTTACCTGTCCCCCCAAGGCCGTCAACTGACTCAGTCGGCGGTACGCGAGCTGGCACAATCGGATGCATTGATCCTGATTGCCGGCCGCTACGAAGGCATTGACGAGCGCTTTATTGAGGCTCATGTCGATGAAGAGTGGTCGATTGGCGACTATGTACTGTCTGGCGGCGAGCTGCCGGCCATGGTCCTGATCGATGCGGTTACACGACTGCTGCCTGGAGCTTTAGGGCATGCGGATTCCGCTGAGGAAGATTCCTTTACGGATGGTCTGCTGGATTGCCCGCACTACACCCGACCGGAGGTGTATGCGGATCAGCGTGTTCCCGACGTGTTGCTGAGTGGCAATCACGCGCATATCCGGCGTTGGCGTTTACAGCAGTCCCTTGGTCGGACCTATGAACGACGCGCCGATCTTCTGGAAAGCCGCTCGCTTTCTGGAGAAGAGAAGAAGCTGCTCGAGGAATACATCCGCGAGCGGGACGATAGTTAACAACGTATCGATGGTAGATCGAACGATTTACCTTAGGAGCACAGCATGACCAACAAAATCATCCTTGCACTCGAAGCAGAGCAGATGAGCAAAGAAATCCCTACCTTCGCCCCAGGCGACACTATTGTCGTTCAGGTGAAAGTGAAGGAAGGCGATCGTTCCCGTCTGCAAGCGTTCGAAGGCGTTGTAATCGCCAAGCGTAACCGCGGCGTGAACAGTGCGTTCACCGTTCGTAAAATCTCCAACGGTGTTGGCGTAGAGCGTACTTTCCAGACCTACTCCCCGCAGATCGACAGCATGGCTGTTAAACGTCGCGGTGACGTACGTAAAGCCAAGCTGTACTACCTGCGCGACCTGTCGGGTAAAGCAGCACGCATCAAGGAAAAACTGGCTTAAGCCCAGCTTCCGATGCAGAAAAAAGCAGCCTACGGGCTGCTTTTTTGTTGCCCGGGATTTGTGCTGCAAAGATCTTCAGTCTGTCCGTGACCCAGTCGCGGCCTTCGCGAGCAGGCGCTGGAACCTTCTGGTTGAATCAACGCCAGCAACGTCCACCCAGCCCCCGGCTTCAACGCCGTTTCCGGTGTCACCACATGCACCCAGCCGCTGTCATCACGCATGAACAGCAACGTTGCGCGGTTGCCGTGCAGCGCCCGGTAATCATCCCAGCCAAACCCATCCGTCAAGGTTGTGCTGTACAGCTCGGCACCCTGGCCCATCAGGCCGGCCAGTTTCGAATAGGTCAGTGCCTCACTGCCCAACTGATTGCCCCGGTGTTCCAGGCTCGCCCGATGTTTATCGCTGCGGCGGATTTCATGGCCGCTGGCCAGACCGAACAGGCGCTGATGACCGAAGTCATGACGAAAGCGCATCGCCGCCAATGTGTTCAGCTCGCCCGACGGTGACAGCGCCAGCAAATGCCCCAACCCCACCAGGTCCAGATGCGCGTCAGCATGCTGCGACGCCGGGTTGCCGAAATAAGTCGGCAAGCCTTCCATGCGTGCCGCGCGGATATTCTCCCAGCTCGAATCGGTCAGCAGTACGCGACTGCCCAGTTGCTGCAGCGACTTGCCCAATGCGCGGGCCGGGCCATTGGCTCCAACGATCAGAAAACCGCTCGGCGCCGGTTCGGCGACCTTTAACAGCCGTGCCAGCGGTCGCGCCGTTGCGCTTTGCAAAACCACGGTGCCGATGATCACCGCAAAGGTCAGCGGCACCAGCAGCAGGGCGCCTTCATGTCCGGATTCATCCAGGCGAATCGCGAAAATCGCCGAGACAGCCGCTGCGACGATCCCGCGTGGCGCGATCCAGCACAGCAACGCCCGTTCACGCCAGCTGAGACTGGAACCGGCGGTGCTGAGCAAAACATTCAATGGGCGAGCGATCAACTGGATCACCAGCAGCAGAATCAACACCAGCGGTCCCAGACCGATCAACGCGTTCAGGTCCAGGCGCGCCGCGAGCAGGATGAACAGTCCGGAAATCAGCAACACGCTGAGGTTTTCCTTGAAGTGCAAGATGTGCCGCACGTCCACGCCTTTCATGTTGGCCAGCCACATGCCCATCAGCGTCACCGCCAGCAGGCCGGACTCATGCATCACTTGGTTGGCACCGATGAAGATCGCCAGCACCGCTGCCAGCGAGGCCAGGTTATGCAAGTATTCCGGCAGCCACTGACGCCGGATCACCGTCCCCAGCAGCCAGCCACCGACGACACCAAACACGGCGCCGCAGAGGATCACCCCGCCGAAGGTGAGAAGACTTTGCTTGAGGCCATGCCCTTCAGCGCTGGCGATGATAAAGCTGTACACCACGACGGCGAGCAGAGCGCCGATCGGATCGATGACGATGCCTTCCCAGCGCAGGATGTTGGCGATCGAGGCTTTTGGCCGCACCACCCGCAGCATCGGCACGATTACGGTCGGACCGGTTACCAGCGTCAGGCTGCCAAACAGAATCGCCAGCATCCAGTCGAAGCCCAGCAGAAAGTGCGTGGCCACCGCGATGACGATCCAGGTCGAAATCGCACCGAGGGTCACCAGTCGATGAACGACGCTGCCGATCTCTTTCCATTCCGACAGGTGCAGGGTCAGGCTGCCTTCGAACAGGATCAGCGCCACTGCCAGCGACACCAGTGGCATCAGTAGCGGGCCGAACATTTCCTGCGGGTCGAGCCAACCCAGCAGCGGGCCGGCCAGAATGCCGGTCAGCAGCAGAAACAGAATGGCCGGCAGTTTCAGGCGCCATGCCAGCCACTGACAACCCAGCGCCGCCGCGCCGATCCCGCCAAATGCCAAGAGAATTTGCTGCTCGTTCATTGATGCTCCCTGTTCCTTGATCTGGCTGGCTATGAAAGACTAGCGGCCATTCCCGTCGTTCACTGTCTATTTGCGCGCAGTGTTAAAAACTGCCTGCCCCGAGCACCCATGCCTGCCATCGACCATCCGCTGATTGATCAATTCCTCGACGCTTTATGGCTGGAGAAAGGCCTGTCCGACAACACCCGCGACGCCTATCGCAGCGACCTCGCGCTGTTCAACGGCTGGTTGCAGGAGAAAAATCTCGAGCTGATCAATGCCGGTCGCGAATTGATCCTCGATCACCTGGCGTGGCGGCTGGAGCAAAACTACAAGCCACGCTCCACCGCGAGATTTCTCTCCGGGGTGCGTGGCTTTTATCGCTATCTGCTGCGGGAAAAGCTGATCAGCGTCGACCCGACGTTGCGCGTCGACATGCCGCAACTGGGCCGGCCGTTGCCCAAATCGCTGTCGGAAGCCGATGTCGAAGCGCTGCTCAAGGCGCCGGATCTGAGTGACGCCATCGGCCAGCGTGACCGCGCGATGCTGGAAGTGCTGTATGCCTGTGGCCTGCGCGTGACCGAACTGATCAGCCTGACACTGGAGCAGGTCAACCTGCGCCAAGGCGTATTGCGGGTGATGGGCAAGGGCAGCAAGGAGCGTCTGGTGCCGATGGGCGAGGAGGCGATTGTCTGGGTCGAGCGCTATATGCGTGATGGTCGTGGCGAGTTGCTCGGTGGCCGTCCCAGCGATGTGCTGTTCCCCAGCCAGCGCGGCGAGCAGATGACCCGGCAGACGTTCTGGCATCGGATCAAGCATCAGGCCAAGGTCGCCGGGATCAGCAAGTCGCTGTCGCCGCATACCTTGCGCCACGCATTTGCCACGCACCTGCTCAACCATGGCGCGGACTTGCGCGTGGTGCAGATGCTGCTCGGGCACAGCGACCTCTCTACGACGCAGATCTATACCCATGTCGCCCGCGCCCGATTGCAGGATCTTCACGCCAAACACCACCCACGCGGCTGACACATCCCATAATGTTGAAATACTGACCTGTGGCGAGGGGATTTATCCCCGTTCGGCTGCGCAGCAGTCGCAAACCCGGCTGGCTCGATTTTGACTGAAAGATCGCGGTGGATGGTTTAGGGCTGCTTCGCAACCCGGCGGGGATGAATCCCCTCGCCACAATGATGTGCGTCAGCCACATGTGGTTGTGGGTCAGTTGTACAAGCATGAAGGTGTGTCAGTTGCACATGAGTGTGTGGCGACAGGCGCATTCGGCCCTCGCGGCCTTATGTGTTAGGCTTTGCCGGTTTGCACGATGGACGGTTATGACCCGGTGTTTCGCACGGGCGTTCTGATCGTTTCATTGGCCCGCCCTCAGGAGTACTCATGCGTCTGACCCAGATTTTCGCCGCCGCCGCTATTGCGCTGGTGAGCACCTTTGCCGTCGCCGACGACGCGGCCGACAAAGCCATTCGTCAAAGCCTGGAAAAACTCGAACTCGAGGTTCCGGTCGAAAGCATCAATGCCAGCCCGTTGCCTGGCATGTACGAAGTCAAACTCAAAGGCAGCCGCGTGCTGTACGCCAGTGCCGATGGCCAGTACATCGTGCAGGGCAACCTGTACCAGCTCGCGAATGGCAAACCGGTCAACCTGACCGAGAAGACCGAACGCCTGGGCATTTCCAAACTGATCAATGCCATCCCGGTGGCCGAAACCGTGGTCTACCCGGCCGTGGGCGAGACCAAATCGCACATCACCGTGTTCACCGACACCACCTGTCCGTACTGCCACAAACTGCATGCCGAAGTGCCCGAGCTGAACAAGCGCGGCATCGAAGTGCGCTACGTGGCGTTCCCGCGCCAGGGCCTGAATTCGCCGGGTGACGAGCAGCTGCAAGCAGTGTGGTGTTCGAAAGACAAGAAAGCCGCCATGGACAAAATGGTCGATGGCAAGGAAATCAAAGCCGCCAAGTGCGATAACCCGGTTTCCAAACAGTTCGCGCTCGGTCAGTCGATCGGCGTGAACGGTACACCGGCCATCGTTTTGGCCGACGGCCAGGTCATTCCGGGCTACCAGCCGGCGCCACAAGTCGCCAAACTGGCGCTGGGCGCGAAGTAATTCGCATCGTCACGGGTAACCGTTGACGATCGTGGTCCGGCAGCAGCAGCGCCGGGCCATCAACAGAGAGCCGCGAGCACGCGGTTGTTTTCCGGCCGACCCTGTGTCGGCCGTTTCATGGGGAGTTCACAGTGAATCCGGTCAAAGTAGGCATCTGTGGGTTAGGGACCGTCGGTGGCGGTACCTTCAACGTACTTCAGCGCAACGCCGAGGAAATTGCTCGTCGTGCCGGGCGTGGAATCGAAGTGGCGCAAATTGCCACGCGCACGCCAAAGCCTCAGTTCCAGACGACCGGTATTGCGATTACCAACGATGTCTTCGAAGTGGCCACGAACCCTGAGATCGACATCGTCATAGAGCTGATGGGCGGCTACACCGTTGCCCGCGAGCTGGTACTCAAGGCCATCGAGAATGGCAAGCATGTGGTCACCGCGAACAAGGCGCTGATAGCCGTTCACGGTAATGAAATTTTCGCCAAGGCACGCGAGAAAGGCGTGATCGTGGCATTCGAAGCGGCCGTGGCCGGTGGCATTCCGGTGATCAAGGCGATCCGCGAAGGCCTGTCCGCCAACCGCATCAACTGGGTTGCCGGGATCATCAACGGCACCGGCAACTTCATCCTCACCGAAATGCGCGAAAAAGGTCGTACGTTCGAAGACGTGCTCGCCGAAGCGCAAGCGCTGGGTTACGCCGAAGCCGATCCGACCTTCGACGTCGAAGGCATCGATGCCGCGCACAAGCTGACCATTCTGGCGTCTATCGCCTTCGGTATTCCGCTGCAATTCGACAAGGCGTACACCGAAGGCATCACCAAACTGACCACTGCCGACGTCAACTACGCCGAAGCGCTGGGCTATCGCATCAAGCACTTGGGTGTGGCGCGCAGCACTGACGCCGGCATCGAATTGCGCGTGCACCCGACGCTGATTCCGGCCGATCGCCTGATCGCCAACGTCAACGGCGTGATGAACGCAGTTATGGTCAACGGCGACGCCGCCGGTTCGACGCTGTTCTATGGCGCCGGCGCTGGCATGGAGCCGACCGCTTCGTCGGTGATCGCCGATCTGGTCGACGTGGTTCGCGCGATGACTTCCGACCCGGAAAACCGTGTGCCGCACCTGGCCTTCCAGCCGGACTCGCTGTCGGCGCATCCGATCCTGCCGATCGAAGCCTGCGAAAGCGCTTACTACCTGCGAATCCACGCCAAGGATCATCCGGGCGTACTGGCTCAGGTGGCGAGCATCCTGTCGGAGCGCGGCATCAATATCGAATCGATCATGCAGAAGGAAGTCGAAGAGCATGACGGCCTGGTGCCGATGATCCTGCTGACCCACCGCGTGGTCGAGCAACGCATCAATGATGCGATCACCGCGCTGGAAGCACTGGCTGGCGTCGACGGCCCGGTTGTACGGATCCGTGTCGAACATTTGAACTAAAAGCAGCGGCAAGCTTCGAGCTGCAAGCGGCAAGAGAGAAGCAGTCTGGCTTTTACTTGCGACTTGCAGCTTGCAGCTTGCAGCTCAAACCGAAGGTTTGAAAAAAATGCGATATATCAGTACTCGCGGCCAGGCCCCGGCCCTGAATTTCGAAGAGGTCCTGCTGGCCGGTCTGGCGACCGATGGCGGTCTGTACGTCCCGGAAAACCTGCCACGTTTTACTCAGGAAGAGATCGCTTCCTGGGCTGGCCTGCCTTATCACGAACTGGCCTTCCGGGTGATGCGCCCGTTTGTCACCGGCAGCATCCCGGATGCCGATTTCAAGAAGATCCTCGAAGAAACCTACGGCGTGTTCGCGCACAGCGCCGTGGCGCCATTGCGTCAGCTGAACGGTAATGAATGGGTGCTGGAGCTGTTCCATGGCCCGACCCTGGCGTTCAAGGACTTCGCCCTGCAACTGCTCGGTCGTCTGCTCGATTACGTGCTGGAAAAGCGCGGCGAGCGCGTGGTGATTGTCGGTGCCACCTCTGGTGATACCGGTTCTGCGGCCATCGAAGGCTGCAAGCACTGCGAAAACGTCGACATCTTCATCCTGCACCCGCACCAGCGTGTATCGGAAGTGCAGCGTCGGCAGATGACGACGATCTTCGGCGAGAACATCCACAACATCGCCATCGAAGGCAACTTCGATGACTGCCAGGAAATGGTCAAGAACAGCTTCGCCGACCAGAGCTTCCTCAAAGGCACGCGTCTGGTGGCGGTGAACTCGATCAACTGGGCGCGGATCATGGCCCAGATCGTTTACTACTTCCATGCGTCCCTGCAGTTGGGCGGTCCGGCGCGTTCGGTGTCGTTCTCGGTACCGACCGGCAACTTCGGCGACATCTTCGCCGGCTACCTGGCGCGCAACATGGGCCTGCCGATCAATCAGTTGATCGTGGCAACCAACCGCAACGACATCCTGCACCGCTTCATGAGCGGCAACCAGTACGTCAAGGAAACCCTGCACGCAACGCTGTCGCCGTCGATGGACATCATGGTGTCGTCGAACTTCGAGCGCCTGCTGTTCGACCTGCACGGGCGTAACGGTGCGGCGATTGCCGGCCTGATGGACTCGTTCAAAAAGGACGGCAGTTTCAGCGTCGAACAAGAACGCTGGACCGAAGCACGCAAGCTGTTCGATTCGCTGGCGGTGGACGATGCGCAGACCTGCGAAACCATCGCCGACGTCTACGAGCAAACCGGTGAAGTCCTCGACCCGCACACTGCCATCGGTGTGAAAGCTGCGCGCGAATGCCGTCGCAGTCTGGATATCCCGATGGTGATCCTGGGCACTGCCCATCCGGTCAAGTTTCCTGAGGCAGTGGAGAAAGCGGGTGTAGGAAAAGCGCTCGAACTACCTGCACATCTTTCTGATTTGTTTGAGCGAAACGAGCGTTGCACGGTTCTGCCAAACGACCTGAAAGCCGTGCAAGCCTTTGTCAGCCAGCATGGCAACCGCGGCAAGCCACTCTAAGCCAGTAAAAGCTGTCACATTTTGAAGCCCGTCTCCTGACGGGCTTTTTTGTTTCTGCTGCCACACTGCTCGGGTTTTCACCCACGAAGGACGGGTGAGTCGATCACGAAGGAAATGGCAATGCTGTTTTACAGAGGTTTGAAACCGGCACTGGGCTGGTTGTTTTTGTTGGCGGTGCTGGGATGGATGCACAGCGGCGTGGCAGCGCAGATGGCACTCGATCAGGCCAATGCGTCGGGCAATGTGCCGGCTGTCGAGCTGGATGCGCACGAGCGGCAATGGATCCGTGACAACCCCAGAGTAACGGTGGCATCGGTGCAATATCCGCTGTACCTGTTTCAGGACGAACACGGCCAGTGGAGCGGTCTGAACAACGATGTGCTCAAGCGGGTCAGCGCTATGACCGGACTGCAATTCGAGCACCAGGAATCGTTCTCGACCGACCATATGCTCGATCGCCTGCAAAGCGGGGTCGCGGACATCAGTACGACGTTGGCCATGAGCGATGAACGCAAGGCCTTTCTCGATTTCAGTCATGCTTTCGGAGGGGCTGGCTGGGTGTTTGTCGGACATGCCAATGCCCCGAGGGTGGAGTCTTTCGAGCAAATGGCGAAGCGCGTTCTGGTGCTGCCCGCCCGTCATGCCCTGGAGGATGCGATTCGGCGCGATTATCCGTCGATTGAAATACGCTCGGTGAAAACCTACGCCGAAGCGCGGGCGCTGGTCGAGAGCGGTGAAGCCTACGCAACCATCGAAAACGAAATCGGCGCGCAGCTCTATCCGTTGGGCATGCTCAAGGTCGGTGCTCTGGTAGAGGGCAAGTGGGAAGCCGATCATCTGGCTGTACGAAAAGGCATGCCGCAACTACTGAGTATTCTTAACAAGGCGCTGGAAGCTTTCCCTGCTGCGGAGTTGCGGGCGATTCGTCTCAAGTGGCTGGCAGGCGTTTCGCCGCCGCCCGTGCCCTCCGTGTGGAAGCGCCTGGTCGAGTGGGCATGCTGGGCGATGGGGGGAATCGGCGTTTTCGGAATGCTGTCGCTGGTGTGGAACCGGCGCCTGGCGGCCGTGATCAAGCTGCGCTGCGCGGCGGAAAAGGAGTTGGGCGATCAACTGGCCTTTCAGCACGCTCTGATCGATTCGATGCCGGATCCGGTGTTTGTCCGTGATCTGCACGGGCGTTTGATCATCTGCAATCGCAGTTACGAAGAGGCGCTGTCGGTGCGCCAGGACCAGATGCAGGGACGCTTGCTGATCGAAGTCGATGCGTTTCCGGAAACCACCGCGCGGATGCTCCACGACGAATTCATCGCCCAGTTGCAAACCCGCAAGTCGCGCTTCAGCAAACGCCAACTGCTGTTCAAGGGCGGGCCTCGCGAGGTTTATCAGTGGACCGTGCCGTTTTACAGCGGCGACGGCAAATTGCGCGGCTTGTTGGGCGGCTGGACCGACATCACCCAGCGTCGGACCGAGAGCGGGTGCCGCTGTCTGCAGTAAAGAAGGGAAATGTCCTGCAAGACGCGGCTACTTTTCTGATGGGAGGCTTAAGACGCCTGCCCTAGAGTGAACGACACCTGCGGTGAGAGTCCGCGATGATCGCTCCAGAGGTCGCCCATGCGCTCGCTTAAAGTCCTGATTCTTGAACCCAACCCGTTCCAGCTGATGGCATTGCATCAAATGCTCAATGCCATCGGCATCTACGACGTATTGACCGCGCCTTCGCTGGCGTCAGCCTTGTCTTCACTGGGGCATCGCGGTGCGGTCGATATCGCCATTTGCGATCCGCAGCTCAAAGGTGGCGATGGGTTGGCATTGATTCATCACCTGGCGGCGCACCATGAGGCGCGTGCCCTGATTCTGCTGGGCTCGGTCGCGCAGAGTTTGTTGAGTGATCTGGAGCCGGTGCTTCGTCAACAACGCCTGCGCCTGCTGGGGCGTCTGCAGACACCGGTTTCGGCGGTGTTGATGCGAGGTCTGCTGGACAGTTATCTGATCACTGCGCAGGCACTCATCGAGGCCTGATACCGGCGAATATTTTTCTGTCATCTTCGCCATGCATGCTCTGTCAGACACGGTCCTGCAAGGTCGGAACGTGACAGGCAGAACTTTCTTCTCGGGCCGGTGGTCATTTAATGTGAACACGCCCCAGGCACTGTGTTTTCGGACTATTGAGTGGAGATCGAGATGGAAAGTATCAGTCTATTGCTCGGTGAGGCTCTGAGCCCGTATCAGGTGACGCTGACCCCTCGCGGCAGCCATGGTGAATGTCTGGTGACGCTGAAGAACAGCAGCGGCGCCATTGTGGTGGAACGCGAATTCAATCAGGCCCAGTTGAGCGACAAGCGCTTGCTGACCGACGTGGTGGACGGCCTGCACCGTGACGTGATGATCGCCGAAGGGCGGCTGGAACCCTGCGTCATTGCGGCGTTGCGCAATGCAGCTCTGGACAAGCGTCCGGCCCTGTAAAGATGAAATATTTTTTGTGGGAACCTTCCTGCATCCCTGTCAGTCAGACCCCATAACAGCAGGATCAAGCATTGTGCTCCGGTGCTTGTCGCTTGCTGCTACGGGTCTCGAAGCAGACCCCGTTTAACCCCGAGTCGTCTCCCCACTTCTCGGGGTTTCTTTTGCCCGGCGTTTGCCCTGTGCACAGCTTTTTGCTCGAAAACCAAACCTCCAGCGTTGCTCAAATGGCCCCGTCTTCGCGCAGCCGAGCGATTTGCGCCGCGTCGTAGCCCAGATCGCCAAGCACCTGCGCATTGTGTTCGCCAAGCTGCGGTCCGACCCATTCGGACGAGCCCGGCGTTTCCGACAGCTTCGGCACGATGCCGGGCATCTTGAAATCCTTGCCGTCCGGCAGCTTGGCATGCAGGAACATCTCCCGCGCCAGGTATTGCGGATCGTTGAACATGTCCTCGGCGCTGAAGATCCGGCTGACCGGTACGTCGGCCTGATTGAGCAAGTCGAGAACGGTCTGCAGCGGTAAGGAATTGACCCAGCGATCAATCACGCCATACAACTCGTCCCGGCGACTGTCACGCCCGTCGTTACTGGCCAGCACCGGGTCGTTGGCAAGATCTGCGCGGCCAATCACGAGCATGAAGCGTTTGAAGATCGCATCACCATTGGCGCCGATCTGCACATGCTTGCCGTCGGCGCTGGTGTGGATCGAAGAGGGCGTGATGCCCGGCATGATGTTGCCGCTGCGCTCGCGGATGAAACCGAACACGTCGAACTCCGGCACCATGCTTTCCATCATCGCGAAGATGGCTTCGTACAGCGCAACGTCGACCACTTGGCCCAGTCCGCCATTGACCTCGCGATGACGCAGCGCCATCAACGCACCGATCACGCCCCACAGCGCGGCAATCGAATCACCGATGGAAATGCCGGTACGCACCGGTGGCCGATCTTCGAAACCGGTGATGTACCGCAGGCCACCCATGGATTCGCCGACCGCACCGAAACCTGGCTGGTCCTTCATCGGCCCGGTCTGACCGAAACCGGACAGGCGCACCAGCACCAGTTTCGGGTTCAGTGCGTGCAGGGTTTCCCAGCTCAGACCGAGTTTTTCCAGTACGCCGGGGCGGAAATTCTCGATGAGGATGTCAGCTTCGCCCAGCAGTTGTTTCAGGACCGCCAAGCCGTCGGGGTGTTTCAGATTGAGGGTCAGCGACTTCTTGTTGCGCGCCTGGACAAACCACCACAACGAGGTGCCTTCGTACAACTTGCGCCATTTGCGCAGGGGATCGCCGCCGTCAGGCGATTCGATCTTGATCACTTCGGCGCCGAATTCGCCGCAAATGCGCGAGGCAAACGGCCCGGCAATCAACGTACCCAATTCAATGACTTTCAGACCCGAGAGCGGTTTGCTGGTGAACGGCATGCGAAATCCTGTAGGACAAGGCTGAGCGGATACAGGGTTTTAACATAGCCGACTGTCAGACGCCGCAGCTTGATTGCCATCAATTCGATGATTGCCTGTGGCATCGGTTAGACTTGCCGACTTTCCTCGTATCAAGAAGCCCGTTCATGGCCCAGCCGTCCACTACCTACAAATTCGAACTGAACCTCACCGACCTCGACCGCAGCGTCTACGAAAGCGTCAAGCAGACTATCGCCCGTCATCCTTCGGAGACCGAAGAACGCATGACTGTGCGGCTGCTGGCCTACGCGCTCTGGTACAACGAGCAGCTGTCGTTCGGCCGTGGTCTGTCAGACGTGGATGAACCGGCCTTGTGGGAAAAGAGCCTGGACGACCGTGTCCTGCACTGGATCGAAGTCGGCCAGCCGGATGCCGATCGCCTGACCTGGTGCTCGCGCCGCACCGAACGCACCAGCCTGCTGGCCTACGGCAGCCTGCGTGTGTGGGAAACCAAGGTGATCCCGGCGATCAAGAACCTGAAAAACGTCAACATCGCCGCCGTCCCGCAAGAAGTGCTGGAGACCCTGGCCAAGGACATGCCGCGCGTCATCAAGTGGGACGTGATGATCAGCGAAGGCACGATCTTCGTCACCGACGATCGCGGTCAGCACGAAGTCCAGTTGCAATGGCTGCAAGGTGAGCGCGGCTGAGGTCGCGACACCGCTGATATTTCCCACGAATCAAAGAGAAGCCTCCGTCGCCCCATGCGTATCGAACCTCGTCAATTGCCTGCCACGCTGCCTTTCCTCGGTGATCTGCCGCCACTGCTGACCCGCCTGTACGCGGCGCGGGGCGTGCAGTCGGAGGCGGAGCTGGACAAGAGTCTGGCGCGCTTGATCCCGTTCCAGCAGCTCAAAGGCATCGATGCGGCGGTTGACCTGCTGGTGACGGCATTGGAGCAACGCCAGCGCATTCTGATCGTCGGCGACTTCGACGCGGACGGCGCCACCGCCAGCACTGTCGGTGTCCTCGGTCTGCGCCTGTTGGGCGCGGCGCATGTCGATTACCTGGTGCCGAACCGCTTCGAATACGGCTACGGCCTGACGCCGGAAATCGTCGAAGTCGCGCTGACCCGTGAACCGCAATTATTGATCACCGTCGACAATGGTATTTCCAGTGTCGAAGGCGTCGCGGCGGCCAAGCGCGCCGGACTGAAGGTGTTGATCACCGACCACCACTTGCCCGGCGATGAACTGCCGCAGGCTGATGCGCTGGTCAATCCGAATCAGCCGGGCTGCGAATTTCCGAGCAAAGCGCTGGCCGGCGTCGGGGTGATCTTTTACGTACTCATGGCGTTGCGCGCGCGTCTGCGCAGCCTCGGCTGGTACGAGAGCAAGCCACAACCGAACATCGGCGAACTGCTCGATCTGGTGGCGCTGGGCAGCGTCGCCGACGTGGTGCCGCTGGATGCCAACAACCGCATTCTTGTGCATCAAGGGCTGGAGCGGATTCGCGCCGGCCGGGCACGGCCGGGGATCAAGGCGATTCTCGAAGTCGCCAAGCGAGAGGCTGCGCGGATCACTTCCACCGACCTGGGTTTCATCGTCGGCCCGCGCCTGAACGCCGCCGGACGTCTGGACGACATGAGCCTGGGCATCGAATGCCTGCTCACGGCCGACGCCAATCTGGCGCGGGAAATGGCTGCGCAACTGGACGGCATGAACCAGGATCGCAAATCCATCGAGCAGGGCATGCAGCGTGAAGCGCTGGCGCAGCTCAAGGATCTGCCGGTCGAGTCGATGCCGTTTGGTCTGTGCCTGTTCGATCCGGAGTGGCATCAGGGCGTGATCGGCATCCTCGCCTCGCGCATGAAAGAGCGCTATTTCCGCCCGACCATTGCCTTCGCCGATGCCGGTGATGGTCTGCTCAAGGGCTCCGGTCGCTCGGTGCAGGGCTTCCATATTCGCGATGCGCTGAGTGTGGTCGCGGCGCAGCATCCGAACCTGATCGCCAAATATGGTGGCCACGCGATGGCCGCTGGTCTGACCTTGCCGCAGGAGAATTTTCCGCTGTTCGCCGAGGCTTTCGACGCTGAAGTGCGTAGGCAACTTCGCGAAGAAGACCTCACTGGGCGGATGCTTTCAGATGGCACGCTGGCCGTTGAAGAGTTTCATCTCGAACTGGCTCGCGCCTTGCGCCACGCCGGGCCGTGGGGGCAGCATTTTCCCGAGCCGCTGTTTCACGGTGTGTTTCAACTGGTCGAGCAGCGCGTGGTCGGCGAACGGCATTTGAAAGTGGTGCTGAAAAGCGAATGCGGTTCGGTGAAGCTCGATGGCATCGCGTTTGGCATTGATCGCGATGTGTGGCCGAACCCGACGATTCAATGGGTTGAACTGGCTTACAAGCTCGACGTTAACGAGTTTCGTGGCAACGAGACTGTGCAGCTGATGATTGCTCATATCGAACCGCGCTGAAGATCAAAAGATCGCGGCCTTCGGCAGCTCCTACAGGGGATCGCATTCCTCTGTTGGAGCTGCCGAAGGCTGCGATCTTTTCTGGAACCCCCCAAGATCCCCCGTTGTCGACTAGGCTCTAAGCACTGCTTGATTGGCCTTGTGACGTCTTGTCGAATTTTTGCCCGCGGGGGCGGGTGCTGCACCCTTTTTCTGTCACTCGTCGACTTTTCAAACAGAACCCTGGAGCCTGCCCACTGATTCGAGAGGTGCCCCATGAGTCTGCTGCTTGAACCCTTTACTCTTCGCCAACTGACCCTGCCCAACCGCATCGCCGTGTCGCCGATGTGCCAGTACTCCAGCGTCGACGGCCTGGCCAACGACTGGCACCTGGTGCACCTGGGTAGCCGCGCGGTGGGCGGTGCCGGTCTGGTTTTTACCGAAGCCACGGCGGTTACCGCCGACGGACGCATCACCGCCGAAGACCTTGGCCTGTGGAACGACGAACAGATCGAACCGCTGCAACGCATCACTCGCTTCATCACCGCCCAGGGCGCGGTCGCCGGTATTCAACTGGCCCACGCCGGGCGCAAGGCCAGCACCCACCGGCCGTGGATCGGCAAGCATGGCAGTGTCAAGCCCGAGGACGGCGGCTGGACCCCGGTCGGGCCATCGCCGATTGCTTTCGATCCGCAGCACACCCAGCCGAAACAGCTCGATGAAGGGCAGATCGCCGAGGTGATTCAGGCCTTTGTCGACGCGGCCAAACGCGCGCTGACGGCGGGGTTCAGCGTGGTCGAGGTGCATGCCGCGCATGGCTATCTGCTGCATCAGTTTCTCTCGCCGCTGAGCAATCAACGCCGCGATCAGTACGGTGGTTCGTTCGAGAATCGTATCCGTCTGGTGCTGCAAGTCACTGAAGCGGTGAGGGCGGTATGGCCGGAGGAGTTGCCGGTGTTTGTCCGCGTCTCGGCGACCGATTGGGTCGAAGATGGCTGGAATCCGGATGAGACCGTCGAGCTTGCGCGTCGCCTTCATACGCTGGGCGCCGATCTCATTGACGTGTCTTCAGGAGGGACTGCTGCAAACGCGGAAATCCCGGTTGGACCCGGATATCAGACGCGCTTCGCCGAGCGTGTACGCAAAGAGTCAGGCATCGCCACCGGTACTGTCGGAATGATCACCGAGCCGGCCCAGGCCGAGCACATTCTGCGTACCTGTCAGGCCGATATCATTTTCCTCGCGCGCGAACTGCTGCGCGATCCGTACTGGCCGCTGCATGCCGACGATGATCTGGGCGGGCGCAAAGCAGTGTGGCCGGCGCAGTATCAGCGCGCGACCCATCGCGACCAGCCGATTCATGAGTCGGATTTGCGCGATTGATTGAAGGCTGGAAAGCAAAAGCCCCGAGCCGGTGAGGGTCGGGGCTTTTCTATTCGGCACAATTTTGCGTTGTCAGGCGGGCCTCTTCGCGAGCAGGCTCGCTCCCACAATAGGAATGCGGACCCCTGTGGGAGCGAGCCTGCTCGCGAATGACGCCAGAACAGCCGCCTTAGAACCTCAAGGGTATTTACGCTTGTCCGGCGCCGGCGGGAAATACTGGTACAGCCAGGTCTCGCTCAACGTGCGGTCATTGGTGCGAATGAACAGGCGCAGTTCCACTGGCTCGACACTGTCATTGGTCGGATACCAATCGAACAGAATCCGGTAGCCCTTGATGTCATCCAGCACCAGCACGCTGAAGTCCTGCACCTTGCCGTTGGAACAGGTAATCACCGGCTCGATCCCGGTGCCCTGTGGCAGGCGCTCAAGGCCGCCACCGGTGAAGTCCACGGCAAAGCGCCGCGCCCACACTGGCGGGTAATGCTCACCCGGCGCCCAACCCTCGGTGAAGCCGCCCATGCCTGAACGCGTTGCGTGCACCCGTGCCAGTGGCGTGCCGACCGGTGGCAGCGCGCTCCAGTACAGCTTGTACCCGTAGTTCAGCGAATCACCGGCAGCCACGGGTTTCTTCGGCGTCCAGAAGGCGACGATGTTATCCAGCGTCTCGCCGGTCGTAGGAATTTCCAGCAGATCGATAGAGCCTTCGCCCCAGGCGGTTGTAGGTTCTACCCACAGGCTCGGGCGCTTGCTGTACCAGTCGACAGTGTCCTGATAGTTGGCGAATTCGTGGTCGGTCTGCACCAGGCCGAAACCTTTCGGGTCCTTGTCGGCAAATGCGTTGAATTGCAGCGTCGCCGGGTTATTCAACGGCCGGCAGATCCACTCGCCATTGCCGCGCCACATTGCCAGGCGATCGGAGTCGTGAATCTGCGGATGAATGGTGTCGCACATGCGCCGTTCGTGGGTGCCGCAGCTGAACATGCTCGTCATTGGCGCCACGCCGAGTTGTTCGATGGTGGTACGAGCATTGATGTGCGCGTCGATTTCCATGACCACGCGCTCGGCCTGGCAATCGATGTCAAAGCGATAGGCGCCGGTCGCGCTCGGCGAGTCGAGCAGGGCGTAGACCACAAAACGTGTGGCGTTCTTGTCGGGCGTCTCGAACCAGAACTTGGTGAAGTCGGGAAACTCTTCGCGTTTCTTCGCGTAAGTGTCGATGGCCAGGCCGCGCGCCGAGAGGCCATATTGGCCAGTGGCATCGACCGCACGGAAATAGCTGGCGCCGAGAAACGACACCACGTCATGCCGATCCAGCTCCGGCGCCTTGAACAGTTTGAAGCCGGCAAAACCCAGGTCGCCCTTGAGCTGCTGGGTGTCGACCGAAGTGTTCTCGTAATTGAACAGCGCCGGACGGAAATGCACCTCGCGCGCCATGCGCGTCTTCGGATCAACGCTGTACATGCGCACCGGCTGACGGAAACCCATGCCGACGTGGAAAAACTGCACGTCCAGCTGACCTTTGTTTTCCTTCCACAAGGAATGCTCGCCGTCGTAGCGGATCGCGTTAAAGTTCTGCGGAGTCATGGTCGCCAGGGTTGGCGGCAACACCTGTTTCGTATCCTGATAGGCACTGCCGGCGAGCTGCTTGGCCTGACGCTTCAACGCCTCGAAATCGAAGGCCTGGGCCTCGCCATCGGCGGCGCCGCCATTGGCTGCCCAAGCGCGGGCGGCCAACAGGCCCGACGCGGAAAGACCGGTATAGGCCGCAATGGCCATGGACGCTTTGAGCAAATTCCTGCGGTGCATAAATACAACCTGTCGTGTGCAATCCAGCGCCGTTCCTGGCACCTGTCGGATCGGAAATTACGGTTCGGTCATGCCTTCGGCCAAACGCAACGGACTATAAACAGATGCCCGCTAGCTTAATCGGTTCGATTGTCGGGCAAAAAGGCTTGTTTGCGTTGCGTCACCTGGCAATGAAACAAGACATGTCTGTAATTTTTCTGACAGGGCTCTCTGATTTAGAGGGCATATCTGCTTTTTTCGATTAATTACTCTAAAAACCGCTTTTCAACGCCGATTTAATTCCTATTCTATGGGCAAGACCGGATACAAGCCTTCGTGCCGGCGGGGCACACGACGCTGCTCGAAGAGGCAGGGCGATGTGAGGTTCAGCAGTTTCTTGACTCAATAGAGAAGGACATCGTCCATGGCAAAAATACAGAGCATCACCGAAATGTTGGGCATCTTCCCTTGCTTGGGCGGCGGGCGCAGAAGACGCCGCCTCAATTCCGAGGAATTGAAACTTGTGGAGCGTTATCGAGAGCTGTCAGAGAGCGACCGGATCGCCATGCGCTATCTGGTGGATGCGATGCGGAGTGTTTCGCGATTCTAAGGGGGAGGGGAGAAGGGGCAGGCCGAGAAGCCTGCCCCTTTTTCATTTGCGTAACGCTCGAAACATGCCCTTCTGAGTGGCGAGCAACATCTCGAAGCACACTCACGGGGCGGGTTGGGGCACTTTCGAACTAGGCTGAGGGCCTTAGATCCGGATAACCCTTGTTTGGAGACGGAACATGAACACCCGTGGATTGCTCGATCAACTGCTCAAGTCCGGGCAGGAAATGCTGCAGAACAAGACTGGTGGCGCTTCCAACAAGTCGGCTGCCAGCGGACTGGGCGGTTTGCTCGGTGGCTCGTCTGGCTCCAGCGGTCTCGGCGGCCTGCTCTCAGGCGCGGGCGGCGGCGCATTGGCCGCGGGCGCGATGGGCCTGCTGCTCGGCAATAAAAAGGTCCGCAAGGTCGGCGGCAAAGTCGCACTCTACGGCGGCCTCGCCGCGCTGGGCGTACTGGCTTACAAGGCGTACGGCAACTACAACGCCCAAAAAGGCAGCGCACCCCAACGCGAACCGCAAACCCTCGACCGCTTGCCACCCGCTCAAGTCGAGCAGCACAGCCAGGCAATCCTCAAAGCCCTGGTCGCCGCCGCCAAAGCCGACGGCCACATCGACGAGCGCGAGCGCGAACTGATCGAAGGCGAATTCACAAAGCTCGACAACGATCAGGAACTGCAACACTGGCTCCACGCCGAACTCAACAAACCCCTCGACCCCACCGACGTCGCCCGCGCGGCCAGCACGCCGGAAATGGCGGCGGAGATGTACATCGCCAGTGTGATGCTGGTGGATGAGGAGAATTTTATGGAGAAGAGCTATCTGGATGAACTGGCACGGCAGTTGAAATTGGAGCCGGGGTTGAAGGTGGAGTTGGAGAGGCAGGTGCGGTTGGCGGGGGCGGATAGCGTGTAATCGTAGTGGCGATCGCCGGGCATCAGCAGGCGGTTGCCCTTTTACGTTAGCTAGACTTCATGCGTTTCAGTCGTTCTCGTAACGGCGTTGAATCGATCTTTGTCCCGATGGCGGACATTGCTCTTGCGGCTGGCTCTGTACATACTTTTGGTACTATCCGCGTAATAGAGCTGGCAAATAGATCACTAGCAATCGGTGATTAGAGCACTGACTTCGTCGCCAGATCGGTGTTATTCAGCAGTCGACCGTTGAGGTCTGAGTCGGCGGGCCTGCCGACGAGCAAGTTTCCTTCTGCTAGAAGTATTTGAATGGGTATGTGTCTCCCGTGATTATTATTGAATCTTTTTCTGTATATACGTTGTTGATGTTGTTGATAACCAGCTGTAGGTTGGTTGGGTTTTGAAAAAGATGATAGAAGAGTTCGAAGTAAAGATAATCTTCGATCAAACTTGCTGCTAGGTTTGGATGGGTGTTCAGAAGTTCATTGAAAGTCGGGTAATCAACTGTCGCAAGCTCGGGGATGTCCGCATAGCCTTGCACGGTATCGTCAATCCTGCATTCCGAAATAAACGTATCTGCAATAATTTCAAACTTTCTTGGAAAGTCGCCGGGTTTGATTTGCAGTATGTAGGGCTGAGTCTTGATCGTAACCGCCTCTCCGAATCTCAAGCTTCTATAAGATACGGTATTTGGATTGACTGCGTTGCCCGAGCACTTAAATATCATGGTTTTGCTTTCGCTGTTATAAGTTTGGTTGTCGAGATTTTTTTACCCGAAAGAAACTCCCTTGTACTACAGGTCTGAGGCTTTTCCCAAATTAATTGTATAGGCATAGGCATAGGCATTAGGCAGCGACTGCGCACTGCTTTAGCGTAGTGGGTTGCTCTAACAAATTTTGTCATCGATTGGCAGCGCCGCTACACCCTATGGCTTAGCCAATGTCAGGTCCACTGCTTTCCCCATATACTCCTAATATGTGAAGCCTGCATCAGATTTGTTTAACTTTATGCAGCGTGTGATCTAAGATTTTGCCAAGGTCGCTCCACGTTTTGGCGGTGTCGGTGTATATCGGAGATTCCCAATCTCGATTTGCAATTAATGAAATTCTAAAGGCACCATTTTTGTCAAATTCAGGATACCATCCGATGTCTAATATTTGTTCGTTTGGGAATGCTGCCTGTAAGAGATCCTCTTTCAGGTTCTCTGAGATGAGTGCTATGTCGTAATCGATTAGGTTGGATAGTTCGTCGAAAATTACTTTTCCGCCGAGACGTATTATTTTTTTAAATTTCATGTTTTTTTTGCTTTTAATTGCGAGAGTAAGAAAAGGGGGGCTATATTCGGTTTGTATAAATAAGTCTGTCCTCTTTCACAGCGCTTTTACTCCTTGTCTCGGTCCTCTTGTGCTCGTTCTCATTTCTACTAAAGGCTGTAATGAAAAATGACGCATTTTCGTGGTTAAATACCATATTGTAAAAACTTTACTTTTAAGTCCTCAATAATCTTATCTAGTTCAGGGTTTCTGATATTGTCGTGATGGTTGTACCAATTGGTGATGCATGCGATCGCATCTCTGAATGGTAAAGTGACGTGATTATCCATGAACTCGAATGCAATACCTGTAGTTAAATAGGTGGGTATGTTTTCTCGGTCGGCATCGGTGCTGATGTATATACCAGACATCTCTATTCCGAATCCTTGTGAATGAAGAAGGCTATGGAGCGCTTTGAGTAGGAAGCTGGAGTGGTTGCTTGAAGAGGACTCTAAGAGATCTAACAAGCAATTGTGAATTATGTTTTCTTGAGAGCTGCTAATATTTATATTCATAGTTATTTCATTGTTGGGTGGAAGTGGGTGACTGTGGTCAAAGTTTCATCAAGATAGATTCTGAAGGTTATTCCGTCATAAGAAGCACTGTAAGCTCGGTTGCCACCGGATCGGGCTTAGTGGTAGTCCTTGGCGGCCGCTTCTCTGCCTGTGTTGAACATTTTATCTGTAGAAATTATAGATGGATCGTACATAGTTTTGGGCTGCCAACCTCTTTTATGCCGACTGCTTGGCCTGTACGATCCAACGAGTCTCGTCCGTAAGTTATTTCAGATAGCCCGGGAATTTTTGGGTGTTGAGTTTCTGAAAGTAACGGTTCTCGGCGCTTTCCATGCTCAGTTGCGGCTGACGTCGACTCCACGAAAGTTGCCATTGGCATCTTAGCTGTAGCGACATTGAGAAGAACCTTTGTCATGCACCAAAGAATGACGGTTTTCTACTTGCGCACTAAAATACTAGGTGCGCTTTTTATGCTCTATTCAGCGTTCATAATTTTTCTATAGCTTTCAAATGCCTCGATGCATCTTTCATCTTCGTTGACCAGTTTTTCATAAAAGCTGTCGTCATCAGCCCATTCGCAAAAAACGAGCTGTGTTTTGATTTTTTTGTTATATGTGTGTTGTGACTTAAGGACCCAGTGAGACGAGATTTTTCTTTCAGTGATTTCAAAAAAATCTAATGCGAAAGGTTTAGGGTATTCATCATATGACTCTGAGCATATATAAACCCAAGGGTAATTGTCCCAGAGCTCTATACCGTAAACTATATATTCTTTTCCAATTTCTATATCTAGTTCACTGTCGCCGACAGAGATATAGCGCTTCAGTCTTGCTGCAGTGTCTAGCGTAAACCTTTCGTCTATTCTATTTGTTATGCATTTGACTTTCATTTGATTTCAAAATACCCGGATGGTACGGATGGGGCGTTATCCTAAAGTTTTATGTCGTCGATACTATGTTTTGTGGCTGGTCAATGACCGATGGGGACAGATTTATTTCATTAGAAAATAAATCTGTCCCCATCGGTCGTCTCCATCTGTCCTGTCCCCATTTGTTCTATGGTTTCCGTGTATAAATTATGTCAGCTTGGGGTTTTGAAGCTCTAAACTGCTCCGTCATTGTGGTAGGCTTTGATATTAGTTATGAATATTGCGCTAGCACTGCAGGCAAAGTTGCATAGCGTGTTGATCGTTGTCTTTATCTCGTAATTGTTGTTGTGTTTTTTTATTTCTAGCTCTAGCGGTCCGTAGAAGCTGAAATTTATAATCTCCACCGTTGTTACACCGTTGATGATTAGGTCAAATGTGTATTCGTTATATCCGTTTTTCATCCATTTCTCTGGATAGCTGTTGCCTGTGAGATGGCTGAATAGCTTTAAGGTTATTGCGTTGTCGCTAAATATGGCATGAGAGATACTAAGGTTTGTTGGTGTATAACCATTTCCGAAGATGGCTAGCCATTGTTTCTTGTCTGAAATGAAATCTGTCCACATTTTAGTTACTCGAAAACATAATGGGTGGAGACGCTTTTTAGGTGGAAGGTCCTGTTGCGGTCTGCATTTCCGGTTTCGGGGTCATACTCTCTTACATTGAAATGCGGTTTATGCGAAGCATGGTCGCTTGGGAAATCTTCATGCCCATACGAGTGTTCCTGAATTACCACGCGCTCATTGTCAATATTTTTATAATGATATTCCCTTGTATAAACAATATTGCCATCTGCATCGAGAACATTTTGCTTTCCTACTCCATGTTCACCTATTTTTGTAAGGGCAACATGGTTGACTTCCATTGGTTCAGCTGACGTGGGTATTCTCGCATCACGTTTTGCGTCTTGAAATGCAGCTCTGCGCGAACCATAGAATTTGTCTTTTCTCGTAAATTTTGTTTGGCCTGGGCACCCGTTCAGCCCCAACGGATCCACCCACCCCGTAGGGTTAGGCACGTACTGGTAGCTGTTCAACCCACCCGCAAGCTTGATCGGGTCCGGCGTCAAGAACCGCCCAGTGCTCGGATTATAGTAGCGGTGGCGGTTGTAATGTAACCCTGTCTCGGCGTCGAAATACTGCCCTTAAAAACGCAGCGGATTATCGATTTCGCTGACATCAAGCGCTGCGAGGTTGTCGTAGGCGCGGGACTTCACCGACTACATTATTCGATGTTGTAGTCGATAAGTTCCTGCGGCGTGCTAGGTAGCCAAGCTCGTTGTGGAACGACGTAGCTTTAATTGGCTTTCGCCGTCGAGTATGAGGATTAGAAGTAAAAAAACATACCTGTATCGTATTTCATCGCCATTTCGTTGAGATGTATGATCTTCCTTAGTGTGTCGGAATTTGTAGTGGCAAATAATTTTTGAAATATCTTGAGAGCTGATTCTAACTCGGTTTGTCCTTGGATGCTTTCGTCTTCATATTCATCGATGAGTTTGCTCAGCGTCGAGTTTATTTCCTCAAGTACCCCCGTTTTTGAAAGGGCTAGAAATTCTTCTTCTGAGACTGATAGCTCTTCTAAGTCGCCGGGTATGCATTCATCCAAGTCCAAGCGATGCATTGCATCTCTAGATAAGGGTACTGAAATTGTTTTCATTTTTTATGGTTCCTTGTTGAAGTGCGTGACTTCGTTATATTCGCTTTGTGTTCTTCCGGCTTGCTTACCGTTTGGAAGCGTTTTATTGCTCGGAATAATTCCTTCAAGGTTTAAATACTTACGCTTTCCAGGCAAGGAAGGATCATAAATTCTGAAATAATTTCCGTTCATGTCTTCAACCACTTCTATCCCGTTTTGGGGGTTTTTATATATTCTTTTGCCCTTGTCCGTAGTGCTGACGATTGGATTGCTTCCAGCGAATTTTTCAACGGCACTGTTTAAGTTTGCTTTAGGCCAATTCGCGGAATATAGAGCCGCGCGGGCAGCTCCCCCTGTTTCGGGCGCTTTTTGGTCGCCTTCATCTACTTTTGGTTTTATAGCGGAATCATCAGCGCCGATGCTAGGCGTACAGTTTTCGCCTCCAGGACAAGTATTCAACCCTAAAGGATCCACCCACCCCGTAGGGTTAGGCACGTACTGGTAGCTGTTCAACCCACCCGCAAGCTTGATCGGATCCGGCGTCAAGAACCGGCCAGTCCCCGGATTGTAGTAGCGGTGGCGGTTGTAATGTAACCCTGTCTCGGCGTCGAAATACTGACCCTGAAAACGCAGCGGATTATCGATTTCGCTCACATCCAGCGCCGCGAGGTTGCCGTAGGCCTGGTACTTCGCTGACCACATGATCTCGCCGCTGTAGTCGGTGAGTTCCTGCGGTGTGCCGAGGTGGTCGAGTTGATAGTAGAACGGGGCCGCTTTTAGCGGGCCTTCGCCTTCGAGCATTGCCAACGGGCGGAAGGTGCCCGGTTCGTAGATGTAGCTGCGGTAACGGTTTTCGGCGCTTTCGGCGATCAGACGTTCGCCTTGCCAGAGGAATTCAGTGGTGTGGCCGTCGACGGTTTTCTCGATGCGGCGGCCGAAGGTGTCGTATTTGTAGCTTGCGGTGCTGCCACCCGGCAGGCTGACGCCGATCAGGCGGTGTTGGCAGTCGTAGCGGTATTCGGTGACGAGCTTTTGGCCGGTTCCGCGACGCTCGCGGATCAAGTTGCCGTAGGCGTCGTAATCGTAATGGCGGTCGCCTTGCATCAGCAAGCGGTTGCCTTTGACGTTTGCGAGGTTCGCAACGGGCAGGTCATTTTGTCCGAGGAGGTTGCCCGCCGGGTCGTGAGCGAAGCTCTCTGGCATGGCGCCGCGTACGCTGATCAATCGGTCGAGTGGATCGTAGTGATAGCTGCGGTTGCCTTTGCGGCTGTCGTCGATGCCGGCGAGGTTGCCATTGGCGTCGTATTGGTAGCGGCGCTGGAACAGGTGTATGTCCCGCTGGCTGACGCTGTGTGCTTGAAGTCGGCCCTGTTCGTCGTATTGGTACTGGCTGAGCAGCAAGCCTTGTTGGCGCTGTTGTTCGCGACCGGCGTTGAACTGATGGCTGGTCAGGCGTGAGCCGTTGAGGTCGATGCTGCTGAGTTGCCCGCCAGGCTGGTGACGATAATCGAGTTTGCTTCCATCGGGCAATCGGCAGTGCTTGAGCTGGCCGACGCTGTCGTATTCGTAGCGCAGAGTGCCCCAGCCCTGGTGTTCTTCGATGAGTCGGTCTTGCAGGTCGTATTTATAGGCGAGCGGCCAGTGGCCGTCGTCGACGTTAACGAGGCGACCAAGCGCGTCGTAGCTGTAATGAATCTCTTCGCCATCGGGCAGCGTCTTGACCAGCAAACGGCCAGCGGCATCCCGCTGATATTCGGTGGTCAGTTCGCTACCGTCATCGCCGAACTCGGTTTTCTTGAGCAGTTGGCCGTTCAGGTCGTACTCGTACGCGGTGCGTCGGCCGTCGAAGCCGGTTTCCTGCTGGATCAGGCCGTTGGCGTAGTATTCGAGGTGGTAGTGCTCGCCGCGCTCGTTTTCAATTTCAGTGAGCAGCAGGCGCGAGTTGTCGTAGCGATAGCGCAGTTGGCTGCCGTCGGGATTGATGCGGCGGCTGACGAGGTGCAGATTATCGGCGTATTCGTAGCGGGTGATGCGGCCGAGCTCGTCGCGCTCGGCGGTGACACGGCCATACGGATTGTAGGTAAAAGCACGGGTGGTGCCGCCGGGCAAAGTGACCTGATTCAGGCGGCCGACCGCGTCCCATTGATATTGTGTGATCGCGCCAGTTTCATCCTGACGAATGGTTTGCCGCCCAAGTGCATCGTAGCGGTATTTTCGTTTGCCACCGTCTGGCAGTTGCTCCTCTAACAATTCGCCGAGATTGTTCCAGGTTAGTTTATGGCGGCTGCCATCTGACTGCCGAATTTCCAGCAGGCGACCACGGCTGTCGTAGGAGTAATGTGTAGTGTTCCCATTAGGATCAATCTGTTGAGTGATATCCCCTTGTTTATTTCGGGTATATTTCCAGATCGAATCGCCTCGACGAACCTCAGACAGAAATCCAAAGGAGTAATCGTAGAGAGTGGGTGTATCCTCAGGAGGAATGAGCGCTTCCATTCGGCCCGCGTCATTGTATTGGTATTCGGTGACTGCACCCATCGGGTCTTTTTCGGCAATCAATCGCCCTTTGTCGTCATAAACGTTGATGTGTTCAGCACCATCTGGCTCGATCTTACTTATGAGCCTTGCATGATCATCATGAGTGTAGACTTCCTCACTCCCGTCAACATTAGTGACGGTAACGCTTCCGTCGTCATCCCAAGAATAGCGGGCATCCATTTGAGTAAAATTTGCCCAGTGATGAATGCATCGAGCGGATTTACCTTCCTTTTCCCATTCCCAAAAGAAGCTTGCCCCGCCCGCAAGTTGTCGCTCCTGAATCACGTTCAGATGGTCGTAGCTATATAGTTCACTTTCACCAGCGGCATTTTTTACTTCTATAAGGCGATTGCGTTCGTCGTATTTGTAGGTGACAAGTGTCTGAATGGTAATCCAAGCGTCTTCCAGATTGTCTGCAGGAGTGAATTGTTGAATATCCACAGACACGATATGTTGTCGATCATATCTTAATAGCAGGCCTCGTCCTGCTCCGTTATCTACCCGTTTGATTCTTCCGTGAATATCCCTGCCAATATGCAGCCGATTGTGATACCGGTCAGTTATTGCGATAAGGGTTGCGCCCATGTTGTCGTACTTAAAATGATAGAACAGTGGGCGCTCCCCGGCCTGGGTGAGAATTAGTTCAGAGGGATCATCACCTAAAAAAATGGCAGCTTTGGCTAGGCTGTTGGTAATAGCTGGTCGTTGACTGCTAGGGTGCGGAAAATGAGTAACACGGTTTTCATGATCCGTCCAAACTATCCCATCTTGATTAACCTGGAGTCTTTGCGCCAAAGCATGACTCCATCCGTAGCCAAGCCCACAATCCACCTCTACTGAACTGGTACGGTATAGGCGGGTCCATGCGAATGGAAGGGTTCCGTTTAACTGTCCGTCAGTAAGAGTTAGAAGCTCTTCTCCGGTAACCATTGATACAGGGCATCCGTTAACACAAGTGTCTTGGGTGCATGCAACAGCTTTGTCATCATGGTTCGTCGATTGTTTTGATTTGTCGTCAACGTGTTCGGTACTCGCTACCTTCGCGTGATCTTGTCGATCCCAACCAAGTCTCACCTTGCCTTTGGCAAACGTTCCAGCAGCAGCTCTCGTAGCAAGTTTTTTGTAACCCTCGATTGCTTCCATGAATTTTTTGAGGATGCTGAATATTGATCTTACGAACCCAGAAACAGCTTCGACGACTTTGCTGCCGTAATTGATAAGGCGGACGCCCAGGTATGCAATCCCCGAGCCCTCCGCTGCAAAAGTTAAGACTATCGCCAACAGTATATCGATCAGGACTGTTACTATAGCGCTGGACAGCTGCTCAGCTGTTTTTCCTGAAATCAAGCTCGGAGGAAGCTGTGCTAACCAGATTCCCGACGCCTTGAGAACTAGGAATAGTGCGGCTTGGTCGCTAGCTAACAACATCAGCTTTTCCATTGCAGCTGGTGTTTCTTTGGCCAGCTTTAGGAGATCTTGCGCGCTGTCTCCTAATTCTTCCGCGAATTTTTTTGGATCTTTCAGTATCTCGAATATACGTTTAATTCCGTCAAACGCTGACTTTATTGCCTCCCAGCTGCCTATGATCATTCCCTTTTGCTGGGCAATGTAAGAGGAAGTGAATGTCTCGTTTGGCCAGAGTGGTCTATATTTACTCCATTCGGAATTCAGCCACCGGTTCAGGTGCTCAGTTAAACTTTCATAAGAATTAAACAATTCGTTCAGCTGATTTTTCGTGACTGAGCTTTGTACGCGGACGTAGTACTTTTTTCCTGGTATACCCTTGTAAACGCCTTTGCCTTCAGCGTCGAGCGTGATTGAGGTTGACGGACCACCTTCCTTTGGAGTGACCTCAACCGTTATGTTGCCTACGGGAATGTCGTTTACGGAAACAAACTTACTTTCAATTAACAGTCTTCCGTCTTTAGGGCACTGTGCGACCGTGGATTCAAATCCATTATCCTTTACGCTGACGGTAGCATTTGCGCTGCCAAGCTTTATGGTTCTGCTCAATCCAAAGAAAGCTGGTTTATCGAAGAATTGGGGTCCTGCGTCTAGCCATTCGGCATATTTGCTTTCGGTCAGTTTGCGATAATCATTCAAACTGTCGGGGAAGGCAGAGAGTTGTGTGTCAACAAAGGCAACGCGATCCATCAGCCTTGCTCCAGAATCAGGTGGTTTATCAATGCTTCTTTAAGATTTTGCGGCGCATCCGGGCGGCGCACGAAGCGGGTGATTTTCAGCTTCAAATTGTTCTCGGGCCATGCGATGTAGAGGTCCGGGCGGTCTTCTTCCAGCCATTGCATCAGGTTGCTGACCAGCGTCGCCGGATTGTCCTTGCTCAACCCTTCCAACAACCCCTTCGGCACCTCCCACCACGGCCAGTCCTTGACCTTCGGCACCACCCGCGTGCCGACTTCCAGCGCCTGCCCATTGATCAGATACCGCTCAAACACCGGCAGCACTTCTCCAGCCTTCTCCCCAAGCCCCCGCAGAATCGGATAAATATGCCGGCCATCCCAAAACCGGAAAAACACCTCGGTGCCATCCGGCATTTTCACCTGCGTCAGGCTACGCAGGTGTTCGAACACTTCGTTCGGTTCTGAACGCGACACCGCCAGCCAGCCCCAGTCGAGGGCGTCGGTTTCGGCGATCCAGGGCAGGAAGGCGGAGTTGGCTTTGAGTTCGGTGAGGTAGGGCATCACCGGTTGCCAGGTGGAGTAGGGCGTACCGCCCCAGATCGGGATGAGCTGGGCGGTGGGTTCGGTGAGGTACAGGGTTTTCAGGGCGTCGGCATCGCTGGCCGCGCTGACGACCAGATACAAGCGCTCGCCGCTTTGCAGCGGCTGTTGCGCCAGCCAGTCTTTGGGGGTGATTCGTTCAGATGGCACAGGCACCTGCCTTGCATTTTTCGCATTCTTCACAGAACGGCGCGTTACGTTTGAGTGTATTGATTTGCGCCGGGGTCAGGACCTGGCCGGCCTTGTCGGCATCCGCTTGTTTCAACACGCCGGGCATCAACGGCGCGGCGCCCGTGCCAACGCCCGGGCTGCCGCCGGAGTTCATGTTGATCACCGGGCCGCTCATGGTCACGCCACCAGCATCAATCTTGATGAAGCTGCCGCCGCCGACCAGGGTCAGCTCCGCACCGGCTTCCATCACCACTTTCATGCCACTGCTAAGGTGGATTTCCTGGCCGGCGTCGATGAACTGACCGGTGCCGATCTTGATGTGCTGGTTCACGCCGACGGTAAGGTGGTCGTTGGCGCGGGTTTCGACTTTGCGGTCGGCGTAGACGGTGTGGTGTTCTTCGGCTTTGAGCTCGGTGTAGCTGTTCTTTTCGACGGTGTCGTGTCGTTCGTTGCCGACGCGGATTTTCTGGTCGTGCTCGATGTTTTCGTCCCAGTCGCGCTGGGCATGCAGGTAGATCTGTTCCTGGCCTTTTTTGTCTTCGATGCGCAGTTCGTTGTAGCCGCCACCGCCCATGGAACTCAGGGTCTTGAAGGTGCTGCGGGTCTTGTTTGCCGGCAGTGGATAGGGGACGGTGTTTTCCTTGTGGTACAGGCAGCCGCTGATCAGCGGTTGATCGGGGTCGCCTTCAAGGAACGTGACCAGCACTTCCATGCCAATGCGCGGGATGGCGATGCCGCCGTACTGGGCGCCTGCCCAGGCGCTGGAGACGCGCAGCCAGCAACTGGTCTTGTCGTCGGCCTGGCCTTCGCGGTCCCAGTGAAACTGGACTTTGACCCGGCCGTACTCGTCGCAGTGGATTTCTTCACCTTTCGGGCCGGTGACCACCGCGCTCTGGCTGCCGAGGATGCGCGGTTTTGGATGGCGTAGCGGCGGACGATTGGGCACGTCCCACGGAGTCGCCTGAAAGCGGTTGCGGTAGCCCTGATGGAAATCGTCTTTCAGCGCGGTGGTGTCGCTGGTCACCGATTCTTCGAGCACTTGCGGCTGTTTGCCTTCGTGCAGGACTTCGGTGAGCAGCCACAGGTCGTTCCATTTGGCTTTCGGGTGTTCGGTCAGGGCGAGGAAATGGCCGCTGACCAGCAGTGGCTGATCACTCTTGCCTTCGGCGAGCTGGAAGTCGCTGCGGTGGCGTTCGAGGGCGCGTTTGGCCAAATGTTTGCCGCGCTCGCGGTCGATGAAGCGCCCCGGGTAATCGTAGTCTTCAAGGTCGGGCAGGGCGTCGCCACGGTTTTCGCTTTCCAGGGTCAGACGCGGTTTTTCGAAGTCGTAGTCGCGGCGGGTGGTGCGGCTGGTGCGGGTTTCCAGGCGCAGGTCGAAACGCTTGATCACCGGGTTGCTGGCGACCATGCCGGAGTCTTGCTGATAGGGCACCGGCTTGAGCTTCGGGAACACCGTCTGGTCGTCGCCGAACACCAACTTGTGCGCGTTGGCGCTGTGCTGGAAGTGGAAGTGAATGCCTTCCTCTTCGCACAGGCGCTGGATGAAGTGCAGGTCCGACTCGTCGTATTGCACGCAGTAGATGCGTTCGGGATAGATCGAGCCGGTCTTGAATTCGTAGGCGTTGCCTTGGATGCCGTGCTCTTCCAGCACTTGGCCGATGATTTTCGGCACGCTGAGGTTCTGGAAGATGCGCTGGTTGATGCGGTGCGCGAGGTAAGCCAGTTGTGGGCGCAGCGTCACCGAATAACGGGTCAGGCGTTTGCCCGAGTCACCTTGCGCGGCGCGGTAGATCTGGCCATGGATGCCGCTGCCGTCGGGCGACAGCTGCAGGAAGGCCGGTTTGTGCAGCAGGGTTTCGAGGTCCAGCGACGGCTGCTCACTGACCAGCTCCACCTCAAAGACAAAAGGCTGGCTGATGGCTTCCCGGCCGGTGAGGGTAAACACCTGAAAGTCGGCGGAAAGCCCTTCGATGGTCAGGGCAAAGTGGGTTTCATTGGCCGGCGCGAACATCCCTTGTTCCTCGTGCTGTACAGCGGCGCTCGTCGACGGCCGCAAAAAAGCGGCTCAACGTACGCGAAATTCTGGAGGGGCGTAAACAACATCGACCAGCAGAGCTGGCCGATGCGTGTAACGGTCAGCCGTAATTAAACGACTGGAGCACGCCAGTCATCGGAACCCGAAGTACCGGATACTTCGTGGGTCCAGGTGATTTTGCGGTAGGTGAACTGCACTTCTTCCAGGTGGGTGAAGTGCGCGTTGCCTGGATCCTGGCAGTTGTGCATTTTGTTGTTGATGGCGACGATGATCGCGTCTTCCAGTTTGGTGGTGTAGTAGTGCTCTTGGGTGCCTTGAGCCGAAGTGCGGTACCACTGGATAACGATTTCGCTCATGCGCTCGCCGGAAGTCAGAGCTGCTTGCAGCAGTGGCGAAGCCTTGTCGTAGACCTTGGTGATCACAACTGGCTTGTGTACGCGCTGACCGGTTGGCTGACCGGATTGCGGGTCACGCGGGATGATCACGTCGTGGGTGAAAGCCTGAACCATGACCTGGTCTTCGTGGCCTTCCTGGTAGGTGTTGCCAACGGAGTCGGCGGTGAAAGCGCCGGCAGTGATCAGGCCTTGTTTTTCGCCGGTAACCGACATGTACGCTGGTGTTGCCATGGGGTGCTCTCCTTGCGGATAAAGTTAGGGTGCCCGGAGGCGAAATCGCCCGGTGGGTGGCTGAGAGTTATCAAGGAGCGTGCCAGGTTTTGCGCGGTGCCCGGATGGCGGGGGCGCCACGGTAGTCGGTGATCATTCGGGGCGATTTTCAGCGGGAAAGTCGGGAGGAAGTGCGCAAGAAGTTGCGCAGTACTGCGCAACTTCTTGCGCACTTGGCTGCAGGCCTTGACCCGCTTGGGCTACGGGGGATTTGGGCCCTGGAATATTACGACCTACTGCGCAACTTCTTGCGCAGTTGGGTATTTGCCGGGACTGCGGTGTTGCCTTCGCGAGCAGGCTCGCTCCCACAAGGACAGTACTGCCAGCGAAAGCGTCTTATAAATGAAACACCGCCCTCGGCTATACTCCCCGCATTTCGATCAGGCACGAGGATTCACTGTGAAGAACTGGACGTTGCGCCAACGCATTTTGGCGAGCTTTGCTGTGATTATCGCCATCATGCTGTTGATGGTGGTGCTGTCCTACTCGCGGTTGTTGAAAATCGAGGCCAGTGAAAACAGCGTGCGCGACGATGCCATCCCCGGCGTCTATTACAGCTCGATGATTCGTGGTGCATGGGTCGACAGTTATTTGCAGACGCAAGAGCTGCTCGGCCTCAAGGAAGGCCAGGGCGTTTCCAGCGAAGACGCAGCGGACTACAAGGCATTCGAGGCGCGTCTGCAAGAGCAGATGGCCAACTATCGCAAGACCATGGCCACCGATGAAGACCGCTCCGAATTCGCCCTGTTCGAGAAGTACCACGATACCTACATGCAGATTCAGGATGCCGTGCTGGACCTGCACAAGCGCAATCTGGAAGCCGATGCCATCAAGCTGTTCAACGAGAAACTGACCCCGGCGTGGTACACCGGGCGGATGAAACTCAACGACATCATTGGCGAGAACAAAGTCGTCGCTGATACCGCCATGGCCAATATCGACGACGCGGTGGCAACGGCCAAAGTCAGCATGGTCATTTCCCTGCTGGTCGCGGTGCTGGCCGCCGGCCTCTGTGGTCTGCTGTTGATGCGCGCGATCATGGCGCCGATGAACCGCATCGTGACCATCCTCGACATCATGCGCACCGGCGATCTGAGTTCGCGCCTGAACCTTGATCGCAAGGACGAGTTCGGCGCGGTCGAAACCGGCTTCAACGACATGATGACCGAGCTGACGTCGCTGGTATCCCAGGCCCAGCGCTCCTCGGTGCAGGTGACCACCTCGGTCACCGAGATCGCCGCCACTTCCAAGCAACAACAGGCCACCGCCACCGAAACCGCAGCGACCACCACCGAAATCGGCGCAACCTCCCGTGAGATCGCCGCGACTTCGCGGGATCTGGTGCGCACCATGACCGAAGTGTCCACCGCTGCCGATCAGGCCTCGGTGCTCGCCGGCTCCGGCCAGCAAGGCCTGGCGCGCATGGAAGACACCATGCACTCGGTCATGGGCGCGGCGGATCTGGTCAACGCCAAACTGGCGATACTCAACGAGAAGGCCGGCAACATCAATCAGGTGGTGGTGACCATCGTCAAAGTGGCTGACCAGACCAACCTGCTGTCGCTCAACGCAGCGATCGAAGCCGAGAAGGCCGGCGAGTACGGTCGCGGTTTTGCCGTGGTCGCCACCGAAGTCCGGCGTCTGGCCGATCAGACCGCCGTTGCCACCTACGACATCGAACAGATGGTTCGCGAGATCCAGTCGGCGGTGTCGGCCGGGGTGATGGGCATGGACAAGTTTTCCGAAGAAGTGCGCCGCGGCATGTCGGAAGTGCAGCAGGTCGGCGAGCAGCTGTCGCAGATCATCCATCAGGTGCAGGCGCTGGCACCGCGCGTGCTGATGGTCAACGAAGGCATGCAGGCCCAGGCCACTGGCGCCGAGCAGATCAACCATGCGCTGGTGCAGTTGGGCGATGCCAGCAGCCAGACCGTCGAGTCGCTGCGTCAGGCCAGTTTCGCTATCGACGAACTGAGCCAGGTGGCCGTCGGCCTGCGCAGCGGCGTTTCGCGATTCAAAGTCTGATGAGCGAAATCATCGCCAAGCGTGGCGCCGCGCCAGTGGCGAAGCAGGCGCTGTTTCTGCTGTTTCGCATCGGCAGCGAACGCTATGCCCTGCGCGCCACGGAAGTGGCCGAAGTGCTGCCGCGCCTGCCATTGAAACCGATTGCCCGGGCACCGCACTGGGTGGCCGGGGTGTTCGCCTATCGCGGGGCGGTGGTGCCGGTGATCGATCTCAGCGCGCTGACTTTCGGCCGACCCGCCGAGGCGCGCACCAGCACGCGGCTGGTGCTGGTCAATTATCAGCCGGATCAATCGCAAGCAGCGCAATGGCTCGGGCTGATTCTCGAGCAGGCCACCGACACGCTGCGCTGTCATCCGCAAGATTTCCAGCCCTACGGCCTCGACAACCGCGAGGCGCCGTACCTCGGCCCGGTGCGCGAAGATGCGCAGGGATTGCTGCAATGGGTGCGGGTCGATGACTTGCTCGATGATGCCGTGCGCGGTTTGCTGTTCCCCGATCCGCCGCGTGATCCGGCGCAGCTTGAGGCGCAGCCATGAGCAGTGAGCAGCGCTTTTTCGATTTCCTCAAGGAACGCATCGGCCTTGATGTTGCGTCGGTGGGCGCGGCGATCATCGAGCGTGCCGTACGCCAGCGCACGACCCTGTCCCAGGCTGCCCACGCCGACGAATACTGGCAGCTGTTGCAAGGCTCGCGGGACGAGCAGCAGGCGCTGATCGAAGCGGTGATCGTTCCGGAAACGTGGTTTTTCCGTTATCCGGAATCTTTCGCGACGCTGGGCAAACTGGCGCGAGGTCGGCTTAAAGAACTCAATAATATGCGCGCGCTGCGAATTCTGAGCCTGCCGTGCTCGACCGGCGAAGAACCCTACTCGATTGCCATGGCCTTGCTTGATGCCGGATTGCAGCCGCATCAATTCAAGGTCGACGGCATGGACATCAGCCCGTTGTCGGTGGACAAGGCGCGCCGCGCTGTTTACGGCAAGAACTCGTTTCGCGGGCAGGATCTGCAGTTTCGCGATCGGCATTTCATGCCTGAGCAGGACGGCCACCGGGTCAACGAATACGTTCGCGAACAAGTGCGCTGGCAGGTCGGCAATGTCCTCGATCCGACGCTGTTGGCGAGCGAGCCAGCCTTCGATTTCGTGTTCTGCCGCAACCTGCTGATCTATTTCGACCAGCCGACGCAAAAGCAGGTGTTCGAAGTGCTCAAGCGCCTGACCCACGTCGACGGCGTGCTGTTTATCGGCCCGGCGGAGGGCAGTCTGCTCGGGCGCTTGGGCATGCGCTCGATCGGCATCCCGCAGTCGTTCGCTTTCAGCCGCCATAGCGAGCCGCACCCCGAACCGCTGCCGATGCCCAAACCGGTCGCCGTGCCGGTCAGCCAACCACTGCGCAGCGCGCCGCCGCCAGCGCCAGTGCGCAATCGGCCGTTCGCTGCCGTGACGGCTTTGCCGGTGGCGAAAAAAACTGCCGACCCGGACGCCGCAACGCTGCTGGCGCAGATTGCTGCACTGGCCAACGAAGGCAAAAGCGCCGAGGCCCGTGCCGCGTGCGAACACTATCTGCGCAGCCATGAACCCGTGGCGCAGGTGTTCTATTGGCTGGGCCTGCTCAGCGATGTCGCCGGGCTGAGCCTCGAAGCCCAGGGGTATTACCGCAAGGCCTTGTACCTCGAACCGCAACACCCCGAAGCGCTGATGCACCTGGCCGTATTGCTGCAGGCTCAGGGCGATACGGCGGGTGCCCGACGATTGCAGGAGCGCGCCGCCCGCAGCGGGCGCACCGCCGACAGTGAGCGTAAACGATGAGCGCGTCCGACACCTTGAACGTTACCCACGAAGACGCCCGCGCCATCGACGATTGCTGGAACCGCATCGGCATTCATGGCGACAAGTCCTGCCCGTTGCTGGAAGAGCACATTCATTGCCGCAACTGCTCGGTGTATTCCGCCGCCGCCACACGCCTGCTCGACCGTTATTCGTTGCAGCAGAACCAGCGCGAAGCAGTGGTCAGCAAAGTCGAAACCGACGTCAAGACCCGCTCGCTGCTGATGTTCCGCCTCGGCGAGGAATGGCTCGGACTGGCCACGCGCACGCTTGTCGAAGTTGCGCCGTTGCAGGCGATACATTCGCTGCCGCACCAGCGCTCGCGGGCCTTGCTCGGTGTGGCCAATGTCCGTGGCGCACTGGTCGCGTGCCTGTCGCTGGTGGAGCTGCTCGACCTCGGCGCCAGCGTTGCGCCGGTCAGCGGCGGGCGAATCATGCCGCGCATGCTGATCATCGCCGCGCACGGCGGGCCGGTGGTGGTGCCGGTGGATGAAGTGGACGGCATTCATGCCATCGACGAGCGCATCCTCGACGCCGCGTCGCAGTCCGGTGCGCAGAACAGTGCCAAGTACACCCGTGGCGTTCTGCAATATCGCGGTCGCAGCCTGCGCTGGCTGGATGAAGAACAGCTGTTGTCCGCCGTGACCCGGAGCCTGACATGACCCCCGAGCAAATGCGCGACGCCTCTCTGCTCGAGCTGTTCAGTCTCGAAGCCGAAGCCCAGACCCAAGTGCTCAGCGCCGGGCTGCTGGCGCTGGAGCGCAATCCGACCCAGGCCGATCAGCTGGAGTCGTGCATGCGCGCGGCGCACTCGCTCAAAGGTGCGGCGCGCATTGTTGGCATCGACAGCGGCGTCAGCGTCGCCCACGTCATGGAGGATTGCCTGGTCAGTGCGCAGGAAGGCCGTTTGTTGCTGCGTCCCGAACACATCGACGCGTTGTTGCAGGGCACCGACCTGCTGATGCGCATCGCCACGCCGGCCAATGCGCCGCAACCCACGGACATTGAAGCCTACGTCGCGTTGATGGGGCGTCTGCTCGATCCTTCGGCGCCAGCCGCTGTGGTTGCCACGCCGTCAATGGCCGAGTTGCAGATCGAGCCTGCGCCAACGGCGACAGCGCCGATCATGGACGAGCCCGCCGAGCCGACTCCGCGCAAAAACAAACGCACCACCGAAGGCGGCGAGCGCGTTTTGCGCGTCACTGCCGAACGCCTGAACAGCCTGCTCGATCTATCGAGCAAATCGCTGGTGGAAACCCAGCGTCTCAAGCCGCATCTGGCGACCATGCAGCGCCTCAAGCGCATGCAGAACAACGGCCTGCGCGCGCTGGAAAATCTCAATGTGCACCTGAAGGAGCATGCACTGAGCCTGGAAGCGCTCGAGTCGCTGGAAGATGCGCGACGTTTGCTCGCCGAGTCGCAGCAATTGCTCAGCGAGAAGAACGCCGAACTCGACGAATTCGCCTGGCAGGCCAGCCAGCGTGCACAAGTGCTCTATGACACCGCGCTGGCCTGTCGTATGCGCCCGTTCGCCGACGTGCTCAGCGGGCAGGCGCGCATGGTTCGCGATCTCGGACGCAGTCTTGGCAAACAAGTGCGCCTGGAGATCGAAGGCGAGAAAACCCAGGTCGATCGCGATGTGCTGGAAAAGCTCGAAGCGCCGCTGACTCACTTGCTGCGCAACGCTGTCGATCACGGCATCGAATCCCCGGACCAACGCCTGCTCAAGGGCAAGCCGGAAGAAGGCCTGATTCGCCTGCGCGCCTCCCACCAAGCCGGTTTGCTGGTGTTGGAACTCAGCGATGACGGCGGTGGCGTCGATCTGGAGAAAGTCCGCCGCAGCATCGTCGAACGGCAGTTATCCCCAGCCGAAACCGCAGCGCAATTGAGCGAAGAAGAACTGCTGACCTTCCTGTTTCTGCCGGGATTCAGCCTGCGCGACAAGGTTACCGAAGTGTCCGGGCGTGGCGTCGGCCTGGACGCTGTTCAGCATATGGTCCGCCAATTGCGTGGGGCCGTGGTGCTGGAGCAGACGGCGGGCGAGGGCAGCCGTTTCCATCTGGAGGTGCCGTTGACGCTTTCGGTGGTACGCAGCCTCGTGGTGGAAGTCGGCGAAGAGGCTTACGCATTCCCCTTGGCGCACATCGAACGCATGTGCGATCTGGCCCCCGAAGACATCGTGCAGGTCGAAGGACGCCAGCATTTCTGGCACGAAGGCCAGCATGTCGGGCTGGTTGCGGCCAGCCAGTTGCTCAATCGCCCGGCCAGTCAGAACGATGGCGCTACCCTGAAAGTCGTGGTGATCCGCGAGCGCGAGGCGATTTATGGGGTGGCTGTCGAGCGCTTCGTGGGTGAGCGCACGCTGGTGGTGTTGCCGCTGGACGAGCGTCTGGGCAAGGTTCAGGATATTTCCGCCGGGGCCTTGCTCGATGATGGTTCGGTGGTGCTGATCGTCGATGTCGAAGACATGCTGCGTTCGGTAGACAAGCTGCTCAACACCGGGCGTCTGGAGCGCATTGCCCGACACGGCAATCAAGCTGCCGAAGTGGCGCGCAAGCGGGTGCTGGTGGTCGACGATTCGCTGACCGTGCGCGAGCTGCAACGCAAACTGCTGCTCAATCGCGGCTATGACGTCGCGGTGGCGGTGGACGGCATGGATGGCTGGAATGCGCTGCGTTCGGAGAACTTCGATCTGCTGATCACCGACATCGACATGCCACGCATGGACGGCATCGAGCTGGTCACGCTGCTGCGCCGCGACAACCGTTTGCAATCGTTGCCGGTGATGGTCGTGTCGTACAAGGATCGCGAAGAAGACCGCCGCCGTGGACTGGACGCCGGCGCCGACTATTATCTGGCCAAAGCCAGTTTTCATGACGACGCCCTGCTCGATGCAGTGGTCGAGCTCATCGGGGGAGCGCGGGCATGAGGATCGCAATCGTCAACGACATGCCCCTGGCGGTGGAGGCCCTGCGCCGAGCGCTGGCGTTCGAGCCGGCGCATCAGGTGATCTGGGTCGCCAGCAACGGCGCCGAGGCGGTGCAACGCTGCGCCGAGTGCACGCCAGACCTGATTCTGATGGACCTGATCATGCCGATCATGGACGGTGTCGAAGCCACGCGGCGGATCATGGCCGAGACCCCATGCGCGATCGTCATCGTCACCGTCGACCGCCAGCAGAACGTGCACCGCGTGTTCGAGGCCATGGGCCACGGCGCGCTGGACGTGGTCGACACGCCGGCGATCGGCGCCGGCAATGCCCAGGAAGCGGCGGCGCCGTTGTTGCGCAAGATCCTCAACATCGGCTGGCTGATCGGCGACAAGGCGCCGCGTTCGCGCCCGGCTCCGAGTTCGCCGCGCAGTTCGCCTTCACGTCAGCGGCTGGTGGCGATCGGTTCGTCTGCCGGTGGGCCGGCGGCGCTGGAAGTGTTGCTCAAAGGCCTGCCGAAGGATTTTTCCGCCGCGATCGTGCTGGTGCAGCATGTCGATCAGGTGTTCGCCGCCGGCATGGCCGAATGGCTGGCCAGCGCCAGCGGCCTCGATGTGCGTCTGGCCCGTGAAGGCGAGCCGCCGCAAAGTGGCGCGGTGCTGCTGGCCGGGACCAATCACCATATTCGCCTGTTGAAAAACGGCACGCTGGCCTACACCGCCGAACCGGTCAACGAGATCTATCGCCCCTCGATCGACGTGTTTTTCGAGAGCGTTGCCAGTTACTGGAACGGTGACGCGGTCGGGGTTTTATTGACCGGAATGGGGCGCGATGGCGCGCAAGGGCTTAAGCTCATGCGCCAGCAGGGTTATTTGACCATCGCCCAGGATCAGCACAGCAGTGCGGTGTACGGCATGCCCAAGGCTGCCGCGGCAATCGATGCCGCGGTGGAAATCCGCCCGCTGGAAAAGATAGCGCCACGATTGCTGGAGATTTTCCCCAAATGAACAGGTTGATCCGCAATCCAGGCCCCCGCAGTACTCAGGTGACCGCTCATGAATGATTTACAGATCGACGACATTAAAACCGACGAAAACGCCGCCATGGTGTTGTTGGTGGATGATCAGGCGATGATCGGCGAAGCGGTGCGCCGTGGGCTGTCGAATCAGGAAAACATCGACTTCCACTTCTGCTCCGACCCGCAGCAGGCCATCGCCCAGGCGGTGCGGATCAAACCGACGGTGATTCTCCAGGACCTGGTGATGCCCGGCCTCGATGGCCTGAGCCTGGTGCGCGAATACCGCAATCATCCGGCGACCAAGGACATCCCGATCATCGTTCTCTCGACCAAGGAAGACCCGCTGATCAAAAGCGCGGCGTTCTCCGCTGGCGCCAACGACTATCTGGTGAAACTGCCGGACACCATCGAACTGGTCGCGCGCATTCGCTACCACTCGCGGTCCTACATGACATTGCTGCAACGCGACGCCGCGTACCGAGCGTTGCGGGTCAGCCAGCAGCAATTGCTCGACACCAATCTGGTGCTGCAACGGCTGATGAACTCCGATGGCCTGACCGGGCTGTCCAACCGACGGCACTTCGACGAGTACCTGGAACTGGAGTGGCGCCGTTCGCTGCGTGATCAGACGCAGCTGTCATTGCTGATGATCGACGTCGATTACTTCAAGTCGTACAACGACAGTTTTGGCCACGTTGAAGGCGACGAAGCCTTGCGCAAGGTCGCCACGGCGATCCGCGAGGCCAGTGCGCGACCGTCGGACCTGCCGGCGCGTTACGGCGGCGAGGAGTTTGTGCTGGTGCTGCCGAACACTTCGCCGGGCGGCGCGCGGCTGTTGGCCGAGAAACTGCGCCAGACCGTGGCGGCGCTGAAAATTCCGCATAACACGCCGGCCGAGGGCTCCAGTCTGACCATCAGCATTGGTCTGGCGACCATGGTGCCGCAGGCGGGCAGTGATTGCCGGCTGCTGATTTCGGCGGCGGATCGCGGCTTGTATCTGGCCAAGAACAATGGGCGCAATCAGGTCGGGATCGAGTAACGGCCGTTGCCCTCACCCCAGCCCTCTCCCGGAGGGAGAGGGGGCCGACCGAGGTGTCTCGGGCCAGACATCGACCTGAGAGATCGCAGCGATTATGGATCTTCAGGCTTGGCGATCACGGATTCGGTGAAGCCATTCTATTCTGCGTATGTTTCAAATATCCCCCGATCGGTCCCCTCTCCCTCCGGGAGAGGGTTAGGGTGAGGGCAGCAATCTCGGCCCATTCACCGCCAGACGGGCTGCCGCGACAGCCTGTTTACGTTATACTCGCCGGCTTTCAAAAGTTCGCCAACGAGTGCTGCCCGTCATGGAAATCAACCCGATCCTGAACACCATCAAGGACCTGTCCGAGCGCTCCGAAACTATTCGGGGGTATCTTTGACTACGATCAAAAGCATGAGCGTCTGACCGAGGTCAATCGCGAGCTTGAAGATCCGAGTGTCTGGAACAAACCTGAATACGCCCAGGAGCTGGGCCGCGAGCGTGCCGCGCTGGCGCAGATCGTCGACACGCTCGACGAACTGAACGGCGGTCTGGCCGATTGCCGCGACCTGCTGGACATGGCCGTCGAAGAGAACGACGAAGGCGCAGTGGGCGATGTCGTCGCCGAGCTGGCCCGTCTCGAGGAAAATCTGGCCAAGCTGGAATTCCGCCGCATGTTCAGCCATGAAATGGACCCGAACAACGCCTACCTGGACATCCAGGCCGGTTCCGGCGGTACCGAAGCGCAGGACTGGGCCAACATCCTGTTGCGCATGTACCTGCGCTGGGCTGACAAACGCGGTTTCGACGCGACCATCATGGAACTGTCCGCCGGTGAAGTCGCCGGGATCAAGGGCGCGACCGTGCACATCAAGGGCGAATACGCCTTTGGCTGGCTGCGTACCGAGATCGGCGTGCACCGTCTGGTGCGCAAGAGCCCGTTCGACTCCGGCAACCGTCGCCACACCTCGTTCTCCGCTGTTTTCGTCTCGCCAGAGATCGATGACAAGGTGGAAATCGAAATCAACCCGGCAGACCTGCGGATCGACACCTATCGTTCCTCCGGTGCCGGTGGTCAGCACGTAAACACCACCGACTCGGCCGTACGTATCACCCACGTACCGACCAACACCGTGGTCAGCTGCCAGAACGAGCGTTCCCAGCACGCCAACAAGGACACCGCGATGAAAATGCTGCGGGCCAAGTTGTACGAGCAGGAAATGCAGAAGCGCAATGCGGCCTCGCAGGCGCTGGAAGACACCAAGTCGGACATCGGCTGGGGTCACCAGATCCGCTCTTACGTGCTCGATGCCTCGCGGATCAAGGATCTGCGTACCAACATCGAACGCAGCGATTGCGACAAGGTGCTCGATGGCGACATCGATGAGTACCTGGAAGCGAGCCTGAAATCCGGCCTGTAACACCCTCTGTGGGAGCGGGCTCGCCCGCGATCCCCAGCCGAAGGCTGGGGGCAACGAACCTGATGGAATACTTAAAGACATGAGCGACCTACAACTCGACCCGCAAGCCCTGCAACAGGAAGAAAACTCCCTGATCGCCCTGCGCAAGGAAAAGCTTGCTGCCGAGCGCGCCAAGGGCAATGCCTTCCCGAACGACTTCCGCCGCGACAACTACTGCGATGCCTTGCAGAAACAGTACGCGGACAAGACCAAGGAAGAGCTGGCAGAGGCTGCAATCCCGGTCAAGGTTGCCGGTCGCATCATGCTCAACCGTGGCTCGTTCATGGTGATCCAGGACATGACCGGACGCATTCAGGTCTACGTCAACCGCAAGACGCTGTCCGAAGAAACCCTGGCTGCGGTGAAAACCTGGGACATGGGCGACATCATTGCTGCCGAAGGCACCCTGGCGCGTTCCGGCAAAGGCGACCTGTACGTTGAAATGACCAACGTGCGCCTGCTGACCAAGTCGCTGCGCCCGCTGCCGGACAAGCACCACGGCCTGACCGACACCGAACAGCGCTACCGCCAGCGCTACGTCGACCTGATCGTCAACGAAGACGTGCGCCAGACCTTCCGCGTGCGTTCGCAAGTGATCGCGCACATCCGCAGCTTCCTGATGAAGCGCGACTTCCTCGAAGTCGAAACGCCGATGCTGCAGACCATTCCCGGCGGCGCCGCAGCCAAGCCGTTCGAAACTCACCACAACGCGCTGGACATGGAAATGTTCCTGCGTATCGCGCCTGAGCTGTATCTGAAGCGTCTGGTGGTTGGTGGTTTCGAGAAAGTCTTCGAGATCAACCGCAACTTCCGTAACGAAGGCGTTTCGACTCGTCACAACCCTGAATTCACCATGTTGGAGTTCTATCAGGCGTACGCCGATTACGAAGACAACATGGATCTCACCGAGGAACTGTTCCGCGAGCTGGCGCAGCTGGTGCTGGGCAGCACCGACGTGCCGTACGGCGACAAGGTGTTCCACTTCGGCGAGCCGTTCGTGCGTCTGTCGGTGTTCGACTCGATTCTCAAGTACAACCCTGAGCTGACCGCCGATGATCTGAACGACATCGACAAGGCTCGCGCTATCGCCAAGAAGGCCGGCGCCAAGGTGTTGGGCTTCGAAGGTCTGGGCAAACTGCAGGTGATGATTTTCGAAGAACTGGTCGAGCACAAGCTGGAGCAGCCGCACTTCATCACTCAGTACCCGTTCGAAGTGTCGCCGCTGGCCCGTCGCAACGACGAAAACCCGAACGTCACCGACCGCTTCGAGCTGTTCATCGGTGGTCGTGAAATCGCCAATGCCTACTCCGAGCTGAACGACGCCGAAGACCAGGCCGAGCGCTTCATGGCGCAGGTGGCCGACAAGGACGCCGGTGACGACGAAGCCATGCACTACGACGCCGACTTTGTCCGTGCGCTGGAGTACGGCATGCCGCCAACCGCCGGTGAAGGTATCGGCATCGATCGCCTGGTGATGTTGCTGACCAACTCGCCGTCGATCCGCGATGTGATCCTTTTCCCGCACATGCGACCGCAAGCGTAAACGTTTCAGTTGAAAAGCCGCCTAAAACAGGCGGCTTTTTATTGCCTGTCTGGTACAAATGTATCAATTGGTTAATTTGCAAATAGCAGAGGAAGTGCTGTCGTGATGGGTGCAATAGCTCAAGAAGGTGCAGCGGGTATCGCCACTGCGGTCGCTGAAAGTGTTCAGTACCAGGGCCGCAAGGCCAGCCGACAGGGCAGTGAGCAGCGTCGCCAGGACATTCTCGACGCCGCGATGCGCATTGTCGTGCGCGACGGCGTGCGTGCCGTGCGCCATCGTGCTGTCGCGGCGGAGGCCGGCGTGCCGCTGTCGGCGACCACGTATTACTTCAAGGACATCGATGACCTGCTCACCGATACCTTCGCCCAATACGTTGAACGCAGCGCGGCGTACATGGCCAAGTTGTGGATCAATAATGAAGGGCTGCTGCGCGAAATGGTGGTCAGCGCCGACGGCAGCCCGGAGTCGCGCTCGCAATTGGCCGATGACATCGCGCGGTTGATGGCCGATTACGTGCACCGGCAACTGATCAACCGCCGCGAGCATCTGATGGCCGAACAGGCGTTCCGCCAGGAAGCGCTGCTCAACCCGCGTCTGGCCATTCTGGTGCGCTCGCACCAGCAGATTCTGTTGCAGGGCACCTGCCAGTTGTTCCAGGTACTGGGCTCGCGTGAACCGCAGCAGGATGCCAAGGTGTTGACGGCGATTATCGGCCGGATGGAATATCAGGGCCTGCTCAATGACGCCGAGCCATTGGCCGAAGAGAACATGCTCGGGATTCTGACGCGGTATATGCACCTTGTATTGGCGTCGGTGTAACACAATGTCGTCCGTCTGACGCCGATCCCCCTGTAGGAGCTGCCGAAGGCTGCGATCTTTTGATCTGCTTTTAGAAGACCAAGGTCAAAAGATCGCAGCCTTCGGCAGCTCCTACAGGGAGCCCGCGCCCAGTCATTCAAAGCGTCACGTTTTCTACAGGAGTTTCGGGTGGACGATTACCAGCAGACGATACGCATGTTGTCCGATCGCATTGTGCTGGCGCAGACGCCGATCCGCGTGCTCGATGCGGTCAAGTGGGACGACAACGTGCGCAAGGGTTTTCTCAAGGCCAAAGGCAAGGAAATGCCGGCGGTGGATCGCGACTACTACCTCAACCGCCCGCTGTCGTTCGATTCGAGCCAGGTCAAACTGGAATTTCAGAACATCGAGCGCGACATCACCCGCCAGCTCGGCCAGTTCAACCCGGTCGGGCAGATCATGCGGCGCATGTGCAAGGAATACCGCATGGTGGTGCGCATGCTCGAGGCGCGCGGCACCGAGGACTTCGGGCTGATCTCGCAAGAGTTGTACGGCGCGGCGTCCGATGCCTTCCACGCCGGTGACCCGACCCTCGCCGACCTCGGCCTGATGATGTCCGACTACCTGAATAACATCGACGGGCGCGGCGATCTGAAGGACGAGCCGAAGATCCTTACCGCCAAAGACGCGGTGCACCTGCTGCAAACCCGACTGAACAAGGTATTCGGTGAGGCCGAAGAAACCATTCGCGTGTTCGAGTCCGACGGCATCGTCGCCGACGCCGCGGCGGGCGCCGACTACATCAAGATCCGCACGGATGCGCTGTTCAACGACCGCGACGTGCGCGCACTGGAAGTCCACGAAGGTCTGGTGCACGTCGGCACTACGCTCAATGGCTTGAACCAGCCGATCTGCACGTTCCTGTCCAAAGGCCCGCCCTCGTCAACGGTGACCCAGGAAGGGCTGGCGATCCTGATGGAAATCATCACCTTCGCTTCTTACCCGAGTCGCCTGCGCAAACTGACCAACCGCACCCGTGCGATTCATATGGTCGAGGAGGGCGCCGACTTTTTGCAGATCTACGAATTCTTCCGCGAGCAAGGTTTCGAGATGGCCGAAAGCTACGGCAACGCCAGCCGGGTTTTCCGTGGCTCGACGCCGACCGGTCTGCCATTCACCAAAGACTTGTCCTATCTCAAGGGCTTCATCATGGTTTACAACTACATTCAGTTGGCCGTGCGCAAGGGCAAGCTCGAGCAGATTCCGCTGTTGTTCTGTGGCAAGACCACACTGGAAGACATGCGAACCTTGCGGCAACTGGTGGATGAAGGGCTGGTGGTGCCGCCGAAATATCTACCGGATCAGTTCCGTGACTTGAATGCGTTGTCGGCGTGGATGTGTTTCTCCAACTTCCTCAACCATTTGAGCCTGGACCGGATTGAGGCGGATTACTCCAATATCCTCTAGACCCAGCACCGAACCCCTTGTGGGAGCGAGCCTGCTCGCGAATGCGATTTCACCTTCAACATTGATGTCGGCTGATACACCGCTTTCGCGAGCAGGCTCGCTCCCACAGGTTTGATTTGTGTTCAGTTCTCTTCTTTGCGAGGTTTCACCGGATGAGAATCCTCGGCATCCTTTGCCTGCTCTTGACCCTCGGCGGTTGCAGTTCGCTGCTGTTCTACCCTGAACCGGGCCAGATCTTCACCCCGGACAAAGCCAAACTCGAATACCGCACTGTCACTCTGAACACCGCTGATGGCTTGAAGCTCAACGCCTGGTGGCTGCCAGCCAAACCTGGTGTTGAGGTCAAAGGCACGGTCCTGCATCTGCACGGAAACGGCGGCAATCTGCCGATGCATCTGGGCGGCAGCTGGTGGTTGCCGAAGAATGGCTATCAGGTACTGCTGGTCGACTATCGCGGTTACGGTTTGTCCGAGGGCAAGCCGAGCCTGCCGGCGATCTATCAGGACATCGACGCCGCGTTCGCCTGGCTCGACAAAGCGCCCGAGGTCAAAGGCAAACCGCTGGTGCTGCTCGGGCAGAGCCTCGGCGGCGCGATGTCGGTGCATTGGCTGGCGCAGCACCCGGAACGGCAAAAACAACTCAAGGCCCTGGTGCTGGATGGTGTGCCGGCCAGTTATCGCAGTGTCGGCCAATTCGCCCTCAGCACTTCGTGGCTGACCTGGCCGTTGCAGGTGCCGCTGTCGTGGCTGGTGCCGGATGGCGACAGCGCGATCAACTCGATGGCGCAGCTGACCGGCGTGCCCAAGCTGATCTTCCACAGCATCGACGATCCGCTGGTGCCGATGGCCAACGGCATTCGCCTGTATCAAGCGGCGCCGCCGCCGCGGGTGTTGCAGCTGACCCGTGGCGGTCATGTGCAAACCTTCGGCGACCCGGTGTGGCGTCAGGTCATGCTGCGCTACCTTGATGATCCCGAACACTTCGACGGCCTGCGCCGCCTCGGCGAAATCCCCAACTATCCGCCGCCCCCGAATTCCGAAGATGAGACCCCGCAATGACTGAAGAACGTAATGCCATCCCGCTGATCATCACCGGTATCTGCAGCATCCTCGGCACCGTCGGGGCGCTGTGGTACTACGGCTACCTGCACTTTGCCAAGCCGGAGGATGCATTGCTGCTCAGCGAATTCACCATGCTCAAGACGGTGCCGGGCGAGGACTACAAAGTCTCGCTGACCCCCGCGCCGCAAGTGGCGCAGTGCATTGATGGTGTGCTGGTGTTGTTTGATACCGAGCAGAAAGGGTTGACCGGTGTGTTGATCAATGGCCAGAAAAAGGCTGTGCGGTGTATGGGCGAAGAGACCCCGCAGAAGCTGGAGGAGTGATTCTGCAGGTTCAGCCCTCACCCTAACCCTCTCCCAGAGGGAGAGGGGACTGACCGAGGTGTTTGTTTAAGCTAAGTCGACCTGATCCATTGCGCCGAACACAAGTTTTGAAAGCGACACAAATCGGCTCCCTCTCCCTTGGGAGAGGGCTGGGGTGAGGGGCTACGATGTCTGCTCCCACAAAAAAGCCCCGCCTGATCAACTCAGGCGGGGCTTTTGCGTTACCGGGTGGAGCTTAGTTCGAGCTCACCGAAGAACGCGGTGCTACTGGCTGGTTGTCGTTGGAAATGGTCACTTCCACACGACGGTTCATCGCACGGCCCGAAACGCTGCCGTTATCCGCTACCGGGTATTCCTTGCCATAACCCTGAGCGACGATGCGCGAAGGGTCGACGCCCATCTTGATCAGGGCCATCTGCACGGAAGTCGCGCGACGCTCGGACAGCGACTGGTTGTAGCTCGCGGTGCCCGTGCTGTCGGTGTAACCCTCGACGATCACTTTGCGATCCGGGTTTTCCTGGAGGAATTGCGCCAGTTTGTTGATGTTCACCAGGCCGCTGGATTTCAGATCAGCCTTGTTGGTGGCGAACAGCACGTCACCGAAAGTCACCAGCGTACCGCGATCGGTCTGCTTGGCGTTGAGGCTGTCCTGCAGCTGTTTGATCTGCTGGTCACGGGCATCCAGACGAGCCTGGGCGCGTTGCGCGGCGGCGTTTTTCAGGTTGTTTTCAGCGGTGCGCAGAGCGATGGTCTGCTTGGCCACTTCCACGCGCTGGTTGGTCAGGTAAGCCAGTTGGTCAACCTTGGCTGCATCTTCTTTGTCCAGATAAGCCTTGTCGGCCTTGTCCAGGTAATCGCTGGCGTCTTTGGTTTCCAGTGCCGCGACTTTGCTCGCCTGTGGGTTGGCCTGCAGGCCGGCGTAGTTGGTGCGCGCCTGTTCCAGGTTCGGGTTAGGCGGTGTGGAGCAGGCTGCCAGTGCAACGCTTGCGGCCAGAAGAGCGGGAATCATCAGTTGCTTACGCATAATTTTTCGTCCTTTCTATCGGTAAGAGTTTCAGCTTTGCGGTCGGGATGCGCGCTTACTGCACAGTGCGCTGGCTTTCCTGACGCAGTTCCTGAACACCTTTCTGGGAATCCTTCACAGCCTGTTCGGCCTTGGCGGCCTGAGCCTTGCGTTCAGCGACGCGAGCGTCCCATTCAGCCTGTTCGGACAGGCGACGGGCTTCGTCATACTTCTTGTCGTGCATGGCGATTTCAGCTTGTTTCAGCTTGTCCTGAGCCTGCTTCATTTCCACCGCAGCGAATTCGGTACCGCCAGCGCTGACGGCGCTGTTGACGGCCGATTGGGTCACGGCGTACTGCTCGGTCGGTGGGTTACCGGCGCAACCGGCCAGTACGAAGCTGGTGCCGATGGCCAGAGCGGCCAGTTTCAGACCGCGCAGGTGGGAAAACGAGGTTTGGGTTTTCATGGTCTTCAACTCCATTAGGCATCTCCTGAAAATACAACTGAATCCATCCTGGCAGAGGAGGCGAAAGCATCGCTTGTAGACGCGAATTGAAACGCTCGTTCCAGGCGTGGTTACCTGTTCCGACCGGCGGCATTTTTGAAAAGTTCAGAAAAGATGGCCTATCGCCAAAAATTTAATTGACCGTTTGGACAAGGCTCTGGGGCGGGAACTTTGGGGCTTTGGAGCGGTACGCGCGGGTGTATTTTGTCTGTTGATAAACCAATTTGCGAACTGGAATACAGCCTATGTGGGAGCGAGCCTGCTCGCGAATGAGATGTGTCAGTCAGCGCAAATGCTGAATGAAAATCCGCATTCGCGAGCAGGCTCGCTCCCACGGTTTTGATGTGTGTCGAGTCAGTGCTTCTGCTTGTTCTCAGCCGAGGACAGATCATGCAAATGCCGTCGCGACAACGCCAGAAAACGCGGCGTCGGACCGACATCCTCATACAACGGATCACCTTCCTCATCCGTCGCCACCACTGTTGAACCCTTCACATACGGCAGGCTCGCTTCGAACTCCTCAAGCGCGGCGCCGATCAGCTCACCGAGCAGTTCCTCGGGGTGACGCTTGGGGTACATTTCGGCAATCGCCGCCAGCCTTGCGGCGGCTTCGACGTCCAGATGAATCGTGTAGCCGGTGTCGGTCAGGCGACCTTTGGCGTTTTCTTCCCAATGCTGGGCGAGTTCACGAATTTTCATGATGACCTCATTTAGCGCCTGCTGATGGCAGGCCTGGGTGAGTGTCCGGCAGCGCCGGCGGCGGGCCGTCGTACGGCTTACTGTTGAGACTAGCTTTCGCCGGCAAGGTTTAAAGTCAATTCGTCGCCTGCTTGTAAGAAGCGGCGCAGAGCGGCACTCTCTGGCAAAGCATTCGTTTCTGCGCTGTCCCCGATTACCGCTGGAGAACTGCTGATGACCGATATTGATGCACGCTTGCGCGAGGATGTTCACCTGCTCGGAGAGCTGTTGGGCAACACCATTCGAGACCAGTACGGCGAGGCGTTCCTCGACAAGATCGAGCAGATTCGCAAAGGCGCCAAGGCCGACCGGCGCGGCTCGATGGACGCTGAACTGAGCGCCAGCCTCAATCAATTGAGTGAAGACGAATTGCTCCCGGTCGCGCGGGCCTTCAATCAGTTTCTCAACCTGGCGAACATTGCCGAGCAGTACCAGCTGATCCATCGCCGCGAGGAGTCGCAACCGGCGCCGTTCGAGTCGCGGGTGTTGCCGGAACTGCTCGCGCGCCTGCGCAGCGAAGGGCACAGCGCCGAATCTCTGGCCCGGCAACTGGCGCGGCTGGAAATCGAACTGGTGCTGACCGCGCACCCGACCGAAGTGGCGCGACGCACGTTGATCCAGAAGTACGACGCGATCGCCGCGCAACTGGCCGCTCAGGATCATCGCGACCTGACCAGCGCCGAGCGCGAGCAGATCCACAGCAAACTGCAACGGCTGATCGCCGAAGCCTGGCACACCGAAGAAATCCGCCGCACCCGCCCGACGCCGGTCGATGAAGCCAAGTGGGGCTTCGCGGTGATCGAGCATTCGTTGTGGCAGGCAATCCCCAACCATATGCGCAAGGCCGATCAGGCGCTGTTCGCCGCCACGGGCCTGCGCTTGCCGCTGGAAGCCGCGCCGATCCGCTTCGCTTCGTGGATGGGAGGCGACCGTGACGGCAACCCCAATGTCACCGCCGCCGTCACTCGCGAAGTCTTGCTGCTGGCGCGCTGGATGGCCGCTGACTTGTACCTGCGCGATGTCGATCATCTCGCTGCCGAACTGTCGATGCAGCAGGCCAGCGATGCGCTGAAGGCCAAGGCCGGCGACAGTGCCGAACCCTATCGCGCGGTGCTCAAGCAACTGCGCGAACGCCTGCGCGCCACACGCAACTGGGCGCATGCCGCGTTGACTGCGCCGACCCCGGCAACCGCCGATGTGCTGCACGATAATCGCGACCTGCTCGAGCCTTTGCAGTTGTGTTTCAACTCGCTGCACGAGTGCGGCATGGGCGTCATCGCCGACGGGCCGTTGCTCGATTGCCTGCGTCGGGCGGTGACGTTCGGCCTGTTCCTGGTGCGCCTCGATGTGCGTCAGGATTCGACCCGGCACAGCTCGGCAATGACCGAAATCACCGATTACCTCGGCCTTGGCCGTTATGAAGATTGGGATGAAGAACAGCGCATCAACTTCCTCACCGAGGAGCTGAGCAACCGTCGCCCTTTGCTGCCCGCGCATTTCAAACCGTCGGCGGACACCGCCGAAGTGCTCAACACCTGCAAGGAAATCGCTGCCGCGCCCGCTGCGTCGCTGGGCTCCTACGTGATCTCCATGGCTGGCGCGGCTTCCGATGTGCTCGCGGTGCAACTTCTGCTCAAGGAATCCGGCGTACTGCGGCCGATGCGCGTGGTGCCGCTGTTCGAGACCCTCGCCGACCTCGACAACGCCGGGCCGGTGATGGAACGTCTGCTGCTGTTGCCGGGCTATCGCGCGCGTTTGCACGGCCCGCAGGAAGTGATGATCGGCTATTCCGACTCGGCCAAGGATGCCGGCACCACCGCTGCGGCGTGGGCGCAATATCGCGCGCAGGAGCGTCTGGTGGAAATCTGCCGCGAACAGCAAGTCGAACTGCTGCTGTTCCACGGTCGCGGCGGCACCGTGGGGCGTGGTGGCGGTCCGGCGCACGCGGCGATTCTGTCGCAGCCGCCGGGCTCAGTGGCGGGTCGTTTCCGTACTACCGAACAGGGCGAAATGATTCGTTTCAAATTCGGCCTGCCGGACATCGCCGAGCAAAACCTCAATCTGTATCTGGCCGCCGTGCTCGAAGCGACCTTGCTGCCACCGCCGCCGCCGACTCCGGAATGGCGCCATCTGATGGACGAATTGGCGGCGGACGGTGTCAGCGCTTACCGCCAGGTGGTGCGGGAAAATCCGCAATTCGTTGAGTACTTCCGTCAGTCGACGCCGGAGCAGGAGCTGGGACGTTTGCCTCTGGGCAGTCGCCCGGCCAAACGTCGCGCCGGCGGTATCGAAAGCCTGCGGGCGATCCCGTGGATTTTCGGTTGGACCCAAACCCGATTGATGTTGCCGGCCTGGCTGGGCTGGGAGACGGCGCTGAGCAAGGCGCTGGAGCGCGGCGAAGGTGAGTTGCTGGGGCAGATGCGCGAACAATGGCCGTTCTTCCGCACCCGTATCGATATGCTGGAAATGGTTCTGGCCAAGGCTGATGCGGATATTGCGCAGTCCTACGACGAGCGTCTGGTTGAAGCTGATCTGCTGCCGTTGGGCGCGCAGTTACGCGACCTATTGTCGCAGGCATGCACCGTCGTGCTCGGTCTGACCGGGCAGTCGCAGCTGCTGGCGCACAGCCCGGACACCCTCGAATTCATCCGCTTGCGCAACACCTACCTCGACCCGCTGCATCTATTGCAGGCGGAACTGTTGGCGCGTTCGCGGCAGCAGGATGTCGAGCAGGGCAGCCCGGTGGAACAGGCGCTGCTGGTGTCTGTGGCGGGGATTGCCGCCGGATTGCGCAATACCGGCTAAGGTTGCTGAGCACCTCTGGCGGCATTTGCGACAAGGGTCGGATGCCGCTTCTCCTGCCGTAGGAAAGTGCCGCGAGGCGACAGTTATTGATGGGGTTGCGACTTGGGTTACCGCGTCGCAAGGTCACGGCGGGCGTCGGTTTCTCCGACTTTTGGCGTCTTGTGTGGGCGCAGCCTGCTGTGTATCTTGATCAGCCTTTGGCCGTTTGTGCGGCCACGACCCGTATTTTCAGGATCCGCCGGTTACGAGCGAATCCTTTGTTTTGTAAAGCTTTTATATAAAAAATTGAGGAGCACATCGATGCGCGTCATTCTGCTGGGAGCTCCCGGGGCCGGTAAAGGTACTCAGGCAAAGTTCATCACCGAGAAATTCGGCATTCCGCAAATCTCCACCGGCGACATGCTGCGTGCTGCGGTCAAGGCTGGCACTCCACTGGGCGTGCAAGCCAAGAGCATCATGGATGCCGGCGGCCTGGTGTCGGATGACCTGATCATCGCGCTGGTCAAGGACCGCATCGCTCAACCTGATTGCGCCAACGGTTTCCTGTTCGACGGCTTCCCGCGCACCATTCCGCAGGCTGAAGCGCTGGTCACTGCCGGTGTCGAGCTGGATGCCGTGGTCGAGATCGCTGTAGAAGACGAAGAAATCGTGCAGCGTATTGCCGGTCGCCGTGTCCACGAAGCCAGTGGCCGCGTTTACCACATCATCTACAATCCGCCGAAACTGGCTGGCAAGGACGACATCACCGGCGAAGAGCTGGTGCAGCGCAAGGACGATACTGAAGAAACCGTGCGTCATCGCCTGTCGGTCTACCACTCGCAGACCAAACCGCTGGTGGAGTTCTACCAGAACCTTTCCGCCAAGAACGGCGGCAAGCCAAAGTACAGCCACATCGAAGGCGTTGGTTCGGTTGATGCAATCACCACCAAGGTGCTGGCCGCGCTGAGCTGAAAAGTCTGATCGGCTGCATCATCCACGGCCCGCTTGCGGGCCGTTGTTGTTTATACTGACGCACTTTTTCCCACCCCTGTTTTGGAAACATCGATGAGCACCTTGCTGGCCCTGGACACCGCGACTGAAGCTTGCTCCGTTGCCTTGCTGCATGACGGCAAGGTCACGAGCCATTACGAGGTGATCCCGCGCCTGCATGCGCAGAAGCTGCTGCCGATGATTCAGCAATTGCTCGCCGATGCCGGCACCACGCTGCAAGCGGTCGACGCGATTGCTTTCGGCCGTGGCCCGGGCGCGTTTACCGGTGTGCGCATTGCCATTGGTGTGGTGCAGGGTTTGGCCTTTGCTCTGGATCGTCCGGTGTTGCCGGTATCCAACCTTGCCGTGCTGGCCCAGCGTGCCTTTCGTGAACATGGCGCAAGCCAGGTCGCGGCTGCGATCGATGCGCGGATGGATGAAATGTATTGGGGCTGCTACCGCGAGACGGCGGGGGAGATGCGTCTGGTTGGTGCCGAAGCCGTGTTGCCGCCGGAAGTCGCCGCGTTGCCCGCTGATGCCAGTGGCGATTGGTTCGGTGCCGGTACCGGTTGGGGTTACGGCGAGCGCATCGCGGTCAATCTGAGCGGCTCCGACGCCGGCATGCTGCCCCACGCCGAAGACCTGCTGACCCTGGCGCGTTTCGCCTGGGAGCGCGGTGAGGCGATCCCGGCAGATGACGCGCAGCCGGTTTACTTGCGCGATAAAGTTGCCACCCCCAAAGCCCGCTGATACGACACTTTCTCCTGTGGGAGCGAGCCTGCTCGCGAAGGCTTCTGGTCAGTCAATGCATGTGTTGAATGTGCTGAACCCTTCGCGAGCAGGCTCGTTCCCACAGGTTCGCGGTCACATACAAATATCGCCAATCGTCAGTTTCTGCCCCCTCGCTTAAAACCTTTTGCGCTTTATGTGTTCTAGTTATCACTCGGCGGTTTGCTAAGTCGGTCAAGTGCCGCTAAATTGCCATCATTGATACCGAGCATGACATTATGCGTATAGACGGCGTTTCCACTCAGTCCTACCCCATCAAGCGCAAGCCGCGTAAAGGCAATGCGGCGCTGGATGAGTCCGTCGAGATCATCGACGGCGAGCTGGAATTCCCGAGCGAAGAGCAGTTGGCCGCCCGTGCTGCCCAAGCTACCGCGCAACGCCTGAGCAACCTGCCTGCCCGTCAGCAAGACATGATCTACCACCGCGCGATGAAGAAAAGCGTAGCCATGGCCCTGGCCAGCTACCTGAGCACCGCCGGTTTTGTCGATTGGGACGCAGACGTGCTGGGCCTCGATCTGTATATCTGATGGATCTGCCTTACTACCTCGGTTGCCCGTCCTGGAGCGAAAATGCCTGGCGCGAGTATCTGTATCCGGTAGACGCAAAAACCTCCGACTTTCTCGCTCTCTACTGCCAGGTGTTCAACGCCGTCGAAGGCAACACCACCTTCTACGCCAGCCCGTCGCCAGCCACTGTGCAACGCTGGGCCGAGATCATGCCGGCGCACTTTCGCTTCACTGCCAAATTCCCCGGCGACATCAGCCACAGCGGCGACTTGCGCGAGCAACTGACCGCTGCCGAAACCTTCCTGCAATTACTCAAGCCGTTAGGCGAACGTGTTTCGCCGCTGTGGCTGCAACTGTCGAAAAGCTTCACGCCGCAGCGTCTGCCGGAGCTCGCGGCGTTTATCGATGCACTGGATTGCCCGCTTGCGGTCGAGGTGCGCAATGAACAGTTCTTCGCCAAGGGCGAGAGCGAGCGTCTGCTCAATCGTCTGTTGCTGGATCGCGGTGTCGAGCGCATCTGTCTCGACCCGCGCGCGCTGTTCAGCTGCTTGTCGACCGAGTCCTCGGTGATCCACGCGCAGTCGAAAAAGCCGCGAGTGCCCACCCGTCCGGCGGCGTTCACGCAGTTTCCGCAGGTGCGCTTCATCGGCCATCCCGAGCTTGAGGCCAACGATGCGTTTCTCGTGCCGTGGGTGGCGAAGATTGCTGAATGGATCGAAGAGGGGCGCACGCCCTACGTCTTTCTGCATACCGCCGATAACCTGTTGGCAGCGAAACTGGCGCAGCGTTTTCACTCCCAACTGATGCAACGTTTGCCTGGCTTGCCCGCGCTGCCTGAGCTATACAGAGAACCCGCCGCCGAGCAGCTTGGCTTGCTCTGAGGCGGGTTTTTTCTGCCCGGGAGGCCGTCGATGAACGTCCAAGTCAGTCAACAGCAACGCCTCAAAGCCCAAGCCTTCAAAGCGCTGCATGATCGCCAGGCGATCTTCGTCATCCCTAATCCGTGGGATGCCGGCTCGGCGAAGATGCTCGCCAGTCTCGGTTATCAGGCCTTGGCCACCACCAGCGCTGGTTACGCGTTTTCCCAAGGCAAGCCTGATGGCGCGTTGAATCTCGACGAGACCCTGGCCAATGTCCGGGCGATTGTCGCAGCGACGGATCTGCCGGTGGCGGTGGATCTGGAAAACGGCTTTGCCGATGATCCGGTCGAGTCTGCGCAGAGTCTGTTGCGCGCCGCCGAAGCGGGCGCGGTGGGCGGGTCGATCGAGGACGCTTCGGGACGTCCGGACGCGCCGATCTATTGCTTCGAACACGCCGTTGCACGGATTGAAGCCGCTGTCGCGGCGGTGCGCACCCTGCCGTTTCCTTTCGTCCTCACCGCTCGCGCGGAAAATTACCTGCACGGCAACCCCGATCTTGACGACACCATTCGCCGCTTGCAGGCATTCGCCGAAGCGGGTGCCGACGTGCTCTATGCGCCGGGTTTGCGCAGCGCCGAAGAAGTGCGCGCAGTGGTGCAAGCGGTGGCGCCGAAACCGGTCAATGTGTTGATGTCTGGCGGTTTGAAACTGACCGTGCAACAGCTCGAGGAACTGGGCGTCCGGCGGATCAGCACCGGGTCGGCACTGGCGCTGGCGGCGTTCGGCGAGTTCTTCCGCGCGGCTGAGGAAATCCAGCAATCCGGCACCTTTGGCTTCACGTCACAGTCGATGCCGTATGCCAAGGCCAATCAATTCTTCAAGGACTGAGCATGGGACGTTGGCTGTTCTGGGGGGTGTTGCTCGCGATCGCTGGTGGCGCGGTGAGTGTCTGGCGTGGCTGGCTGGACGTGCCGCCGCAGTGGAATGCGTGGGCGCCATTGGACATAAAAGCCGCGCCCAACTGGCTCACCGGTTACAAACTCATGCGCCTGCGCAGTGATCCCGAGCTTTGCGCACAGGCATTGAGCAGCTCGGATCTGCGCGTCAGCCCCCAGGCCGACAGCCCCGGCGCCAAGTGTCCGCTGGTCGGTGCTCTGCGGGTGCAGGGAGGTGGAGTGGCGCTGAGCAGCAGTTTCATTGCCAGTTGCCCGCTGGCGGTGGCCTACGCGATGTTCGAACACCACACCCTGCAACCGGCCGCGCAATCGGCTTATGGCCAGAAGATCGCGCGTGTCGATCACCTCGGCAGCTTTGCCTGTCGCAATGTCTACAACCGTGAGAGCGGTGCCCTCAGTCGACATGCCAGTGCCGACGCGCTGGACATTGCCGGTTTCCGTCTGGCTGGCGGACGCACGATCAGCGTGCTCAGGGATTGGCCCAAGCAAAACCAGGACGCAGAGTTTCTCCGCCAGCTGCGTGACGGCGCCTGTGAGTCATTCAGTGTGGTGTTGAGTCCGGACTACAACGCCGCCCATCGCAATCACTTTCATGTCGATGTCGGGCGCTGGAGCGTGTGTCGCTGAGGATCAGGCGGCGAGGCGCAGGTTCTGCAGAACGATCGGGCGAGCCCAGCCATTATCGAAGTCCAGAGCTTTCTGCTGCTCGACGATTTCTTCCGGCGGGAACGGCGGGTAAGGCTTCTGCAGCAAGTCCAGATCGAACTCGGCAATCGGCAGGTACAGCGGACGTTTCTGCGGCGCAGGGCCTGGCTCCGGCACTGGCTGGCCATTGTTGATCACAATCGGGCGTACCCAGCTGCTGTCGAAATCCTGTTGCTCTTGCTGGGCTTTGAGCTCTTCCGGCGGGAACGGTGGGAACGGCTTGTCCAGCAGCTCCATTTCGAACTCGGCGATCGGCAGGAACAGCGGCTCCGGCGGGCGAACCTGGGTTTCGACCACGTCGCACTCACGCTGGCTGACGATGTGCGCGTGCAGCTCGCTGCCAACGGTCGGTTCTTCCGGGCTGTTCAGGTCAACCGGTGGAAACGTGCCACAGGCAGGCACCACTTCACTCGTCTGTTCGGCCAGGGCCTGGGCAAAGAAATCCTGCCACAGGTGACTGACGCCGCTCAGTGCTTGAGTGTTATGACGGCTGAAGTCGCCATGGGGCGAAACGTAGCCAATCGATGTGGGAAGAATGCCTGACATTTTTTTCGGTTGACGCTCAGCTCTGGCAAAATGCGCGTTGAATGGTTTATCGGCGGTTTTTGTCGATCCTTAACTTTTTTGAGCGTTTTTTCATGATCGAGTCACCCGCGGCCTGCCGCATCCATGTCCAGGCCCTCGCCCCGACGTTTCAAGCGCAAGCCGCACACTGGGCCGAACGTCTCGGCCTGCCGCTCGGCGAGGCCGAGGGTGAGGGTGAGTTCGCCTTGCAGGTCGGCGAGCAGGGTTTGCAGTTGCAGCAGCTTGGCCCGGATGCGCCTGGACCGGTGCGGGTCGACTTCGTCGAAGGCGGCGCGGCGCATCGTCGTTTGTATGGCGGCGGCAGCGGCCAGATGATTGCCAAGGCTGTCGGCATCGCCCAAGGCGTGCGCCCGCGCGTGCTGGATGCCACGGCGGGCTTGGGCAAGGATGCATTTGTGCTGGCCAGTCTCGGTTGTGAAATGAGCCTGATCGAGCGTCAGCCGCTGATCGGCGCACTGCTTGAGGACGGCTTGGCGCGGGCGGCGGAAGATTTCGACGTGGCGCCGATCGTGGCGCGGATGAAATTGCTTAAGGGCAACTCCATCGAAGTGATGCGCAGTTGGGAAGGGGAGGCGCCGCAGGTGATCTATCTCGACCCGATGTTCCCGCATCGCGAGAAAACCGCGCTGGTGAAAAAGGAAATGCGCCTGTTCCGCCCGCTGGTCGGTGATGATCCGGATGCACCGGCCCTGCTTGAAGCGGCGCTGGCCTTGGCCACGCATCGGGTGGTAGTCAAACGCCCGCGCAAGGCGCCGTGCATTGAAGGGACGAAACCGAGCCATGCGCTGGATGGCAAATCGAGCCGGTATGACATTTATCCGAAGAAAGCGCTGAAGCCCTGAGACCGCGTCGCCCCATTCGCGAGCAGGCTCGCTCCCACAGTAGGAAATGCATTCCAGTGTGGGAGCGAGCCTGCTCGCGAAGCGGTCTGCACAAGCACCGCAAAACTGTCAGGGTTTGTAAGCCCGCATAAACAACCCCACCACCTCCCGCACATGCCGCTCCGCTGCTTCTCCAGTCAGCGGCTCGCCGCAGCCATACAACAAACGAAAATTCCCCGCCCCTTTGATCAGGCAGAAGAAGTGCTCGGCGGCGTTGCGTGGCTGGTCGATGCTCAGCGCGCCGGTTGCATGGATTTTCGCCAGCAGACCTTCCATGCCGTTGACCACGCGCTCTGGGCCGGCCTCGAAGAAGATCAGCGACAGCTTCGGATCCTGACTGCCCAGCGCCATGATCAGGCGGTGCAGGTTCACTGATTCATCGCTGTTGATCAGTTGGTGAAAGCCCCGGGCAATGTTCAGCAATACATTTTCCACCGCGATGCCGTCCGGCAATTCGAAGAACAGCGGCGGCAATTGTTCCTCGCATTTCGCGACGACGGCAGCGGAGAACAGCGTCTCCTTGTCGTTGAAATGGCTGTAGACCGTCAGCTTCGACACGCCCGCCTCGCTGGCCACCGCGTCCATGCTGGTGTTGGCGTAGCCATGGCAGAGAAACAGGGTTTTCGCCGCATCCAGGATCGCCTGGCGCTTGGCCAGATCCTTGGGGCGGCCCGGGCCGTTTGGAGCTGAAAGATTGTTCGACATTCTTCGCTTTTAATACTGGACTGGTGAGTTTGCTATTAATACCATACCCGCCAGTATAAATATTCCAAGCCTCATTCGCGAAAGGTCCGTCACCATGTTCCGCCATGCGTTGTCCTTTGCCGTGCCAGTCAGTCTGGCGTTCCTGTTATCGGCGTGCGGTCAGGAAGAGGTGACCAAGGTCACCGTACGCCCGGCCATGGTGGTACAGCCCGAGCCTTCGGCGCAGGCGATGGAAAGCTATCCGGGCGAGGTTCGCGCCCGGTATGAGCCTGATCTGGCGTTCCGCATTGGCGGTAAAGTCAGCCGACGACTGGTCGACGAAGGCCAGCGCGTCAAAGCCGATCAGCCCTTGGCCGAACTTGATCCGCAGGATGTGCGCCTGCAACTGGAAGCCACCCGCGCGCAGGTCGCCGCCGCCGAGGCCAATCTGAACCTGGTCCGCGCCGAACGAGATCGCTATAAAACCCTGATGGATCGGCAGATGGTCAGCCGCTCGGCCTACGACAACGCCGAAAATCTATATCGCTCCGGCGAAGCCCGCCTTAAACAAATCAAAGCTGAATTCAACGTTTCGACCAACCAGGCCAGTTACGCGGTGCTGCGTGCGCCACAGGACGGTGTGGTGGCCAAGCGTTCGGTGGAAGTCGGTCAGGTGGTCGCTGCCGGGCAAACCGTGTTCACCCTCGCCACCGATGGTGAGCGCGAAGTGTTGATCAGCCTGCCGGAGCAAAGCTTCGGCCGCTTCAAGGTTGGTCAGCCGGTTACCGTGGAATTGTGGGCACAGCAAAGTCAACGCTTCGCTGGGCAGATCCGCGAGTTGTCGCCGTCCGCCGACCCGCGCTCACGCACTTTTGCCGCGCGTATCTCGTTCACCAGCGGCAAAGTGCCGGCTGAACTGGGGCAGAGCGCCCGGGTGTTTGTGCAATCGGCTGACAGTGTCTCGCTGTCGATACCGCTTTCCGCGCTGACCGCTGAAAACGGCGCGACCTACGTCTGGGTGGTCAACGGCAACAACACGTTGAAGAAAACCCCGGTGCGGGTCGGTCCGTTCGGCGAGAAAAGCGTGGCGGTGCTCGAAGGCTTGAATGCCAGCGACTGGGTAGTGGCTGCCGGCGTTCATGTGCTGCTCGACGGCCAGCAGGTGCGGCCGGTGGATCGCTCCAACCGTGTGGTCAATCTGGCGAACAAGGAGTAAGCCCCAATGCGCTTCAACCTCTCCGAATGGGCGTTGCGTAATCGCCAGATCGTGCTGTTCCTGATGCTTTTGCTCGCCGTTGTCGGCGCGTTGTCCTACACCAAACTCGGCCAGAGCGAAGACCCTCCGTTCACTTTCAAGGCGATGGTCATCCAGACCCGCTGGCCCGGTGCGACCGCGCAGGAAGTCTCGCGCCAGGTTACTGAACGGATCGAAAAGAAACTGATGGAAACCGGCGAGTACGAACGCATCATGTCGTTCTCCCGCCCCGGTGAATCCCAGGTGACCTTCATCGCCCGCGACTCGATGCACTCCAAGCAAATCCCCGATCTCTGGTATCAGTTGCGCAAGAAGGTCGGCGATATCCGCCAGACCTTGCCGCCGGGAATTCAAGGGCCGTTCTTCAACGATGAGTTCGGCACCACCTTCGGCAATATCTACGCATTGACCGGTGACGGTTTCGACTACGCCGTGCTCAAGGATTACGCCGACCGCATCCAGATTCAGCTGCAACGGGTCAAGGACGTCGGCAAGGTCGAACTGCTTGGGTTGCAGGACGAGAAAATCTGGGTCGAGCTGTCCAACGTCAAACTCGCCACCCTCGGCTTGCCGCTGGCGGCGGTGCAGCAGGCACTGGAGGAACAGAATGCGGTGTCCACTGCGGGGTTCTTCGAAACCGGCAGCGAGCGCTTGCAGCTACGCGTCTCGGGGAATTTTCAGACAGTCGATGAGATAAAGAACTTTCCGATCCGCGTCGCCGATCGTACGTTCCGTATCTCCGATATCGCCGATGTGCGTCGCGGTTTCAGCGACCCACCGGCGCCGCGCATGCGTTTCATGGGCGACGATGCGATCGGTCTGGCCGTGGCTATGAAGGATGGCGGCGACATTCTGGTGCTGGGCAAGGCGCTGGAGGGCGAGTTCTCGCGGATCCAGAAAAACCTCCCGGCCGGCATGCAGTTGCGCAAGGTGTCCGATCAGCCGGCAGCGGTAAAAACCGGCGTCGGCGAGTTCGTCCAGGTGTTGGTCGAAGCGCTGGCGATCGTCTTGCTGGTGAGCTTCTTCTCCCTCGGCGTGCGCACTGGCATGGTCGTAGCGCTGACCATTCCGCTGGTGCTGGCGATGACCTTCGCCTGCATGTATTACCTCGGCATCGGCCTGCACAAGATTTCCCTCGGTGCGCTGGTGCTGGCGCTGGGTCTGCTGGTGGACGATGCGATCATTGCCGTGGAAATGATGGCGATCAAAATGGAGCAGGGTTTTGACCGCATTCGCGCGGCGAGTTATGCCTGGACCAGCACTGCATTCCCGATGCTTACCGGCACGTTGATCACCGCCGCCGGTTTCCTGCCGATTGCCACTGCGCAGTCCGGAACCGGCGAATATACCCGCTCGATTTTCCAGGTGGTGACCATTGCCTTGCTCGCCTCATGGGTGGCGGCGGTCATGTTCGTGCCGTATCTGGGGGAAAAACTCCTGCCGGATCTGGCGAAAATTCATGCGGCGAAACACGGCACAGGCGATGGTCAGCCGGACCCCTATGCGACGCCGTTTTATCAGCGCGTCCGGCGTCTGGTGGAGTGGTGCGTGGCGCATCGCAAGACGGTGATCGTGCTGACCGTGGGCCTGTTCATTGCCTCGGTGATGCTGTTCCGATTCGTCCCGCAGCAGTTCTTCCCGGCTTCGAACCGGCTGGAGTTGATGGTCGATCTGAAACTGGCCGAAGGCGTTTCTCTGGCCAATACCACCAGCGAAGTCAAACGCCTCGAAGCGCTGCTCAAGGAGCACGCCGGCATCGACAATTACGTGGCCTACGTCGGCACCGGCTCGCCGCGTTTCTACCTGCCGCTGGATCAGCAACTGCCGGCGGCGAGTTTTGCCCAGTTCGTGGTGCTGGCAAAAACCATCGAAGAGCGTGAAGCGCTGCGCAGCTGGTTGATCGAAACCCTCAACGAACAGTTCCCGGCCCTGCGTTCGCGGGTCACCCGTTTGGAAAACGGCCCGCCGGTTGGCTATCCGGTGCAGTTCCGCGTTACCGGTGAACACATCGAAGAAGTCCGTGCGTTGGCGCGCAAAGTGGCGGCAAAGGTTCGCGAGAATCCGCATGTGGTCAACGTGCATCTGGACTGGGAGGAGCCGAGCAAAGTTGTCTACCTGAACATCGACCAGGATCGCGCCCGCGCCCTCGGTGTGAGCACCGCCAATCTGGCGAAATTCCTGCAGAGTTCGCTGGTCGGCTCGACCGTCAGCCAGTACCGCGAAGACAACGAATTGATCGAGATTCTACTGCGCGGCACCGTGCACGAACGCACTGAATTGTCATTGTTGCCGAGCCTGGCGGTGCCGACGGATAACGGTCGCAGTGTGGCGTTGTCGCAGATTGCCACGCTGGAATACGGCTTCGAGGAAGGCATCATCTGGCACCGCAATCGGCTGCCGAACGTGACGGTGCGCGCCGACATTTACGGCAAGGAGCAACCGGCGACGCTGGTCAAGCAGATCATGCCGACGCTGGACCCGATTCGCGCCGAATTACCCGATGGTTATCTGCTGGATGTCGGCGGCACGGTGGAGGATTCCGAGCGCGGGCAGAAGTCGGTGAATGCCGGGGTGCCGATGTTCATTGTCGTGGTGCTGACCTTGCTGATGGTGCAGTTGCGCAGTTTCTCGCGCACGGCGATGGTGTTTCTGACGGCGCCGTTGGGCTTGATCGGGGTGACCCTGTTTCTGATGGTGTTCCGGCAGCCGTTCGGGTTTGTGGCGATGCTCGGGACCATCGCATTGTCCGGGATGATCATGCGCAATTCGGTGATTCTGGTCGATCAGATCGAGCAGGATATTGCTTCGGGGCTTAAGCCTTGGCAGGCGATTATCGAGGCGACGGTGCGGCGCTTCAGGCCGATTGTGTTGACGGCGCTGGCGGCGGTGCTGGCGATGATTCCGCTGTCGCGCAGTGTGTTTTTCGGGCCGATGGCGGTGGCGATCATGGGCGGGCTGATTGTGGCTACGGCGCTGACGCTGTTGTTTTTGCCGGCGTTGTATGCGGCCTGGTTTCGGGTGCGTAAGGAGGCTTGAGGTTTTTGTGTCGTGGCGGCCTTCGGGCCGACCATGACTTTGGGGTATTGGGTGTATATCCGTTGCTGTGGGTGTTGCGGCTGGCGGTTTCGCCCTTACGGCGAGGCACTTTTTCCAGACGCCGAAAAAGTACCCAAAAAGGCTTGCTCCTGCGTTCGGCCCTCGCAGGCTCGGGTTCCTTCGCTGCGGGATCGATTCGGGCGCAGCGGCTACGGTTTGCTTCGCTGCACCTCCTTCCGCTGTGTCTGGCTGCGCCAGACGGTCGCTGCGCTCCCACGCCCGGATCAATCCCTCCACTCAGCCTTCCGACGTCGCCGGTGGATCAAGATCAAGATCAAGAGCACTCGAGCTTGCGCTCATTGTTGAGTGGGGCGGCTTCGCCGCAGGTAGCTGCGCTGCTTGCTTTTCTGTGGGAGCGAGCCTGCTCGCGAAGGCGGTCTGACAGCCAATTCATTTCGAATCGCCAATTCACGCTGCCTTCCTACAGCTTTTTCAGAGTCCTCCGATCTTGAGGCGCTGGCCGTCCAATGCTGTACTCCGGGTTCTGCTTTTCCGAGTCCTTGAGTCTGTCTGATGAAGAAACCACCGACATTAGCCGGCAGAACGGATCCTGTTTTCGACCTGTTGGCCCGCTCTCCCCACAAGCAACGACTTGCGGATTATCTGGCGCTGCTCAAGCCGCTCGATGATCAGGGGCGCTATCTGCCATTCGAGGCGTTGCGCTATCGCTGGGCGGCTGGGTTGGACGCGAATCTTTGTTGGGCGTTGGTGAAGAAGGCGCGGGCGGCCCAGTACATTCATTTGTTGCCGTTGGGCGAGCCGGTGCAGTGGGGCAAATACGTGCCAACGCCGTTGGCGCAGAAAACCTTGGCTGTGGTGGATCGTTACGCCAGTACGGCCGCGCTGGATTACATGACCAGTCAGATCGGCGAGCGGGCGCATTTCTCCTGTCTGCTCAATGACCTGATCGAAGACGAAGCCATCGCCAGTAGCCAGTTGGAGGGCGCGGCGACTACCACGCGCGTAGCCAGGGACATGCTCAAGCATCAGCGCCAGCCGCGGACGCCAGATGAGCGCATGGTCATGGGGAATTATCGAATGATGAATTTCGCTTGGGAAAAGCGTTATGAACCTCTGAGCATTGAGCTGATTGCAGAGATCCATCGAGTGGGTGTGGAGGGGATCGATGACGGGCAGTATTCCCCCGGATTGTTCCGGACCAATGATGAGGTGGTTGTTCAGGATGGTTCAGGCAACACCGTGCACCGACCACCTCCTGCTGCAGGATTGGTTGCGCGGTTGGCGAGGCTGTCCGCCTGGATCAACCGGCCCGCTGCCTCGATTCTGGACAAAAATTATCTGCATCCACTGACCAAGGCCGTGACGCTGCATTTCGCCATGGGTTATGAACATCCATTTCGCGACGGTAACGGACGGGTCGCGAGAGCCTTGTTTTACATGGTTCATGTTCAAACATGAGTTCGCGGCGTTTCGCTACATTGCGATCAGTCTGCTGCTGCGCAATGCACCGGTGAAATACGGACGCTCCTACCTGCACACCGAGGCAGATGAGCTGGATCTGACTTATTTCATCGAGTTTCAATGCGCGGTTGTTTTGCGAGCCGTGGTCGGTTTTACATCTGTGTACCGCAAGAGTCTGGCAGACACTCAGGACTTTCAGCGCTGGCTGACGAGCTCTGGCGTAATTGCTCAACTGACGGAACGGCAGCGCGCGGTTTATCAGGTGGCTAAAAGCGGGGAGGCGAAGGAGTTTACGGCGAGCAATGTCGCGGAAAATTTTTCCTGCTCGGGTAGCGAGGCGGCGTCGATTCTGGAAGAGCTGGACCAATTGCAGCTTTTTGAGAGAAGGAAGATGGGGCGGGAGTGGGTGTTTTTTTTACGTAGTTCTTTACGTGGAGGCAAGCATGGGAGCGAATTGAATCGCCCCCATGTTGTAACGACTTAAAGCGTACCAAACACTTTCTTCGCCAGACTCGTCGCCGCAGCGGCCGGGTTCTGGCGGATGGTTTCTTCCTGTTTGCCGATCATCTCGAACAGGCCATTCAGCGCTTGCTCGGTGACGTAGTTCTCGACATTGGCGCTCTTCGCGTCCACCACGCCAAACGCAGCGGCCTGGCCCGCGAAGGCGTTGTACTTCTGCGCGACGCCGACCTTGTCGGTGGCTTGCTTGACGATGGGCAGGAATTTCGCGCGGATCTGTTCGCGGCTGGATTTGTTCAGGTATTGGGTCGCTGAATCGTTGCCGCCGCTGAGGATGCCTTTGGCGTCGGCCACGCTCATTTTCTTCACCGCGTCGACGAGGATTGGCTGGGCCTGGGTCACGGCGGATTCGGCGGCTTTGTTCATCGCGGTTTCCAGTTCTTCGACCTGGGCGCCCATGCCGAAGGCTTTCATCTTGCTCGCGGCTTTGCCGAGTTTGCCCGGCAGTTCGATTTTCACTTCGGGGTTGTTGCTGAAGCCGCCCGGGGTGCCGAGTTGTTTCACGGCGATCTGGGCGCCTTGGGTCAGGGCGTCCTTGAGGCCGCCGGTGGCGTCTTGCTGGGACAGGTCGCTGAGCGACAGGGCCAGGGCGTTGGCGGAGATCAGCAAGCCGGCGCAGGCGGCGGCGAAGCGAAGGGTAGGGCGGCGCATGGCGGCTTCCTTGTGGCGAAAAATGGATTAACGAACGGCGTCGACGCGGATTTTCAGCGGCTGCGGGTCGTTGCCGTCGAGTTGCACGGCGTGGTTTTCGGTGGTGATGAACATCAGCTCGCCGTTGACTTCAATGCGCGCGCTGATCGAATAACGATGGCCGGATTTGACCTGCGCCGGATCGTAGCTCAAATGGAATGGCAGCGGCACCTGGCCTTTGATCGGGCCTTTCTGTTCGGCGAGGACGATGGCCGGTGCATCGGCCAGCGACACGTCTTGCAGGCTGACGCTCAGAGTCGCGCTCGGGGGCAGGGCGATGCGTTGCAGGTAGAAGACTTCGCCGTCGAGGCTGGCCTTGCCGGCGGGTGTGGTTGATTGGCAGGCGCTCAGCAGGGTGGCGGCGGCGAGGGTCAAAAGTTTTTTCATGGGTGAATCTCCTTTCAATGTGGGAGCGAGCCTGCTCGCGAAAGCGCTGGATCAGTCAAACTAAATGGCGACTGACATTCCGTCTTCGCGAACAGGCTCACTCCCACAGGGGTAAGGCTTCAAGCCTCAGGCTGTGGCGTGATCTGATCCGCCGCATCTTCACTGCGGTGCAGCGCGACCTGGCGGATCGACAGGCGAATCTCCGCCGGCAACACGCGTTTGGCCGCGCCTTCGGCCAGCTCGCCGAGCAGTTCGTGGTAGCTGAGCTTGCCGGCCTCGTCGCGGCGCAGGACGTCGAGGTCGAGCAGGGTCTGGATGAAGTGGCGGAACAGGCTCTTGTCGAAGAACTCCGGCGCATTCAGGCCATGGAGGATCGACAGACGCTGGGCCATCACTGTGCAGAGGTCTTCCAGCTCTTCGGCGCTGATGCTGTTCTGGCCGCTGTTGAGCAGCAAAGATACGGTCATGTAGAACCGCTGCAGGGTCTGCGCGATGCTTTTCGACAGCAGCGTCAGCAGCACGAAATGCCGCGAACTCGGTGCCGGGCGCAGGTAAACGTCTTTCTCGAAACGCAGCAGGCCCTGCTCGACGAACGCTTCCAGCCACTGATCGATCACCGCGTCGAGTTCGTCCAGGCTCCAGCGGATGAACAATTCCGATTGCAGGTACGGATACAGCGCGCGGGTGTAGCGCAGGATCTGCTCGCGGCTCATGCGCGAGGTGCTCTGGAAGAAACTCGCGAGCAACGAGGGCAGGGCGAAGATGTGCAGGACGTTGTTGCGGTAGTAAGTCATCAGGACCGCGTTCTGCTCGTCCAGATACAGAATCTTGCCCAGCGCATCGTTCTGCTCGGCGAGCAGATCCATGTCTTTCACATGCTCGATCAGCGCACGGCCGTCGCCTTCCGGCAAGGTGGTGTGCGGCGAATAAGGGACTTTGCGCAGCAGCGCGAGATACAAGTCAAGCACCCGCGCCATGGCTCGATCATCCAGGGCCAGACGCGTGGTCGACAGCAGGGCCAGCGCTACCAGATTCACTGGATTGATCGCCGCCGCTTCGTTGAGGTGCCGGGCGACTTTCTCGCCGAGGCGGTTGGTGGTTTCGTTGAGCCACGCCGGTTTGAATTGCGGGCCGAGCTCCTGCTGGCGCCAGTCCGGTTGCTCAGCGTCGAGAAATTCGGCCAGTTTGATCGGCTCGCCGAAGTTGACCGCGACCTGACCGAAGCGCTGCTTGAGCGCGCCGATCACTTTGAAAATATCGAAGATCGACTCTTTCTTTTTGCTCGCGCCGCGCAGCTCACCGAGGTAGGTGCGGCCTTCGAGCACGCGCTCGTATCCGATGTACACCGGCACGAATACGATCGGCATCCGCGACGAACGCAGGAAACTGCGCAGAGTGATCGCGAGCATGCCGGTTTTCGGTTGCAGCATGCGCCCGGTGCGCGAGCGCCCGCCCTCGACGAAATACTCCACCGGGAAACCTTTGGTGAACAGCGTGTGCAGGTATTCGTTGAACACCGAGGTGTACAGCGGATTGCCCTTGAAGGTGCGGCGCATGAAGAACGCACCGCCGCGACGCAGCAGGCTACCGATCACCGGCATGTTCAGGTTGATCCCGGCGGCGATGTGCGGCGGGGTCAGACCATTGCGGAACAGCAGATAGGAAAGCAGCAGGTAGTCGATGTGGCTGCGGTGGCACGGCACGTAGATCACTTCGTGACCCTGCGCAACGTTCTGCACGCCCTCGATGTGGTTGACCTTGATGCCGTCGTAGATCTTGTTCCAGAACCAGCTCAGCACCACTTCGAGAAAACGGATCGCGGTGTAGGTGTAGTCCGAAGCGATCTCGTTGCCATAGCGCAGGGCCTGGGCCTTGGCCTTTTCCGGCGAGATTTTTTCGCGCTCGGCTTCGTCGAGGATCGCCTGTTTGACCAGCGGCTGATTGAGCAGGCCTTTGACCAGATTGCGCCGGTGGGAAATGTCCGGGCCGATCACCGCGGCTTTCAAGTTGCGGAAGTGCACGCGCAGGATGCGCTGGGCCATGCGCACGGTGCGCTCATGACCCTTGTTGTGATCGATCAGTTCGCGCAGGTGGATCGGCGCGGAAAACTGCACGCGGGTTTTACGCCCGAGGACGATAATGCTCAGCAGCCGGCGCAGGCGTCCGGTGACTGCCCAGCTGTCGGCGAACAACAGTTTCCACGGACTGTTTTCGCTGTCCGGGGACTGGCCCCAGAACACGCTGACCGGAATGATCTGCGCGTCTTCGGCAGCATTCTGTGTCAGCGCGCTGACCAGGCGGGTGAGAGTCGGCGGCGCACCGCGTTTGTCCTGGCGGCCGAGCCAGTCCGGGTCCGGTGTCAGATAAAAAAACGCCGCAGGTTCGATCAGCGTACCGACCGACACCGCCAGCACCGGGCGTGGCAGACCGGCCTTGGTGCACTCGGTGTCAACCACCGCCAGATCGGTCAGCGAAGGGTTTTGCAGGACGTAGAACACCGGACGACTGCGGTCGAGGTTAAGAGTGAACGACGACTGATTGATGGTCTCGGAGCGAACCCAGAGATACAACAGGCGGCGCAGGGTGCCAAACACAAGACGGCGGAACGGGGAACGGGTCATACGGCTTCTGCGTGAGTGGATAAAACCGAGCAGGCGCTCGGGGCGGACAGTTTGCCGTATTAGGCGAAAATCGGCAAAAAAGCGCCGAAGTAATCTCCTGTTGAGAGTTTCCGCACCTGTCATATACTCGGCGCTCTGTTGCCGGTGCCCTGTCATGGACGTCGGACGCAGGCTGACGTTCCTCTAAGGCTTTCCTGCGAAAAGCCCGTTCAATAATAAAAAAGGAGTATGAACAGATGGCAACACGCGAAACCGGCAACGTGAAGTGGTTCAACGACGCCAAAGGCTACGGCTTTATCCAGCGCGACGACGGCGTGGACGTGTTCGTGCACTACCGCGCGATACGCGGCGAAGGGCACCGCTCGCTGACCGAAGGTCAACAGGTCGAGTATGCGGTGATCACCGGCGAGAAGGGGTTGCAGGCTGAGGATGTTGTAGGCCTGTAACACAAACCTCCAGAACGCCAAAACCACTGTGGGAGCGAGCCTGCTCGCGAATGCGGTGTATCAGTCACCATTCATATCGACTGACACTGCGCATTCGCGAGCAGGCTCGCTCCCACATGGGCTCTACGTTGACCTGATTACACGGTCTTCCAGGTGATCTCTTCTTCTCCGTCTTCGCTGATGCGAATCCAGCGATCGGCGGTTTCTTCACCTTCTTCTTCGACCCACGTCCCCGGTGCACAACGCACTTCGACGTTCAGTGCGGCAAAGGCTGCGCGGGCGCAGGCGATGTCGTCGTCCCAGGGGGTCTGGTCGCTTTCCAGGAACAGGCTGTTCCACTTGCCCACGGCTTTCGGCAGCCAGGTCACCGGCACGTTGCCGGCCTTGCACTTGTACGTCTGGCCTTTCTGCACCCAGTCGCTGCACGGGCCAAGCGCTTGGCCGAGCCAGGCGGCGATGGCCTTGTGGTCGACGTCGGCGTCTTTCAGGTAAATCTCGATGTCCGGTTGGCGCATGGATGTCCTCACTGCGGGTCTGAAAAATCCATTCGCGGATTTAGCCGGCCCCGGGCCTGTGCCCGAGACCAAAAGTTATTGAAGAACGAAATAATCGTAGCGCATCGACACGGTGGTCTCGATCGGCTCGGCCTGTTCGATCACTGCCGCACGACGCTCGGCACTGGCACGCCAGCCGTGAGGCGTCATCGCCAACAGGTTGGCGCGGTCCTCGGGCTTGTCCAGGGTCAGCTTGAATTCCAGGGTTTCGCTGTGTGCCAAAACCATGCCTTCCGGCACCAGGGCCAGGTGCTTGTCGTCGGTGTACTCGCGCACTTCGTCGTACAGGCGTTCGCGCAATTCCATCAGATGGCCGCGGGTCGGGCCGACTTTCATCAGCCCACCGCCGACGCTGAGCAGACGCTTGGCTTCCTCCCAATCCAACGGACTGAAGACGCTGGCGAGAAACTGGCAACTGCCTGAAGCCAATGGCACGCGGGCCATGCTCGCGATCAACCAGGTAATCGCCGGATTGCGCTTGCAGGCGCGTTTGACCGCTTCGCGGGAGATGTCCAGCGCGTAGCCATCAGCGTTCGGCAAAGCTTCGGCGATTTGCGCGGTGTAGTAACCCTCGCCGCAACCGATATCGACCCAGCGCGCCGGCGCATAACTCGCCGCGAGTTCAGCCAGACGTTTGGCCACTGGCGCGTAATGCCCGGCGTTGAGGAAATCACGCCGCGCCTCGACCATGGCCTGATTGTCGCCCGGGTCGCGGCTGTTCTTGTGCTGCACCGGCAACAGGTTCAGATAACCCTGACGCGCACGGTCAAACCGATGCCCGGCGGGGCAGACCACGCCGTTCTCTACCGCGTTGAGCGGTTCACTGCAGATCGGGCACGCGAGCATCAGGCGAGCAACTTGATCAGGGTCTGGTAATAAATTTCCGTCAGCACGTCGAGATCGGCTGCCAGCACGCGCTCGTTGACCTGGTGGATGGTCGCGTTGACCGGGCCCAGTTCAACCACTTGCGTGCCCATGGTCGCGATGAAGCGGCCATCGGAGGTGCCGCCGCTGGTCGACGCCTTGGTCTCGCGACCGGTGATGTCCTTGATGCTCGACGATACCGCATCGAGCAGCGCGCCCGGTTCGGTGAGGAACGGCAGGCCGGACAGCGCCCAGTCGATGTGCCAGTCCAGACCATGCTTGTCGAGAATATCGGCCACACGCTTCTGCAGGCCTTCTACGGTCGATTCGGTGGAGAAACGGAAGTTGAACACCGCCACCAGATCACCCGGGATCACGTTGGTCGCGCCGGTGCCGGAATTGACGTTGGAAATCTGGAAACTGGTCGGCGGGAAGAAGTCGTTACCGTGGTCCCAGTGCTCGGCGGCCAGCTCTGCCAGCGCCGGAGCGGCGAGGTGGATCGGGTTCTTCGCCAGATGCGGGTAGGCCACGTGGCCCTGCACGCCTTTGACCGTCAGCTTGGCGCCGAGGGAACCGCGACGGCCGTTTTTCACCACATCGCCGACCAGCGTAGTGCTCGACGGCTCGCCAACGATGCACCAGTCCAGACGCTCGTTGCGCGCGACCAGACGTTCGACCACAGCCTTGGTGCCGTGATGCGCCGGGCCTTCTTCATCGCTGGTGATCAGGAAAGCGACCTTGCCTTTATGGTTCGGATAGTCGGCTACGAAACGTTCAGCGGCGACGGTCATCGATGCCAGGCTGCCTTTCATGTCTGCCGCGCCACGGCCGCAGAGCATGCCATGTTCGTCGATCACGGCATTGAACGGATCGATCTGCCATGCGGTAACCGGACCGGTCGGCACCACGTCGGTGTGACCGGCGAAGCACAGCACCGGGCCGTCGTTGTTGCCGTGAGTGGCCCAGAAGTTATCCACATCTTCGATGCGCATCGGCTCCAGGGTGAAACCGGCATCACCCAGGCGCTGCATCATCTGCTTCTGGCAGTCGGCATCGACCGGGGTCACGGAAGGACGGCGGATCAGGTCGATGGCCAGTTGAAGGGTCGGCGATAGGTCGGCGTGGGCCGTCATGGAAAACTCCGGGATCATGGGGTGTGAGCTTGGGCTTCTAATGTGGGAGCGAGCCTGCTCGCGAAAGCGGTCTACCAGGCACCTTAAAGGTTGAATGTTACAACGCCTTCGCGAGCAGGCTCGCTCCCACAAGGGACAGGGGTGGTCAGTCAGACCGGTTATCACGCCAAGCCCCGCAAAATGGCGGTTATCTTAAAGCAAAACGGCGACCATTGGCCGCCGTTTAGTGCTGCGTTGCGGATTTAGACGACCGGTGCCGGCTCAGCCTTGGCCACAGGTTTGGGCAGCGACGACAGGAACGCCATGATCAGCGCCGCCAGGTACGGCAGCGACTGCACCAGCAGCATGGTCACCCAGAAGCGCATGTCATTGCTCGGAATGCCCTGCACCAGGAAAATCCCCAGCGCCGCACCCCACAGCAACAGCATGATGAACAGCTCCTCGCGAGCCTCGCTGATCGCCACCCAGAAACCGTGGTTGTCAGCGTTTTTCGGCGTGCGGAAGAACGGAATGCTGCTGGTGAAGAAACCGTACAGCACCGCTTTGGCGATGGTGTGCGACAACGCCAACCCGGCCAGCGCCGCGCAGAACGCATCTTTCAGATTCACGCCGACGGCGCGACGGTAGAGGAAGATGATCTTGCCGACCTTGAACACGAACAGCGCCAGCGGCGGGATCGCGAAAATCAGCAACGGTGGATCGACCCGTTGCGGCACGATGATCATCGCCGCCGACCACAACAGCGCGCCAACGGTGAAGAAGATGTTCATGCCATCGGCAACCCACGGCAGCCAACCGGCGAGGAAGTGATAACGCTGACCACGGGTCAGTTCGGTGTCCTTGCCGCGCAGCAGGCTGCGGGTGTGGCGCTTGATGATCTGGATCGCGCCATAGGCCCAGCGGAAACGCTGTTTCTTGAAGTCGATGAAGGTATCCGGCATCAGGCCCTTGCCGTAGCTGTCGTGGTAATACGCCGCCGACAGGCCTTTCTCGAACACGCGCAAACCGAGTTCGGCGTCTTCACAGATGCACCAGTCAGCCCAGCCCAATTCTTCCAGCACCGAGCGGCGGGTCATGGTCATGGTGCCGTGCTGAATGATCGCGTCACGGTCGTTGCGGGTGACCATGCCGATATGGAAGAAGCCTTTGTATTCGGCGTAGCAGAGCTTTTTGAAGGTGCTTTCGTTCTGGTCGCGATAATCCTGCGGCGACTGCACCACGGCGATTTTCGGGTCGGCGAAGTGCGGCACCATGTGCTTGAGCCAGTTCGGGTGCACGCAGTAATCGGAGTCGATCACGGCAATGACTTCGGCGTCCTTGGCGGTGTGCGGGATCAGATAATTCAGCGCGCCGCCCTTGAAACCGGCCAGCGGCGAAACGTGGAAGAACTTGAAGCGCGGGCCGAGGGTTGCGCAGTAATCGCGCACCGGTTCCCACACCGCCGGATCCTTGGTGTTGTTGTCGATGATCAGGACTTCGAAATCCGGATAATCGAGCGCGGCCAGGGCATCGAGGGTCTGTTTGACCATCTCTGGCGGCTCGTTGTAGCAGGGCACGTGGATCGACACTTTCGGCCGGTAGTCGGAATCGCCCAGCACCGGCAGGAATTCCCGACGGCGTTTGTGAATCCACACCGCTTCGGCCAGTTCATGGGCCTCGGTGAGCAGGACGATGAATACCCCGAGCGCACCGAGCGCCAGGAGGAATCCGACCGTGAGGCTGAACCACGTGCTGTATTGCTGGCTGTAGTCGTAACCGATGTACACCAGCACCGAGCCGCAGAGGAACGCGATAAACGTCAGGAACGTACGACCGCGCTGGCGCAGGGCCGAGCCGTCGATCATCAGCAGGGTCAGCGACAGCAGCGCCAGCACCACTGAGCCGATCGCCAATACGCGCCATTGTGGAATCGCCACCACCGGGCCTTCGAAATTGAATTTCTGCTGGCGCGCGGCGTTGAACACGCCCCAGTAGGCGCCGACCGAACCTTCATCGCTGGCCTTCCACGGCTGATCGAACGCTTCGATCACGAAGTAGTTGAAGCCCTGGCGATTGAGCTTGTTGACCAGCGTGCGCAGATAAATTGCCTGATCTGCCGGCGAGGCATCGGCGCCACCGCGCATGCGACCGTTGCTCGGCCAGCCGACCTCGGACAGCAGCAGCGGTTTTTTCGGAAAGAGTTTTTTCAGATCGCGGGCGCGGTCGAAGACGAACTGGCCGGCCTTGTCCACCGGAATGAATTCCCAGTAGGGCAAGACGTGGGCGGCGATCAAATCGACATGTTTGGCCAGTTGCGGGTATTTCTCCCAGATGTGCCATTGCTCGGAAGTGGTCACCGGTACTTTGACCGCAGCGCGCACCCGATCCAGCAGAACGATCAAGGCCTCAGGGGTGATTTCTTCACGAAACAGCGCCTCGTTGCCGACCACCACGCGCACGACGCTGCGCGAGGTGTTGGCCAGTTCGATGGCTTTGGTGATTTCCCGTTCGTTGCGTTCCTGGTCCGGGCTGATCCAGATGCCGAGGGTGACACGCAGGCCGAATTCCTCCGCCAGTTTCGGGATGTCTCCCAGCGAACCGTCGACCGAATAGATACGGATGTTGTCGGTCAGCTTGCTCATGATTTCCAGGTCACGGCGCATTTCATCGTCAGACGGATACTGATCCTTCTGTGGGAATTGCCCCTGCTGGAATGGCGAATACGAGAAGCCGGAGATTTGCTGCGGCCAGTTCGGCGCCGTGACCGGGCGATTGACCAGCGCCCAGAAACCGGTGAACAAGGCAGCGATGGCCAGCACCACCACCAGGTTGAGTCCAAATTTACGCGATGACATAGCTGTTTCGGGTTCCAAAGGCTGTGGAACGAAGGATCGGTCGGATAGACGCCCGAGGGGCGCGCATCCTACACCGGCGGTTAACCAGTCGTACAACTGACGGGAAAATGCCTGACATTGGGCAGCCGTCTCTGACTTAAGTTCTTACACTTGTCGCTTGCAGCTTAAAACTTGTCGCTGCGTAGCCCTATAATGCGCGCCGGTTTTTGGGGTAATGGTCATGAGTACAGAAGATCCGCGGTTTGCAGGCATCGCCCGGTTGTATGGCATCGAGGGCCTGGAACGCTTGCGCGCCGCCCATGTGGCGATCGTCGGCGTTGGTGGCGTCGGTTCCTGGGCGGCGGAAGCCATGGCCCGTTGCGGGGTGGGCGAGATCTCGCTGTTCGACCTTGATGACGTCTGCGTCAGTAATGCCAACCGTCAGTTGCACGCCTTGGACAGCACTGTCGGCAAACCCAAGGTCGAGGTGATGGCCGAGCGCCTGCGCGGGATCAACCCCGATTGCACGGTGCACGCCGTGGCCGATTTCGTCACCCGCGACACCATGGCCGAATACATCACGCCGAACATCGACTGCGTGATCGACTGCATCGATGCGGTGAACGCCAAAGCGGCGCTGATCGCCTGGTGCAAACGCCGCAAGATCCAGATCATCACCACCGGCGGCGCGGGCGGGCAGATCGACCCGACGCTGATTCAGGTTTGCGACTTGAACCGCACCTTCAACGATCCGCTGGCCTCGAAAGTCCGTTCGACGTTGCGCCGGGACTACGGCTTCTCCCGCACCGTGACCCGTCACTACAGCGTGCCGTGCGTATTTTCCACCGAACAGCTGCGCTACCCGAAACCGGATGGCAGCATTTGTCTGCAGAAAAGTTTTGTCGGCGACGGCGTGAAGCTCGACTGCGCTGGCGGGTTTGGCGCGGTGATGATGGTCACGGCGACATTTGGCATGGTCGCGGCGACCAAGGCTGTGGACAAGATTGTGGCTGGTGTTCGGCGCCCGGCGGACCGGGTCAAGCCTCAAGCCTGAAGGTATTAATGAGGGCCTCTTCGCGAGCAGGCTCGCTCCCACAGGAAATGCATTTCCACTGTGGGAGCGAGCCTGCTCGCGAAGGCGATTAGCGCGCCAACTCATTCATCCGCTGGAGCACCGCATTCAGGCCATTGCTGCGCGAAGGCGACAACTGCCGCGACAGTCCCAGCTGATTGAACCACTCCGGCAAATCCACCTGCTGCAACTCCGCCGCCGACAAGCCATTGACCCGCAACAGCAGCAACGCCACCAACCCGCGAATCATCCGCGCATCGCTGCTTGCCTTGAACTGCCAGTGCCCGTCGCGCAAATCCCCGACCAGCCACACCTGGCTCTCACAACCCTGCACCCGATTGGCCTCGCACTTTTGCGCGTCATCCAGCGCCGGCAAGCGATCGCCAAACTGCATCAGCAGCCGCGCGCGCTGTTCCCAGCCCGCCGCATTCTGAAACGTCTGCAGCGCTTCGGCCGCTTCCACCGGCAGGCTCATCGCAACAACTCCAGCGCCTGATCCAGCGCCTCGAAAAAGCGCTCCAGATCTTCCGAGTCGTTATACAGCGCCAGCGACACGCGAATCGCGCCAGCCAGTTCGAAGCTTTTCATCAGCGGCATGGCGCAGTGATGCCCGGCGCGTACGGCGATGCCTTGTTCGGTGAGCAGATGCGCCAGATCAGCGTTGTGCACGCCTTCGACGACAAAACTGGCCAGTGCCAGTTGCGGCTTGCCCAGCAGGCGAATGCCGTTGCGGGCAGCGAGGCCGCGCAACAGATAGTCGTGCAGCGCCGCTTCATGGGCAGATACGGCGTCCTGATCCAAACCGGCCAAGTAGTCGAGGGTCGCTCCGAGGCCGATGACACTGGCGATTGGCGGTGTGCCAGCCTCGAACCCCAACGGCGCCGGGCGGAAGCGCGAATCCTGATAGTTGGCGTCCAGCACCATCTCGCCGCCGAACTGCCATGGCTGCAATTGCTCCAGCGCAGCGTTGCGTCCGAGCAGCACGCCCAGTCCCTCAGGGCCGTAGAGTTTGTGGCTGGAAAACACATAGAAGTCGCAACCCAGCGCCTGCACATCATGCCGGCCGTGCACCACGCCTTGCGCGCCATCGACTACCGTCAGCGCGTTCTGCGCCTTGGCCATGCCGAGCAAAGCGGTCAGCGGTTGCCAGGCACCAAGGACGTTGGACAGCTGACTGACTGCCAGCAAACGCGTGCGCGGGCCGATCAGATGCACGGCAGCGGCGAGGTCGATCAGGCCGTCGGCATCCAGCGGCAGGATCACCAGTTTCAGGTTGCCGCGTTGCGCCAGTTGCTGCCACGGCAAAAGGTTGGCGTGATGCTCCAGAGCGCTGATGACAATCTCATCGCCCGGCTCGAACAAATGTTCAAGACCGTAAGCCAGCAGATTCAAGGCACTGGTGGCGCCGTGCGTGAAAATTATCTGCCCGCTGTCACCGGCATTCAGCCACTGGCCAACCTTGCGCCGGCTGTCTTCGAACGCTTGTGTCGCGTGGGCACCCGGCAGGTGTTGCGCACGATGCACATTGGCCGCGCCGTTGGCGTAGTAATGCGTCAGTGCGTCGAGCAGGGCCTGGGGTTTTTGCGTGGTGGCGGCGTTGTCCAGATAGGTCTGGTCTTGCCGTTGCAGCGCGGCGATAGCCGGGAAATCAGCGCGCCACGGGGAGGGGATCATCATGGGTTCAGCCCTGTGAAATTGGGCGGGGTGTACACCAAACCTTGTGGGAGCGAGCCTGCTCGCGACAGCGTCCTTGAGGACGCCAGAAGCTTCGCGAGCAGGCTCGCTCCCACAGGAGGTCGATGTGCTGCTTAGTTGTGAGCGTGCAGCGCTTCGTTCAGTTCGATCGCCGATTTGTGGGTCTTGCATTCCACAGCACCGGTTTCCGAATTACGACGGAACAGCAGATCAGTCTGACCAGCCAGCTCGCGCGCCTTCACAACCTTGACCAGATTGTTGTTTTCGTCGAGCAGCGCAACCTTGGTGCCAGCGGTCACGTACAGGCCCGACTCCACAGTGTTGCGGTCGCCCAACGGAATACCGATACCGGCGTTGGCGCCGATCAGGCAGCCTTCACCGACCTTGATCACGATGTTGCCGCCGCCCGACAGGGTACCCATGGTCGAGCAACCGCCGCCCAGGTCCGAACCCTTGCCGACGAATACGCCAGCGGAAACGCGGCCTTCGATCATGCCCGGGCCTTCGGTGCCGGCGTTGAAGTTGATGAAACCTTCGTGCATGACGGTGGTGCCTTCGCCGACGTAGGCGCCCAGACGCAGACGTGCGGCATCAGCGATACGCACGCCGGCCGGTACCACGTAGTCGGTCATCTTCGGGAACTTGTCCACGGAGAACACTTCCAGCAGTTCGCCGCGCAGACGCGCTTCGAGTTGCATTTCCGCCAGTTCGCTCAGGTCGATCGCGCCCTGGCTGGTCCACGCCACGTTCGGCAGCAGCGGGAAGATACCGGCCAGGCTCACGCCGTGCGGCTTGACCAGACGGTGCGAGAGCAGATGCAGCTTGAGGTAGGCCTCAGGCGTGGAGGTCAGTTGCGCGTCTTCGGCCAGCAGCGTGGCAACCAACGGCTTGTGGCTTTCAGCCAGGCGAGTCAGCAGCTTGCCTTGCACAGCGTCGATGCCTTTCACGGCTTCAGCCAGTTGCGCGGCCTGGGCGGTGGTGAAGGTGATGGCCTGGTTGCCTTCGGTGTAACCGAGGATCGGCGCGACCGCTGCGACCAGTTCGGCCGAAGGATTGAGCAGTGGTTGTGCGTAGAACACTTCCAGCCATGCGCCTTGACGGTTCTGGGTGCCGACACCAAAGGCGATGCTGAACAGGGAATTGGACATGTGAATACCTCTACAAAGAGTGACGGGCTGCTTACTTCAGAGCGGCCGCGTAGATATCTGGCTTGAAGCCAATCAGGGTTCGGTCACCGAGATCGAGCACCGGGCGCTTGATCATCGAGGGTTGTGCGAGCATCAGTTCGATGGCTTTCGCTTGGTCGAGATCGGCTTTGCGTTCGTCGTCGAGTTTGCGAAAGGTCGTGCCGGCGCGGTTCAGCACGGTTTGCCAGCCGTGCTCGTCGCACCATTGGGTCAGGTGCTCACGGTCAATGCCGGCAGTCTTGTAATCGTGAAAGTCATAACTGACAGCGTGTTCATCGAGCCAGGTGCGCGCCTTTTTCATGGTGTCGCACGCCTTGATGCCGAAAAGGTGCAACGTTTTACTTGAAACGGCCAAGGAATCGCCCCCTTTACAGGTGCTGGAAAAAAATGGTGACGGATTATGCCATGACCGGACGGTTTCGTCGGCCACGGTTGTCGTAACGCTGTAAAACCTGTGGGAGCGAGCCTGCTCGCGAAGAGGCCACATCAATCAATATCTCTGTGTGCTGAACGACCGCTTTCGCGAGCAGGCTCGCTCCCACAAGGGTGTCGCTTGCGGTCGTGCGACATAGGTGCAACGGTCAGCCACAGCCTAAGGCGCTAATATGGCAGTTCAACGCTGTCGATCGCCTGAGATTTTCGTTTTATGCAAACTGCTTACACCGTCCTGATCCTGCTGATGCTGGTCAGCGTCTCGCGACTGGTCGGGCGGGTTATCCCGCTGCCGTTGCCGCTGGTGCAAATTGCTGCCGGTGCCTTGCTCGCCTGGCCGACGCTTGGCCTGCACGTCGCCCTCGATCCCGAATTGTTCCTGTTTCTGTTCCTGCCGCCGCTGCTGTTTTCCGATGGCTGGCGCATGCCCAAACGCGCCTTCTGGCAATTGCGCGGACCGATCCTGACCCTGGCCGTCGGCCTTGTTCTGTTCACCGTGGTCGGTGCCGGCTATTTCATTCATTGGCTGTTGCCGACGATTCCGCTGCCGGTGGCCTTCGCCCTTGCAGCGGTTTTGTCACCGACGGACGCCGTAGCGGTTTCAGCGATTTCGCAGAACCGTCTCCCTACGCCGCTGATGCACATCCTCCAGGGCGAGGCGCTGATGAATGACGCCTCAGGCCTGGTGACCTTCAAATTCGCCCTCGCTGCAGCGGTCACGGGGGTGTTCTCGTTGACCAATGCCAGTCTGACCTTCGTCGCGGTGGCGCTCGGTGGCCTGGCTGTGGGTGTAGCGTTGAGCTGGCTGGTCGGGGGCCTGCGCGCGTGGATGATCGCCCGGGGCTGGGACGATCCGGCCACTCACGTGGTGTTCATGTTGCTGCTGCCGTTCGCCGCTTACGTACTGGCTGAACGTCTGGGCGCTTCGGGCATTCTCTCGGCGGTGGCAGCGGGGATGATGCAAAGCTGGCTCGACCTGCTGCCGCGCCAGACCAGCACGCGGCTGCTCAACCGCAGCGTTTGGGCGCTGCTCGAATTTGCGTTCAATGGCTTGATCTTCCTGCTGCTTGGCCTGCAATTGCCAGACATCATCAAGGCCGTGGTCAGCCATGAGCCGACGCTGTGGCCGACGTTGTTCTATCGCTGCCTCGATGTATTGGCGATTTTCGTGGCGCTGGTGCTGCTGCGGTTCATCTGGGTGCAAAGCATCTGGCGCTTGTCGGTGTTGCTGCGCCGACTGCGCGGCAAGGGCGAGCTGACCCAAGTGCCGACGGCGCGTTCATGCTGGTTGCTGACGGTGGGCGGTGTGCGCGGGGCGGTGACGCTGGCAGGCGTGATGTCGGTGCCGATGCTGATCGGCGCCGAGGCTTTTCCTGAGCGTGACTTGCTGATCTTCATTGCTGCCGGGGTGATTCTGCTGTCGCTGGTCTCGGCCTGTATCGCGCTGCCCTTGCTGCTGCGCGGCATCGACAAAAGTCCCGACGACAAGCGTCGTCAGGAAGTGCGCGACGCCTGGCGCAAGACGGCCGAAGCGGCGATTCACTCGCTGGAAAGCGAAGAAGTCGTCCCACAGGATGCCGCTCAAGCAGCGCTGGCAGCGGAGCTCAAGGCGCGGATCATGTCCGAATATCGCCATCAACTTGATGTGTTCAATGATTCTGCCGAGGCTCAGGCGCTGGCATTCCAGATGGATCTGCTTGAGCGTCGCCTGCGTTTGAAAGCGCTGCGCGCGCAGCGTCTTGAGCTTTACAGTCTGAGTCGTCAGCACCAGATCGGTGATGACGTGTTGCGAGAAGTGCTCGGGGAACTGGATTTGAGCGAGGCCAATCTGGGCCAGGTCAAATAGTCGGTTGAGCGCTTGCAGCAGGGGACTGCCGCAAGCGCTGCGTGATCACTTCTGGCGGGTGATGAAGTCACGAATCCGTTCGGCGGCTTCGACGCATTCTGCCAGTGGCGCAACCAGCGCCATGCGCACACGGCCGGCGCCAGGATTGACGCCATCGACATCGCGAGACAGATACGAGCCCGGCACCACGGTCACGTGTTCCTGCTCGAACAGATCGCGGCAGAACGCCGCATCATCGCCCTGCACATTCGGCCACAGATAGAAGCTGCCATCCGGGCGCTGTACGTCCATGACCGGGCTGAGAATGTTCAGCACCGCATCGAACTTCTCGCGATACAGCGCACGGTTGGCGCGCACATGCACTTCGTCATTCCACGCGGCAACGCTGGCCAGTTGAGTCTGCACCGGCATCGCGCAGCCGTGGTAAGTGCGATAGAGCAGGAAGCCTTTGAGGATGTCGGCATCGCCGGCAACGAAGCCTGAACGCAGGCCCGGCAGGTTGGAGCGCTTGGACAGGCTGTGAAAGACCACGCAGCGCTTGAAGTCATTGCGGCCCAGTTCGACGCAGGCGCTGAGCAGGCCCGGCGGCGGGGTTTGCTCGTCGAAGTACAGTTCGCTGTAGCACTCGTCGGCGGCAATCACGAAGTCGTACTGATCGGCGAGGGCGATCAACTTCTTCAAGGTCTCGACCGGAATCAGCGCGCCGGTCGGGTTGCCCGGCGAGCACAGGAACAGGATCTGGCAGCGCTGCCAGATGTCTGGCGAAACGGCGTCGAAGTCCGGGTTGAAGCCATTTTCATCCAGGCACGGCAGGTAATGCGGCTTGGCCCCGGCGAGAAACGCCGCGCCTTCGTAGATCTGATAGAACGGGTTCGGGCTGACCACCAGCGCATCGTCGCCACGATTGACCACGGTCTGGGTGAAGGCGAACAGCGCTTCACGGGTGCCGTTGACCGGCAGCACATTTCGCGCCGGATCGATCCAGCCGTTCGGCACGCCAAAACGACGCTCGCACCAGCCGGCGATGGCTTCGCGCAGGGCCGGAATGCCGAGGGTAGTCGGGTACACCGCCATCTGATCCAGATTGTTCGCCAGCGCTTCGGCGACAAAACTCGGCGAACGGTGTTTCGGCTCGCCGATCGACAGGGCGATCGGGCGTTTGTCCGGGTTCGGCGTAACGCTGCCGAGCAGGGCGCGGAGCTTTTCGAACGGGTACGGCTGGAGCTGGTTCAGAGCGTTGTTCATTGGGGCCTCTTTTAAATGCTCAAGAGCTTTCTGTGGCGAGGGGCTTTATCCCCGTTGGGCTGCGCAGCGGCCCCAAAACCATCACTGCGGTTCAACTGAATGTCCGCATACACAGGTTTTACGACTGCTTCGCAGCCGAACGGGGATAAATCCCCTCGCCACAGGGGATTGTATGTACCGGAGGAAAGCATGGGCTGCATTCACAGGGATAAACGGGTGATTCAGATACTGATCCGCGAAAGTTTGATATCCGGTTCCTGATTGACGCTCAGCTGTTCGACGATCGCATCCTGCAAACGGCTGCACAGCAGCGGATCGGACAGCGGCTGGTTATGCGCGTCGGTGATGAAGAACACGTCTTCCACGCGCTCGCCCAGGGTCGCAATCTTGGCGTTCTGCAGCGACAGGTCGAACTCGAGGAAAATCCCCCCGACCCGCGCCAGCAGGCCCGGCCGGTCAGGCGCCGTCAGTTCCAGCACGGTCACCGGACGCTGGGCGTCGTTGTGAATGGTCACTTGCGGCGCAAAGGCGAAGTGTTTGAGCTGACGCGGCACCCGGCGCTGGATGATTGTCGGGTAGTCGTCCGGGTTGCGCAGGGCTTCGGTGAGGCCTTCACGGATCTGCTTGATCCGCGCCGGGTTGTCGCCGATCGATTCGCCTTCGTTGTCGAGCACGATGTAGGTGTCGAGGGTGAACTGGCTGCTCGAGGTGATGACCCGGGCATCGTGAATGTTCAGGTTGAGCTGGTCCATCGCCGCCACGGTCACGGCGAAGAAGTCGTGCTGGTCCGGTGCATAAATGAAGATCTGCGTGCCGCCCTCGAACTCGCGCTGGGTGGTTTCCTTGATCAGCACCAGAGGCCCGCCATCCACAGGTTGCTGCAGGATCGCATCGCTGTGCCAGGCTACATCGCCGGCGGTGTGGCGCAGGAAATAGTCATCGCCCAATTGCGCCCACAGCTGCTCGACGTCGTCCGGGTCGGTGCCGCCGCGCACCAGAATGTCCAGCGCGGCGCTCTGCGTCTGGCGGATCTGCTCTTCGCGATCCACCGGATTTTCCAGACCCCGGCGCAGGGCTCGTTTGGTCTCGGTGTAGAGCTGGCGCAACAGGCTGGCGCGCCATGAATTCCACAGCGTCGGATTGGTCGCGTTGATGTCGGCCACGGTCAGCACATAGAGATAGTCGAGGCGCGTTTCGTCGCCGACCGCCTGGGCGAAATCGTGGATCACCTGCGGGTCGGACAGATCCTTGCGCTGCGCAGTGGTGGACATCACCAGGTGGTTCTGCACCAGCCAGACGATCAGGCGGCTGTCCCACACCGGCAACTGATGGCGCTGGCAGAACGCCTCGGCATCGACCGCGCCAATCTCCGAGTGATCGCCATGCCGGCCCTTGCCGATGTCGTGATACAGACCGGCCATGTAGATCAGCTCAGGTTTGGGCAGCTTGGCCATGAGCTTGGCGGCCAGCGGAAATTTCTCCGAGACCTGGGTGTACTGCAGTTTGCGCAGGTGTTTGATCAGATTCAGCGTGTGCGCATCGACCGTATAAATGTGGAACAGGTCGTGCTGCATCTGCCCGACGATAAAACCGAACTCCGGCAGATAGCGCCCGAGAATGCCGTAACGGTTCATCCGCCGCAGATTGCGGTGGATGCCGATCTTGCACTTGAACAGTTCGATGAACAGGCTGGTGTTGCGGATATCGTTACGGAAGTTGTCATCGATCAGATGACGATGTTCGCGCAGCAGACGAATGGTGTCGGCGCGCACGCCTTTGATTTCCGGCTGCTGGGCCATCAGCACGAAAATTTCCAGCATGGCGAACGGCGTGCGGCGGAACACATTGTCATTGCGCGCCTCGATGTAACCGTCATGCAACTGGAAGCGCGAGTTGATCGGTTGCGGCGGCGCTTCGTCTTCCGGGGCGAGGATGACTTCCTCGAAGTGCTGGATGATCAGATCGCTCAGTTGGGCGATGCTCATCACGGTGCGGAAGTACTGCTGCATGAAGTTTTCGACCGCCTGTTTGGCGTCGTCTCCTTCAAAGCCAAGCAGGCCGGCAATGGTGCGTTGATGATCGAACAGCAAGCGGTCTTCGGAGCGGCCGGCGAGCATGTGCAGGGCATAGCGCACTTTCCACAGAAATTCCTGGGACGAGGCGAGCAGGGCGTTTTCGCTTTCGACCAGAAAGCCTTCTCCAGCAAGGGCGCGCAGGTTCAGGGTGCCGTACTGACGGCGGGCCACCCAGAGGATCGTCTGAATGTCACGCAGACCGCCGGGCGAGCCTTTGACGTTCGGTTCGAGGTTGTATTCGGTGTCGTTGTATTTGTGATGACGAGCCTTCTGCTCGGCTCGCTTGGCCAGGAAGAACTCCTTGGCCGGCCACATGTGCGCGGTGCTGGTGACGTCGAGCATGCGCTGGCGCAGACGCTCGGGGCCGCAGATGGTGCGGCTTTCCATCAGGTTGGTGACCACGGTCAGGTCGGCGCGGGCCTCTTCGGCACACTCATCGACCGAGCGCACGCTCTGGCCGACTTCCAGACCGATGTCCCACAACAGCGTCAGAAAACGCTCGATGGAATCGCGGAAAACTTCGTGGTCGGCACTGTCGAGCAGGATCAGCAGATCAATGTCGGAATACGGGTGCAACTCGCCGCGACCGTAGCCGCCCACTGCCACCAGAGCGATGTCGGCGTCTTCGCTCCAGTTGAACTGCTCCCAGGCCTTTTGCAGGATGTTGTCGACAAACCAGGCGCGGTCCTCGATCAGGCGGCGGATATCGCGGCCCTTGCGAAAACGCGTGTCGAGAACCTCGCGGGCCTGGCGGATCGCCTTCTTGAACGCCGCGATGGGACTCGCTTTGAGGGCCAGTTCAGCCTGGAACTGGCCGCGGTCGAAGAGTTCGGGATCCACCTGCGGCATCGATTGGCTTTCCTTCTATAGGCTGGGAGCGTTCAGGGTGTCAGGCCGAGATGCGCGCGATGGTGTCATCGCTGCGCAAAGTGAAAATCTCGTAGCCGGTGTCGGTGACCAGCAGGGTGTGTTCCCACTGTGCCGAGAGCTTGCGGTCCTTGGTGATCGCAGTCCAGCCGTCGCCGAGCACCTTGGTGTCGGCCTTGCCCTGGTTGATCATCGGCTCGATGGTGAAGGTCATGCCGGCCTTCAGTTCCATGCCGGTGCCGGCGCGACCGTAGTGCAGGATCTGCGGTTCTTCGTGGAAGACCTTGCCGATGCCGTGGCCGCAGAACTCGCGCACCACTGAGAAACCGTTCTTTTCCGCGTGCTTCTGGATCACTTCACCGATGTCGCCGAGGCGGCAGCCGGGTTTGACGATCTCGATGGCCTTGTACATGCATTCCTGGGTGACCTGCGACAGGCGCTCGGCCCAGACCGGTACCTCGCCGACGTGGAACATGCGGCTGGTATCGCCGTGGTAGCCGTCTTTGATCACCGTGACGTCGATGTTCAGGGTGTCGCCGTTTTTCAGCGGTTTGTCGTTCGGGATGCCGTGGCAGACCACATGGTTGATCGAAGTGCAGATCGACTTCGGGTAGCCCTTGTAGTTGAGCGGGGCAGGGATGGCCTGCTGCACATTGACGATGTAGTCGTGGCAAATCTGGTTGAGCTGATCAGTGGTCACGCCCGGTTTGACATGTTCGGCAATCATTTCCAGCACATCGGCGGCCAGTTTGCCGGCGACACGCATGCCAGCGATGTCCTCGGGGGTTTTGAGGTTGACGGTCATACAGGCTCTCTCTGCGCTCGGCGGCGCTTACGGATACGAATTGGGTGGCAGGTGTATTTTTGCGACCCTGAAAAACGCGATTCTAACAGACGAGAGGCGCAAATCCGCGCCTGCATGTCTGGCTTGTGTCTATACAATGGTGCCCATCGAGCCGATTCCAAGGGGGCTGCGCCCATGTCACTGGTGCGAATACAGATTCCGGGTTCCGTTTCTGCGCACCCTGTGGTATAAAATGCGCCGCTTTCCGGGGATGCCCCGAAAAGCTTAAATCCACACACGTGTCGACACGATGACCTGGGTGCCTTGGGCTTTATGCCTCTGGTTGGTCATTGGGATACGTGGAGGCCAAACCCGACTTATCAAGGAACTATCATGTCCCAAGTCAACATGCGCGATATGCTGAAGGCCGGTGTGCACTTCGGTCACCAAACCCGTTACTGGAATCCGAAAATGGGCAAGTACATTTTCGGCGCGCGTAACAAGATTCACATCATCAACCTTGAAAAAACCCTGCCAATGTTCAACGAAGCTCTGACTTTCGTAGAGCGTCTGGCCCAGGGCAAAAACAAGATTCTGTTCGTCGGCACCAAGCGTTCCGCTGGCAAGATCGTTGCTGAAGAAGCAGCACGTTGCGGTTCGCCGTACGTCGATCACCGCTGGTTGGGCGGCATGCTGACCAACTTCAAGACCATTCGTGCTTCCATCAAGCGTCTGCGTGACCTTGAAGTTCAAGCCGAAGACGGTACTTTCGCCAAGCTGACCAAGAAAGAAGCGCTGATGCGCTCCCGTGATCTTGAGAAGCTGGATCGTTCGCTGGGCGGCATCAAGGACATGGGCGGTCTGCCAGACGCACTGTTCGTGATCGACGTTGACCACGAGCGCATCGCGATCACCGAAGCCAACAAGCTGGGCATCCCGGTCATCGGCGTTGTCGATACCAACAGCAGCCCGGAAGGCGTTGACTACATCATCCCAGGCAACGATGACGCCATCCGCGCTATCCAGCTGTACATGGGTTCGATGGCTGACGCAGTTATCCGCGGTCGCAACAACGTTGCTGGCGGTACTGTTGAATTCGCAGCTGAAGAAACTCAGGCTGCAGCTGAGTAATCGACGCCCCTGGCGTTGACTCAGTAAGCAAAAAGGGGGCTTGGCCCCCTTTTTGCCACCTCGAAAACCATTTGTCGGCGCCCACGTCTGTATTTGTCATGTGCGGCAGCCAACATGGGTGGTTCGGGAAGAATTGAACGCCCGTTCGATCGGGTGGAATGGTTGAAAACCTATCCAAGAGGAATTTGAAAATGGCAGCAATTACTGCAGCGTTGGTCAAAGAACTGCGCGAGCGTACCGGCGAAGGCATGATGGATTGCAAGAAAGCCCTGGAAAAGGCTGACGGCGACATCGAAAAAGCCATTGATGACATGCGTGCTTCGGGCGCCATCAAGGCTGCGAAAAAAGCTGGCAACGTTGCCGCTGAAGGCGCAATCGCCATCAAATCGAATGACAAGGCAGCCGTGCTGCTGGAAGTCAACTCGCAGACCGACTTCCTGGCCCTGCAAGACGATTTCAAGAACTTCGTTGCTGCCAGCGTAGAAAAAGCTTTCGACGAAAAACTGACCGACGCAGCTCCGCTGATCGCCGCTCAGGAAGCGGCTCGTGAAGCGCTGGTTGCCAAAGTCGGCGAGAACGTCAACATCCGTCGTCTGGTACGCGTAGAAGGTGACGTTGTCGGCACCTACCTGCACGGTAACAAGATCGGTGTTGCTGTTGTCCTGAAAGGCGGTGACGTCGAGCTGGCCAAAGACATCGCTATGCACGTTGCTGCAAGCAACCCTGAGTTCCTGCTGCCTTCGCAAGTCTCCGACGAAGCGATCGAGCGTGAGAAAGCTGTGTTCCTGCAGCTGAACGAAGAAAAGATCAAAGGCAAGCCAGAAAACATTGTTGAGAACATGGTCAAAGGCCGTATCAGCAAGTTCCTGGCAGAAGCGAGCCTGGTCGAGCAGGCGTTCGTCAAGAACCCTGAAGTCAAGGTTGGCGAGCTGGCCAAGAAAGCCGGCGCTGAAATCGTTTCCTTCACTTACTTCAAAGTAGGCGAAGGCATCGAGAAGCCGGTCGACAACTTCGCTGAAGAAGTTGCTGCCCAGCTGGCTGCCGCCAAGCAATAAGACAGTTTTCAACTGTCGCCCGAAAGAGGCTGCCCGCTAACGCGCGCAGCCTCTTTTCAGATGGGGTACCAATTTTTTATTTGGTTTCCACCCGGAACTGACTTACAAAGCCATGTTCCGATGGCGCTGCAGCAGCGCCAAGCTAGAGTGAACGCCAGCTGTAAACAGCTCGCAAAGAATTTTAAATACGCCGCAGGAGAGATTCGCAATGGCTCAGCAGGGCAGTGGTTATCAGGCTCGCTATAAACGCATTCTACTCAAGCTTAGCGGCGAGGCCCTGATGGGCTCGGAAGAGTTCGGGATCGATCCTAAGGTACTGGATCGCATGGCGCTGGAAGTCGGCCAGCTGGTCGGCATCGGCGTGCAGGTCGGTCTGGTCATCGGCGGTGGCAACCTGTTCCGTGGCGAAGCCCTGAGCAAGGCCGGGATGGATCGGGTCACGGGCGACCACATGGGCATGCTGGCCACTGTGATGAACGCCCTGGCCATGCGCGATGCGCTGGAACGTGCCAATATCTCGGCCATCGTCATGTCCGCCATCTCCATGGTCGGTGTGACCGATCATTACGATCGCCGCAAAGCCATGCGCCACCTGAACTCCAAAGACGTCGTGATCTTCGCGGCCGGTACCGGCAATCCGTTCTTCACCACGGATTCGGCAGCCTGCCTGCGTGCAATCGAAATCGACGCCGACGTTGTGCTCAAGGCCACCAAGGTTGATGGCGTGTACACCGCAGACCCGTTCAAAGACCCGCATGCCGAGAAGTTCGATCATCTGACTTATGATGAAGTACTGGATCGCAAGCTGGGCGTAATGGATCTGACTGCCATCTGCCTGTGCCGCGATCACAAGATGCCGCTGCGCGTATTCAACATGAACAAGCCCGGCGCCCTGCTGAACATCGTGCACGGCGGCGCTGAAGGGACTTTGATCGAGGAAGGCCAACAATGATCAACGAAATCAAGAAAGACGCCCAAGCGCGTATGCAGAAATCCCTGGAATCTCTGAACCACGCGTTCGGCCAGATTCGTACCGGCAAGGCTCACCCGAGCATCCTCGGCAGCGTCATGGTGCCTTACTACGGCACTGACACTCCGCTGAGCGGCGTTGCCAACGTCACCGTGAAAGATTCGCGCACCCTGCAGGTCGTGGCCTTCGAGCGCAACATGCTCGCTGCCGTCGACAAGGCGATCCAGAGCGCTGGGCTGAACCTCAACCCGACCAACCTGGGCGAGTTGCTGCTGATCCCGATGCCGGCCCTCACCGAGGAAACGCGCAAAGGTTTCACCAAGCAGGCGCGCAGCGCAGCGGAAGACGCGCGCGTTGCTGTGCGCAACATCCGTCGTGATGCCTTGGGCGAGCTGAAGAAACTGGTCAAGGACAAGGAAATCAGCGAAGACGAAGAACGTCGTGCCATCGCTGATATCGACAAGCTGACCAAAGAATCCGAGGCCCAGATCACCAAGGCCACGGACGAGAAAGAAAAAGACCTGATGGCCGTATAAGGGTCGAGCTTTAAATGGACAAGACCAAGCAGACTGCGCCGTCCGCGGTGCCGCGCCATGTCGCGATCATCATGGATGGCAATAATCGCTGGGCGAAAAAACGCTTTATGCCGGGTGTCGCCGGGCATAAAGCGGGCGTGGATGCTGTGCGGGCGGTGATCGAGGTGTGCGCTGAGGCCAAGGTCGAAGTCCTGACCCTGTTCGCCTTCTCCAGTGAAAACTGGCAGCGCCCGGCCGATGAAGTCAGTGCCTTGATGGATCTGTTCTTCAAGGCGCTGCGTCGTGAGGCCAAGCGTCTCAACGACAACAACATCAGCCTGCGCATCATTGGCGATCGTTCGCGCTTCCACCCTGAGCTTCAGGCGGCGATGCGCGAGGCCGAGGCCATGACGGTCGGTGCCAACCGCTTTGTCCTGCAGATCGCCGCCAACTATGGCGGTCAGTGGGATATCGCTCAGGCCGCGCAGCGTCTGGCGCGTGAAGTCCAGGCCGGGCACTTGCGCCCGGAGGACATTACCCCGGATCTGCTGCAGACTTGTCTGGCCACCGGCGATCTGCCGTTGCCTGACCTGTGCATCCGCACCGGTGGCGAGCATCGCATCAGCAACTTCCTGCTGTGGCAGCTGGCCTACGCCGAGCTGTACTTCTCCGACCTGTTCTGGCCGGACTTCAAACACGACGCCATGCGCACCGCGCTGGCCGATTTCGCTTCACGCCAGCGTCGCTTCGGTAAAACGAGCGAACAGGTCGAAGCTGGAGCCCGGGTTTAATGCTTAAACAACGAATCATCACTGCACTGATCCTGCTGCCGATCGCCTTGTGCGGGTTTTTCCTGCTCAAAGGTGCCGGCTTCGCGCTGTTCATCGGTCTGGTAGTCAGTCTCGGTGCGTGGGAATGGGCGCGTCTGGCCGGCTTCACCGCACAATCGTTCCGCGTCGGCTTTGCCGCCGTGGTCGCCTTGATGCTGTTTGTCATGTACGTGCTGCCCGGGCTTGCGCCTTGGGTGCTCGGTGCATCGGTAATCTGGTGGGCGATTGCGACTTATCTGGTGCTGACGTATCCACGCTCCAGCGCGCACTGGTCCACAGCGGCGACCAAACTGCTGATTGGTCTGCTGATCCTGCTGCCTGCGTGGCAGGGTCTGGTGCAGATCAAGCAGTACCCGCTGGGTAACTGGTTGATCATGGCGGTGATGGTGTTGGTCTGGGGTGCGGACATCGGTGCTTACTTTTCCGGGCGCAAGTTCGGCAAGCGCAAGCTCGCGCCGCAGGTCAGCCCGGGCAAGAGCTGGGAAGGCGTGTACGGTGGTCTGGCGCTGAGTCTGGTGATCACTGCGATCGTCGGGCTGGTGCGCGACTGGACTGTGGCCGAGCTGCTCAAAGGCCTGATGGGCGCGGCAGTGATCGTCTTCATTTCCGTTGTCGGCGATCTCACCGAGAGCATGTTCAAGCGCCAATCCGGCATCAAGGACAGCAGTAATCTGCTGCCCGGGCATGGTGGCGTGCTGGATCGCATCGACAGCCTGACCGCAGCCATTCCGGTGTTCGCCGTATTGCTCTGGATGGCCGCACCGTGAGTCGTCCCCAGCAGATTACGGTGTTGGGTGCGACCGGTTCGATCGGTCTGAGCACCCTGGATGTGATTGCGCGTCATCCTGAGCGTTATCAGGTTTTTGCATTGAGTGGTTTCACACGCCTCAGTGAGTTGTTCGCCTTGTGCGTGCGCCATGTGCCGCAGTTTGCCGTGGTGCCTGAAGTGGCCGCGGCGCGCGGTTTGCAGGATGACTTGCGTGCAGCCGGTTTGCCGACTCGCGTCCTGGTAGGCGAGGAGGGTCTGTGCCAGGTTGCCTCCGCGCCCGAAGTCGATGCAGTAATGGCGGCCATCGTCGGTGCGGCCGGGCTGCGTCCGACACTGGCGGCGGTCGAGGCGGGCAAGAAGATTCTGCTGGCCAATAAAGAAGCGCTGGTGATGTCCGGCGCTCTGTTCATGCAGGCCGTGCGCAAAAGCGGTTCGGTACTGCTGCCGATCGACAGCGAACACAATGCGATTTTTCAATGCATGCCAGCGGATTTCGCCCGCGGCTTGAGCTCGGTGGGTGTGCGGCGGATTTTGCTGACAGCCTCTGGCGGGCCTTTCCGGCAGACACCGATGTCCGAGCTGGCGAATGTTTCGCCTGAGCAGGCGTGTGCACATCCGAACTGGTCCATGGGGCGCAAGATCTCCGTGGATTCAGCGAGCATGATGAACAAGGGCCTGGAACTGATCGAAGCCTGCTGGTTGTTCGACGCCAAGCCGGCTCAGGTCGAAGTAGTGATCCATCCGCAGAGCGTGATCCATTCTCTGGTGGATTACGTCGATGGCTCGGTGCTGGCGCAATTGGGCAACCCCGACATGCGCACCCCGATCGCCAATGCCCTGGCCTGGCCGGAGCGTATCGATTCCGGCGTAGCGCCACTTGATCTGTTCGCCATTGCACGACTGGATTTCGAAGCGCCCGATGAAAGCCGTTTCCCCTGCCTGCGTTTGGCCCGTCAGGCGGCCGAAGCTGGCGACAGCGCGCCGGCGATGCTTAACGCGGCCAATGAAGTGGCGGTTGCAGCGTTTCTCGACGGACGGGTTTGCTACCTGGAAATCGCGAGTATCATCGAGGAAGTCTTGAATCTGGAGCCGGTGGTGGCGCTGAACGATCTGGATGCCGTATTTACGGCGGACGCGAAAGCGCGATTGCTGGCCGAGCAATGGTTGAGTCGGCACGGCCGATAGTTTTTGCAACACAACGGCGACACGCGACACTGAACAGGATTGCGGAGAAAGTAGATGAGCGCGCTCTATATGATTGCCGGCACCCTGATCGCCCTGGGTGTGCTGGTCACCTTCCACGAATTCGGCCACTTCTGGGTCGCGCGTCGCTGTGGCGTCAAGGTTCTGCGTTTCTCCGTGGGCTTTGGCATGCCGCTGCTGCGCTGGCATGACAAGCAGGGCACCGAGTTCGTGGTCGCTGCGATTCCGCTGGGCGGCTACGTCAAGATGCTCGATGAGCGCGAAGGCGAAGTGCCGGTTGATCAACTTGATCAGTCGTTCAATCGCAAATCGGTACGTCAGCGTATCGCCATTGTTGCTGCCGGCCCGATTGCCAACTTCCTGCTGGCGCTGGTGTTTTTCTGGGTGCTGGCGATGCTCGGCAGCGAGCAGGTGCGGCCGGTCATCGGCGCGGTCGAGTCTGGCAGCATTGCCGCCAAGGCGGGTCTGAACGCGGGTCAGGAGATCGTCTCGATCGATGGCGAGCCAACGTCCGGTTGGGCTGCGGTCAATTTGCAACTGGTGCGTCGTCTCGGTGAAAGCGGTGCGATTCAATTGCTGGTGCGCGAGCAGGGTTCGACGGCAGAATCACCGCGCACGCTGGCACTGGATAACTGGCTAAAAGGTGCCGACGAGCCGGATCCGATCCGCTCGCTGGGCATTCGTCCTTGGCGTCCGGCCTTGCCGCCGGTGCTTGCCGAGCTGGACCCGAAAGGTCCGGCCCAGGCCGCCGGGCTGAAAACCGGCGATCGCTTGCTGGCGCTTGATGGCCAGCCGCTCGATGACTGGCAGCAAGTGGTCGATACCGTTCGTACGCGTCCTGATACCAAAATCATGCTGCGCATCGAGCGCGACAATGCTCAAATCGACGTCCCTGTGACCCTGGCGGCGCGCGGTGAAAGCAAATCGCCAAGCGGTTATCTGGGCGCTGGCGTCAAAGCCATCGACTGGCCACCGGAAATGATCCGCGAAGTCAGCTATGGCCCGCTGGCCGCGATTGGCGAGGGTGCCCGTCGCACTTGGACCATGAGCATTCTGACGCTGGATTCACTGAAGAAAATGCTGTTCGGCGAGCTCTCGGTAAAAAACTTGAGTGGACCGATAACCATTGCTAAAGTGGCGGGCGCTTCTGCCCAGTCGGGCGTCGCTGATTTCCTGAATTTCCTTGCTTATCTGAGTATTAGCCTGGGCGTTCTGAATTTGCTGCCCATTCCTGTACTGGATGGGGGGCATTTGTTGTTTTATCTGATCGAGTGGGTGCGTGGTCGCCCCTTGTCGGATCGGGTGCAAGGTTGGGGGATACAGATCGGTATCAGTTTGGTGGTCGGGGTGATGTTGCTTGCTCTGGTCAACGATCTGGGTCGACTGTAACGCTTCGCTGAATTGCGAATCTGCCGCATTTTGCGGCAGTTTGTTTATTGCCAGTTGGAATAAGAAAGGACTTCATGAAACGTCTGCTGCTAACTGCGGTTCTCACCGTATTGATGATCGCCGAAGTTCACGCCGAGTCCTTCACTATCTCTGATATTCGCGTCAATGGCCTCCAGCGGGTCTCCGCGGGTAGCGTCTTTGGTGCCTTGCCGTTGAACGTCGGCGAGCAGGCGGATGATCGTCGCCTGGTGGAATCCACTCGTGCGTTGTTCAAAACCGGTTTCTTTCAAGATATCCAGCTGGGCCGCGAAGGCAACGTTCTGGTCATCACCGTGGTCGAGCGTCCATCGGTCGCCAGTATCGAGATCGAAGGCAACAAGGCGATCTCTACTGAGGACCTGATGAAGGGCCTCAAGCAATCCGGTCTGGCCGAAGGCGAAATCTTCCAGCGCGCCACCCTCGAGGGTGTGCGTAACGAGCTGCAACGTCAGTACGTCGCCCAGGGTCGCTACTCGGCAACCGTTGACACCGAAGTGGTTTCGCAGCCGCGTAACCGCGTGGGTCTGAAGGTGAAGATCAACGAAGGTACCGTTGCCGCCATTCAGCACATCAACGTGGTAGGCAATACGGTTTTCCCTGAGGAAGACCTGACCGACCTGTTCGAACTGAAAACCACCAACTGGCTGTCGTTCTTCAAGAACGATGACAAATATGCCCGTGAAAAACTTTCCGGTGACCTGGAGCGTCTGCGTTCCTACTATCTGGACCGCGGCTATATCAACATGGACATCGCTTCGACCCAGGTATCGATTACCCCGGACAAGAAGCACGTCTACATTACTGTCAACGTCACCGAAGGCGAGAAGTACACCGTTCGTGACGTCAAGCTCAGCGGTGACCTGAAAGTCCCTGAAGACCAGATCAAGTCGCTGTTGCTCGTGCAGAAGGGCCAGGTGTTCTCGCGCAAGCTGATGACCACCACCTCCGAGCTGATCACCCGTCGTCTGGGTAACGAAGGCTACACATTCGCCAACGTCAACGGCGTGCCTCAGCCGCACGATGATGACCACACTGTGGACATCCTCTTCGCTGTCGATCCGGGTAAGCGTGCCTACGTAAACCGCATCAATTTCCGTGGCAACACCAAGTCCGAGGACGAAGTGCTGCGTCGTGAAATGCGTCAGATGGAAGGTGGCTGGGCTTCGACCTACCTGATCGACCAGTCCAAGACCCGTCTGGAGCGCCTGGGCTTCTTCAAGGAAGTCAACGTTGAAACTCCGGCCGTGCCAGGTGTCGACGACCAGGTCGATGTGAACTACGCCGTTGAAGAGCAGGCTTCCGGTTCGATCACCGCCAGCGTCGGTTTCGCCCAGAGCGCCGGTCTGATCCTTGGTGGTTCGATTACCCAGAACAACTTCCTCGGTACCGGTAACCGCGTCAGCATCGGCCTGACCCGCAGCGAATACCAGAGCCGCTACAACTTCGGCTACGTTGACCCATACTGGACCGCCGACGGCGTGAGCCTGGGTTACAACGCGTTCTATCGCACCACCGACTACGATGAACTCGATGCCGATATTTCCAGCTATGCGGTAGACAGCCTCGGTGCGGGCGTGAACGTCGGCTACCCGATCAGTGAGACTTCGCGTCTGACGTTCGGTCTGTCTGCCCAGCAGGACAAGATCAACACCGGTCGCTATACCGTTGACGAGATTTTCGATTTCGTCGAGAAGGAAGGCGACAACTACCTGAACTTCAAGGCCTCGGCCGGTTGGTCCGAGTCGACCCTGAACAAAGGCGTGTTGCCGACCCGTGGTCGTTCCCAGAGCCTGACCCTGGAAACCACCATTCCTGGCAGCGACCTGTCGTTCTTCAAACTTGACTACCGTGGTCAGCTGTTCCAGCCGATCACCGAAAACTACACACTGCGCCTGCACTCCGAACTCGGTTATGGCGATGGTTACGGTTCGACCGATGGTCTGCCGTTCTATGAAAACTACTATGCCGGTGGTTTCAACTCGGTTCGTGGCTTCAAGGACAGCACCCTCGGCCCGCGTAGTACGCCGAGCCGTGGTAACAACCCTGGCACTATCGCTGACCCGGACCAGGATCCGCTGCCGTTCGGTGGTAACGTCCTTATCCAGGGCGGTGTAGAAGTTCTGTTCCCGCTGCCATTCGTCAAGGATCAGCGTTCCCTGCGTACTTCGGTCTTCTGGGATGTCGGTAACGTGTTTGACTCGCAGTGCAAGGACACTACGAACGCCAATGGTTCGTCGTCCAACACCAAGTGCAACGACATCAGCCTGAGCAACATGGCCAGTTCCGTAGGTGTCGGCGTGACCTGGGTCACCGCACTGGGTCCGTTGAGCTTCGCCCTGGCGATGCCGATCAAGAAACCGGATGACGCTGAAACTCAAGTGTTCCAATTCTCCCTCGGCCAGACGTTCTAAGCGTCTGACCCAAGATAACGACAATGGATTTTGTAGGAGTGCATCGTGCGTAAGTTGACTCAATTGGTTCTCCTGGCCTCCGTACTGGTGGCAGGCCCGGCGTTCGCCGACATGAAAATTGCCGTGCTGAACTATCAGATGGCTCTGCTGGAATCCGACGCGGCGAAGAAGTACGCGGTGGATGCAGAGAAGAAGTTCGGTCCGCAACTGACCAAGCTGAAAACCCTGGAAAGCAGCGCCAAAGGCATTCAGGACCGTCTGATGGCCGGTGGCGACAAAATGCAGCAGGGCGAGCGTGAGCGTCTGGAGCTGGAATTCAAGCAAAAGGCTCGTGACTTCCAGTTCCAGTCCAAGGAACTGAATGAAGCCAAAGCCGTTGCCGACCGTGAAATGCTCAAGCAACTGAAGCCGAAACTGGACAGTGCCGTGGAAGAAGTCATCAAGAAAGGTGGTTTTGACCTGGTGTTCGAGCGTGGCGCAGTCATCGATGTCAAACCTCAGTACGACATCACGCGCCAGGTTATCGAGCGCATGAATCAGCTGAAGTAACCCATGACCGTGACTATCAGGCTCGGCCAGTTGGCCGAGCACCTCGGCGCCACCCTGCGTGGCGACCCCGAGACGCAAATTACTGGGCTAGCCACTTTGCAAGAGGCTGGCCCAGCTCAGTTGAGCTTTCTGGCAAATCCCCAATACCGCAAATACCTGGCCGGTTCTCAGGCAGCTGCACTGCTGCTCAAGGAAGCCGACGCCGAAGGTTTCGCCGGTAATGCCTTGGTGGTGCCGGATCCTTACCTGGCCTACGCACGCATCTCGCATCTGTTCGATCCAAAGCCAAAAGCGGCTGGCGGGATTCATCCGACAGCGGTGATCGCGGCGGACGCAGTGGTTGATCCAAGTGCCAGCATCGGTCCGTTCGTGGTGATCGAAGCCGGTGCACGCATCGCTGCACAGGTCACGCTGGGCGCGCATTGCGTAGTCGGCGCGCGCAGCGAAATCGGTGAAGGCGGCTGGCTGGCTCCGCGCGTCACGCTCTATCACGATGTGCGCATCGGCAAGCGTGTGGTTATTCAGTCCGGCGCAGTGATCGGCGGTGAGGGCTTCGGCTTCGCCAACGAAAAAGGTGTCTGGCAGAAAATCGCCCAGATCGGTGGCGTGACCATCGGCGACGATGTCGAGATTGGCGTGAACACCGCCATCGACCGCGGCGCTCTGGCCGATACGGTGATTGGCAACGGTGTGAAGCTCGACAACCAGATTCAGATCGCGCACAACGTCCAGGTCGGTGATCACACCGCCATGGCTGCGTGTGTTGGCATTTCCGGCAGCACCAAGATCGGCAAGCACTGCATGCTCGCTGGCGGTGTAGGTCTGGTCGGCCACATTGATATTTGCGACAACGTTTTCCTGACCGGGATGACCATGGTGACTCACTCGATTACCGAGCCGGGCGCCTATTCTTCCGGCACAGCCATGCAACCGGCGGCCGAATGGCGCAAAAGCGCGGCCCGAATCCGTCAGCTCGATGACATCGCGCGACGGTTGAAACAGCTGGAAAAGCGCGTTGGGGAAGTGACCCCTGACGGTAATGCTTCATCTGATGGCTGATACCATTTCCATATCAAGTGTGCACAGCCTCTGGACTGCCTCCTTGATTTGCTAGAGGAGTGCGCGTCAGTCGCGCTCCCAATCTTTACATAGGCTTTCCCCTGAAATGATGGACATCAACGAGATTCGCGAATACCTGCCTCACCGTTACCCGTTCCTGCTGGTGGACCGGGTGGTGGAACTGGACACTGAAGGCAAGCGAATTCGCGCCTACAAGAATGTCAGCATCAATGAACCGTTCTTCAACGGTCACTTCCCTGCGCATCCAATCATGCCGGGCGTGCTGATCATCGAAGCGATGGCTCAGGCTGCCGGGATCCTCGGTTTCAAGATGCTCGACGTCAAACCGGCCGACGGCACCCTGTATTACTTCGTCGGTTCCGACAAGCTGCGCTTCCGCCAGCCAGTCAAGCCGGGCGATCAGTTGATCCTTGAAGCGACTTTCATCAGCTGCAAGCGCAAGATCTGGAAGTTCGAATGCCAGGCTTCGGTGGACGGCAAGCCGGTCTGCTCGGCAGAAATCATCTGCGCGGAACAGAAAGTATGAGTTTGATTGACCCTCGCGCAATCATCGATCCGTCCGCCGTTCTGGCTGACGGCGTCGAGGTCGGCCCGTGGTCGATCATCGGCGCAGGTGTGGAAATCGGCGAGGGTACCGTGATCGGGCCGCATGTGATCCTCAAGGGGCCGACCCGCATTGGTAAACACAATCGCATCTACCAGTTTTCTTCGGTAGGCGAAGACACCCCGGATCTGAAGTACAAAGGCGAGGAAACCCGTCTGGTGATCGGTGACCACAACGTCATCCGCGAAGGCGTGACCATTCACCGTGGCACCGTGCAGGACCGTTCGGAAACCACACTGGGTGATCACAACCTGATCATGGCCTATGCCCACATCGGCCATGACAGCGTCATCGGCAATCACTGCATTCTGGTCAACAACACTGCGTTGGCCGGGCATGTACACGTTGACGACTGGGCGATCCTCTCCGGTTTTACCCTGGTGCATCAGTACTGCCACATCGGCGCCCACAGCTTTTCCGGCATGGGCACAGCGATCGGCAAGGACGTTCCGGCGTTCGTCACCGTATTCGGCAACCCCGCCGAAGCGCGCAGCATGAACTTCGAAGGCATGCGCCGTCGCGGTTTCAGCGAAGACGCGATTCATGCGCTGCGCCGCGCCTACAAGACTGTCTACCGCCAAGGCCTGACGGTCGAGCAGGCGCTGGCAGAGCTGGCCGAGCCGTCTGCGCAGTTCCCTGAAGTCGCCGTGTTCCGCGATTCGATCCAGGCGTCGACTCGCGGCATCACCCGCTGATCATGGCCAGTCTGCGTATTGCGCTGGTGGCGGGTGAGGCTTCCGGTGACATTCTCGGCGCCGGCCTCATGCGCGCGCTCAAGACTCAGCACCCGACAGTCGAGTTCATCGGCGTCGGCGGTCCGCTGATGCAGGCTGAAGGCCTGACCTCGTACTTTCCCATGGAGCGCTTGTCGGTCATGGGGCTGGTGGAGGTCCTCGGTCGGCTGCGTGAGTTACTCAAACGCCGCAAAGAGCTGATTGCCACACTGATCGCCGCGAAGCCGGACGTGTTCATCGGCATCGATGCGCCGGATTTCAACCTCAATATCGAACTCAAGCTGCGTCAGGCCGGGATCAAGACCGTGCATTACGTCAGCCCGTCGGTATGGGCGTGGCGGCAGAAGCGGGTGCTGAAGATCCGCGAAGGCTGCGATCTGATGCTGACCCTGTTGCCGTTCGAGGCGAAATTCTACGAAGAGAAAGGCGTGCCGGTGCGTTTCGTCGGTCACTCCTTGGCCGATACCATTCCGCTGCAAGCCGACCGCGCCGCTGCGCGCACCGAACTGGGCTTGGCCGACGGCCCGCTGGTAGCGCTGATGCCGGGCAGCCGTGGCGGGGAAGTCAGTCGCCTCGGTGCGCTGTTCCTCGACACCGCCGAACGTCTGCGCGGCATGCGTCCGGGCGTGCGCTTTGTCATGCCTTGTGCAAACCCGGAACGCCGGGTGCAACTCGAGGCCTTGCTTGCTGGCCGGGATTTGCCGGTAACCTTGCTCGACGGTAAATCTCATCTGGCGCTCGCCGCGTGCAACGCAGTGTTGATCGCCTCCGGCACTGCTACCCTTGAAGCGCTGCTGTACAAGCGGCCGATGGTGGTGGCGTATCGGTTGGCGCCGCTGACGTTCTGGATTCTGAAGCGCATGGTCAAGAGCCCGTACGTGTCGCTGCCCAACTTGCTCGCCCAGCGCTTGCTGGTGCCGGAGTTGTTGCAGGATGATGCGACTGTCGAAGCCTTGGCGCAGGCACTGTCGCCCTTGATCGATGGTGGTGATGAACAGACCCGCGGTTTCGACGAGATCCACCGCACGCTGCGGCGCGATGCTTCCAATCAGGCGGCGCAAGCCGTCCTTGACCTGATCGGCAAACCACAATGAGCAAGACAAGCATGCAAATGGGCCTGGATTTCACTCTGGTAGCCGAAGTCGAAGAACTGGTCGCCGGTGTTGATGAAGTCGGTCGTGGTCCGTTGTGCGGTGCGGTGGTGACAGCTGCGGTAATTCTCGATCCGAACCGGCCGATCCTCGGCCTCGATGACTCGAAAAAACTCACCGAAGCCAAGCGCGAAAAGCTCTATGACGAGATCTGCGAAAAGGCCCTGAGCTGGTGCATCGCCCGCGCCGAAGTCGAAGAAATCGACGATCTGAATATCCTCCACGCGACCATGCTGGCCATGCAGCGCGCGGTTGCCGGTCTGCACATTCAGCCGAAACTGGCGATGATCGACGGTAACCGCTGCCCGCATTTGCCGATGCGCGCCGAGGCGGTGATTCAGGGCGACGGCAAGGTGCCGGCGATCGCGGCGGCGTCGATTCTGGCCAAGGTCAGTCGTGATCGCGAAATGGCTGCGTTCGAATTGATCTACCCGGGCTACGGCATCGGCGGCCATAAAGGCTACCCGACGCCCGTTCATCTGGAAGCACTGGCGCGGCTCGGCCCGACGCCGATTCACCGCCGCTCGTTCGCCCCGGTACGCCTGGCTTATGAGGCGCGGGAAAGCCTGACGCAGGTTTAGGCCCAAGGCTGATGTTTTATTCGAGGCCCGGTACAATCCGGGCCTCGTTGTCTCTATGTAACTGGACAGGATCACTATGCCGGCTTCATTCGTTCATCTACGCCTGCACACTGAATACTCCCTGGTCGACGGGCTGGTGCGGATCAAGCCGCTGGTCAAGGCGCTGACCGCCATGAACATGCCGGCGGTCGCGGTCACCGACCAGAACAACATGTGTTCCCTGGTCAAGTTCTATAAAAACGCCATGGGCGCCGGCATCAAGCCGATCTGCGGCGCCGACCTGTGGCTGGCGAACAAGGACCCGGATGCACCGCTGAGCCGCCTCAGCCTGCTGGTGATGAACGCTCAGGGTTATCGCAATCTCACCGAATTGATCTCGCGTGGCTTCATCGAAGGCCAGCGCAACGGCATGGTCATCGTCGAGCGCGAATGGGTGGCCGAGGCCAACGAAGGTTTGATCATGCTGTCCGCCGCCAAAGAAGGCGAGATCGGCATGGCCATGATCGGCGGCAATCCGGCGGAAGCCGAAGCGCTGGCGCGCGAGTGGATGGCGGTGTTCCCGGATCGCTTCTATCTGGAAATCCAGCGCACCAACCGCCCCAACGATGAAGAACAGCTGCACGGCGCCGTGGCACTGGCCGACAAGCTTGGCGCACCGCTGGTGGCGACCAACGATGTGCGTTTCATCAAGCAGGAAGACTTCGCCGCCCACGAAACTCGTGTGTGCATCGGTGAGGGCCGCGCCCTCGATGACCCGCGTCGTTCGAAGAATTACAGCGATCAGCAATACCTGAAAAGCGCCGAGGAAATGCTCGAGCTGTTCAGCGATATTCCCGACGCCATCGAAAACACCGTCGAGATCGCCAAGCGCTGCAACATCGAAGTGAAGCTGGGCACACACTTCCTGCCCAACTTCCCGATTCCCGATGGCATGACCATCGACGAATATTTCCGCAAGGTCTCCTTCGAAGGTCTCGAAGAACGCTTGGCTGTGCTGCTGCCCAAAGACACCACCGAAGACTACGAAGCCAAGCGTCAGGTCTACGTCGACCGCTTGAATTTCGAGCTGGATATCATCATCCAGATGGGCTTCCCCGGTTACTTCCTGATCGTGATGGACTTTATCCAGTGGGCCAAGAACAACGGCGTGCCGGTAGGTCCGGGCCGTGGGTCGGGTGCCGGTTCGCTGGTGGCTTACGTACAGAAGATCACCGACCTCGACCCGCTGGAATATGACCTGCTGTTCGAACGTTTCCTCAACCCGGAACGGGTCTCCATGCCCGACTTCGACGTCGACTTCTGCATGGACGGTCGTGACCGGGTGATCGATTACGTGGCCGAGAAATACGGCCGCAACGCGGTGAGCCAGATCATCACCTTCGGTTCCATGGCCGCCAAGGCTGTGGTCCGTGACGTGGCGCGGGTGCAGGGCAAGTCCTATGGCCTGGCGGATCGTCTGTCGAAGATGATTCCGTTCGAAGTCGGCATGACCCTGGAAAAAGCCTACGAACAGGAAGAAATCCTGCGCGACTTCATCAAGGTCGATGAAGAAGCGGCGGAAATCTGGGAGATGGCGCGCAAGCTTGAGGGCGTGGTGCGTAACGTCGGCAAGCACGCCGGTGGTGTGGTGATCGCGCCGACCAAACTCACCGACTTCTCGCCGATCTATTGCGACGAGGCCGGTGACGGTCTGGTGACCCAGTTCGACAAGGACGACGTTGAGGCCGCCGGTCTGGTGAAGTTCGACTTCCTCGGCCTGCGTACCCTGACGATCATCGACTGGGCGCTGAAAACCATCAACCGTGACCGCGCCAAGGTCAACGAGCCGCCGCTCGATATCGCCTTTATCCCGCTCGACGACAAGCCGACCTACCAGTTGCTGCAAAAAGCCGAAACCACGGCGGTGTTCCAGCTTGAATCCCGGGGCATGAAAGAGCTGATCAAAAAGCTCAAGCCCGACTGCCTGGAAGACTTGATCGCACTCGTTGCACTGTTCCGTCCCGGTCCGCTGCAATCGGGCATGGTGGACGACTTCATCAACCGTAAGCACGGTCGCGCCGAACTGGCCTATCCGCACTCGGACTACCAGTACGACGGCCTCAAGCCGGTACTGGCGCCGACTTACGGCATCATCCTGTATCAGGAACAGGTGATGCAGATTGCCCAGGTCATGGCCGGTTACACCCTCGGCGGTGCGGACATGCTGCGTCGGGCGATGGGTAAGAAAAAGCCCGAAGAAATGGCCAAGCAGCGCGGCGGCTTCATCGAGGGTTGCGCGACCAACGGCATCGACGCGGATCTTGCCGGTAACATTTTCGACCTGGTGGAGAAATTCGCCGGTTACGGCTTCAACAAGTCCCACTCCGCCGCTTACGGCCTGGTGTCGTACCAGACCGCTTGGCTGAAAGCTCACTACCCGGCGCCGTTCATGGCCGCGGTACTTTCGGCGGATATGCACAACACCGACAAGGTCGTGACCTTGATCGAGGAAGTGCGGACGATGAAGCTGCGCCTCGACGCGCCGGACGTGAACACTTCGGAGTTCAAGTTCACGGTGAACGACGACGGCCGCATCGTTTACGGCCTCGGCGCGATCAAAGGCGTCGGTGAAGGTCCGGTGGAAGCGATCACCGAAGCGCGTCAGGCCGGTCCGTTCAAGGATCTGTTCGATTTCTGCGCGCGGGTCGACCTCAAGCGCATCAACAAACGAACTCTTGATGGCTTGATTCGCAGCGGCGCGCTGGATCGCCTCGGCCCGTATTTCCACGACGAACAAAAGGCCTATCAAGCCAACATCGACCGTAACCGCGCGGTACTGCTGGCGGCGATGGAAGAAGCGATCAAGGCGGCCGAGCAGACCGCGCGGACTCACGACTCTGGCCACGCCGACCTGTTTGGTGGCTTGTTCGTCGAAGAAGACGCCGACGTTTACGCGTCTCATCGCAAAGCCAAGGAACTGACCCTCAAGGAACGCCTCAAGGGTGAAAAAGACACCCTGGGCCTGTACCTGACCGGTCACCCGATCGACGAATACGAAGGCGAAATCCGCCGCTTCGCCCGTCAGCGCATCATCGACCTGAAACCGGCGCGCGACACGCAAACGGTGGCGGGGATGATCATTGCCCTGCGGGTGATGAAGAACAAGAAGGGCGACAAGATGGGCTTCATCACCCTCGACGACCGCTCCGGACGGATCGAGGCGTCGCTGTTTGCCGATGCGTTCCATTCGGCGCAGTCGCTGCTGCAGACCGACGCGATGGTGGTGGTCGAAGGCGAGGTCAGCAACGACGACTTCTCCGGCGGCCTGCGCCTGCGGGTCAAGCGCGTGATGAGCATGGAAGATGCGCGGACCAATCTGGCCGAGAGCCTGCGCCTGAAGCTGCACACCCAGGATCTCAAAGGCGATCAGCTACGCTGGTTGGGCGAACTGCTCAAGCGTCATCGCGGCGCGTGCCCGGTGACCATGGAGTACACCAGCCCGGATGCGAAGACCTTGCTGCAGTTCGGCGAGACCTGGCGGATCGACCCGGCGGATACCTTGATTCAAGCCCTGCGTGACCAGTTCGGGCGAGACAACGTCTTCCTCCAATACCGTTGACCGGCAAGTGCCATCATTGCGCTTGCCCACAACCTGAATTTTTAATCTCGACCTCAGCGCGCCTCTCCCTTAAGGTAGGGCGCGAATAGACAACCGGCCGGCCCAAGCTCACTTGGGACACGACCCAAGACGGACGCCTATGAACCCGAATTTTCTAGATTTCGAACAGCCGATCGCCGACCTGCAAGCCAAGATCGAAGAGTTGCGCTTGGTCGGTAATGACAATTCGCTGAATATCGGCGATGAGATCTCCCGCCTGCAGGACAAGAGCAAGACGCTGACCGAAGACATCTTCGGCAAGCTGACCAGCTGGCAGATCGCACGTCTGGCGCGTCACCCGAAACGCCCGTACACCCTCGATTACATCGAGCACATCTTCACCGAGTTCGACGAACTGCACGGCGACCGTCACTTCTCCGACGACGCTGCCATCGTTGGCGGTATCGCCCGTCTGGAAGACCAGCCAGTGATGATCATCGGCCACCAGAAGGGCCGTGAAGTGCGTGAGAAAGTTCGCCGCAACTTCGGTATGCCGCGTCCGGAAGGCTACCGCAAGGCCTGCCGTCTGATGGAGATGGCCGAGCGCTTCAAGATGCCTATCCTGACCTTCATCGACACCCCGGGTGCCTACCCTGGCATCGACGCTGAAGAGCGCAACCAGAGCGAAGCGATTGCCTGGAACCTGCGGGTGATGGCGCGTCTGAAGACTCCGATCATCGCCACTGTAATTGGTGAAGGTGGTTCCGGCGGCGCACTGGCCATCGGCGTCTGCGATCAATTGAACATGCTGCAATATTCGACCTACGCGGTGATCTCGCCGGAAGGTTGCGCATCGATCCTGTGGAAGACCGCCGAGAAAGCACCGGATGCCGCTGAAGCAATGGGCATCACCGCTGAGCGTTTGAAAGGCCTGGGTATCGTCGACAAAGTGATCAGCGAGCCACTGGGCGGCGCCCACCGTGATCCGGCTGCTGCCGCCGCTTCGATCCGCTCCGAACTGAGCTCGCAACTGGCGATGCTCAAGCAGTTCGATAACGAAGCGCTGCTCAAGCGCCGTTACGATCGCCTGATGAGCTACGGTCTCTAATCAGACGCGTGCTATCACTGTGGGAGCGAGCCTGCTCGCGAAACCGGTATGACAGTCGACGAAATTGTTGAATGTCAAATCACTTTCGCGAGCAGGCTCGCTCCCACAGAGGACCAGGCAAAGGTGCAGATATGGGCCAGTCCCCGATTGATTTGCCATCCCGTCTTCTGCTGAACCTTGAGCCTTGGCGCCACGCCGCTCACTGGCGCATCGCCTTCTCCGGTGGCCTCGATTCCACCGTCCTCCTGCATCTGCTCGCCACTCTGGCGAACACCGAATCCCTCCCTGCGCTCAGCGCCATTCATATCCACCACGGCCTTCAGGCTGCGGCCGATGCATGGCCGCAACATTGCCAGGCCGTCTGTAATGCGCTGGGCGTGCCGTTGCAAGTGAAGCGGGTGACTGTAAAGGGCGGGGCGAGCCTGGAGCGGGCGGCGCGGGATGCGCGTTATGCCGCGTTCAGTTCGCTGACGCAGACCAATGACGTGTTGCTGACTGGCCAGCACCGCGATGACCAAGCGGAAACGCTGCTGTTTCGGCTGTTGCGCGGTACCGGTGTACGCGGGCTCGGGGCGATGCCGCAGCAGCGTCCAGTGGGGCAGGGCACGCTGGTTCGACCGTTGCTGGATGTCAGCCGTGCTGAGCTGGAAGGTTATGCACAGGCGCATCAGTTGCGCTGGATCGAAGACCCGTCGAACCAGGACCGGCAGTTTTCGCGCAACTATCTGCGCCATCAAGTCATGCCGGTCCTCACCGAACGCTGGCCGCAAGCGCAGGCCAGCATGGCGCGCACGGCTGCGCATCTGCGTGAGGCGCAGGGCTTGCTCGATGAGCTGGCGCAGATTGATCTCGCACAAGCCGAAACGCCCCATGAATTCGCTTGGCTGGGTGTGCCATCTCTGGAGCTGACATCATTGAGGGCATTGTCTGACGCGCGCCAGCGAAATGCCCTCAGCCACTGGCTCGAACCATTGACCCGGCTGCCAGATGCTGACCATTGGTCGGGTTGGACAACACTGTGCAATGCCGGCGCCGACGCTTCTCCGATCTGGCGTTTGGCCGACGGAGAGCTGCACCGCAGCGGCGGTCGCGTCTGGTGGCTGAGCGGCAATTGGTTGGGCGCGCCAGTGATCGGCGCCGACTGGCAGACCCCGACTTCAGCGCTACGCTTGCCGGATAACGGACGCGTCGTGCTCCACGGGCATGCTCCAGCCGGGCCTTTGCGTATTGCCTATCGGCAAGGCGGTGAGGTCATGCAACTGGCCGAGCGCGGCAGCCGTGATCTCAAGCGTCTGCTCAACGAGCGCGCGGTCCCGGCCTTCGTGCGTGGCAGATTGCCGCTGCTGTTTCGTGGCGAAGAATTGCTCGCCGTGGCGAACCTGCCGGGTCTTGCTGGTCAGATGGACGAAGGCTGGACATTGCACTGGCAGCCAACAGACGAAGATCAAGGTTTGAGCTGAAAGGAGCATTCCGGTAGACTACGCTCCCTTCTTGATACAACTTCTGTGGATTCGCCTGAATTGCAGGAGTTGCCGATTACCAAGCAGTCTTTGCTGGGCGATTCCAAAAAATGTGTAGCGAGCAACGTACCGGTGTTTCATCTGCCGGTCTGTCACAACGCGGCGGTTTTTTCGAAAGGTGCACTGTGATTAATGCAGGTGATCGGGGGCTTCGGCCTTCCTTCGCTTTCCCCGGCGGCTCGTTCCGCTTTAACGCAGACTTCTAGGGTTTTTCATGACGCGCTACATATTCGTCACGGGCGGTGTTGTTTCTTCATTGGGGAAAGGCATTGCCTCGGCTTCATTGGCGGCTATCCTGGAGGCGCGGGGGCTTAAGGTCACCATGCTGAAGCTGGATCCGTACATCAACGTCGATCCAGGCACCATGAGTCCGTTCCAGCACGGTGAAGTATTCGTCACCCACGACGGCGCCGAGACCGATCTGGATCTGGGGCACTACGAGCGGTTCATCCGCACGACCATGACCCAGAACAACAACTTCACCACCGGCCGTGTCTACGAGCACGTGCTGCGCAAAGAGCGCCGTGGCGACTACCTGGGTGCAACCATCCAGGTGATCCCGCACATCACCGACGAAATCAAGCGCCGCATCATCAAAGGTGCCGGTGACGCTGACGTGGCGATGGTTGAAATCGGTGGCACCGTCGGTGACATCGAGTCGCAACCATTCCTCGAAGCCATCCGCCAGTTGCGTTTTGAAGTCGGCGCCAAGCGCGCGATGCTGATGCACCTGACGCTGGTGCCGTACATCGCCACCGCTGGCGAAACCAAGACCAAACCGACCCAGCACTCCGTCAAGGAACTGCGCTCGATCGGTCTGCAGCCAGACGTGCTGGTGTGCCGCTCCGATCACCCGATCGATGTGTCCTCGCGTCGCAAGATCGCGCAATTCACCAACGTTGAAGAGCGTGCGGTAATCGCGCTGGAAGACGCCGATACCATCTACAAGATCCCGGGCATCCTGCACTCGCAGGGCCTGGACGATTTCGTCGTCGAGCGTTTCGGTCTGCAATGCGGCAGCGCCGATCTGTCCGAGTGGGACGCAGTGGTCGATGCCAAGCTGAACCCGGAACACGAAGTGACCATCGCCATGGTCGGCAAGTACATGGAGCTGCTCGACGCGTACAAGTCGCTGATCGAAGCGATGAGTCATGCTGGCATCAGCAACCGCACCAAGGTCAACCTGCGCTACATCGATTCCGAAGACATCGAGAACCAGGGCACTGCGCTGCTCGAAGGTGTTGATGCGATTCTGGTGCCGGGCGGCTTCGGTCTGCGTGGCGTTGAAGGCAAGATCACCGCTGTTCAGTACGCTCGCGAAAACAAGGTTCCGTACCTCGGCATCTGCCTCGGCATGCAAGTGGCGGTCATCGAATTCGCCCGTAACGTACTGGGCTGGAAAGACGCCAACTCCACCGAGTTCGATCGTGCCAGCGGCCATCCGGTGGTCGGTCTTATTACCGAGTGGGAAGACGCCACCGGCGCTGTCGAAGTACGTACCGAAGCGTCCGATCTGGGCGGCACCATGCGTCTCGGCGCACAGGATTGCCTGCTTGAGCCGGGCTCCAAAGTCCATGATTGCTACGGCAAGGACGTGATTGTCGAGCGTCACCGTCACCGTTACGAAGTGAACAACAACCTGCTGCCGCAGATCATCGAAGCCGGTCTGAAGATTTCCGGTCGCTCCGCCGATGCTGCGCTGGTCGAAGTGGTTGAAGCGCCGGATCATCCATGGTTCGTCGCCTGCCAGTTCCACCCTGAGTTCACCTCGACCCCACGCGACGGCCATCCGCTGTTCAGCGGTTTTGTCAAAGCCGCGTTGGCTCAACACCAGAAGAAGGCGTAACCCGATGGCACAGAAGATCATCCGCGTCGGCGACATCGAGATTGCCAACGACAAACCCATGGTGCTGTTCGGCGGCATGAACGTGCTGGAAAGCCGTGACATGGCCATGCAGGTTTGCGAAGAGTACGTGAAGGTCACCGAAAAACTCGGTATCCCTTACGTGTTCAAGGCCAGCTTCGACAAGGCCAACCGTTCTTCTGTGACTTCGTATCGCGGTCCTGGCCTGGAAGAGGGCATGCGCATCTTCCAGGACATCAAGCAAGCCTTCGGCGTGCCGATCATCACCGATGTCCACGAGCCGCATCAGGCCGCGGTCGTCGCTGAAGTCTGCGACATCATTCAGCTGCCGGCCTTCCTGTCGCGCCAGACCGATCTCGTTGTCGCGATGGCCAAGACCAATGCCGTGATCAACATCAAGAAAGCCCAGTTCCTCGCGCCTCAGGAAATGAAACACATCCTGAACAAGTGCGTGGAAGCCGGTAACGATCAGTTGATCCTCTGCGAGCGTGGTTCGAGCTTCGGCTACAACAACCTCGTGGTCGACATGCTCGGCTTCGGCATCATGAAACAGTTCGAATACCCGGTGTTCTTCGACGTGACCCACTCGTTGCAAATGCCTGGCGGTCGTTCCGACTCCGCCGGCGGTCGCCGCGCGCAGGTCACCGATCTGGCCAAGGCCGGCATGAGCCAGTCGCTGGCGGGTCTGTTCCTCGAAGCGCATCCGGATCCGGACAACGCCAAATGCGACGGCCCTTGCGCCTTGCGTCTGGACAAACTGGAGCCATTCCTGGCCCAGCTCAAGGCTCTGGACGAACTGGTGAAGAGTTTTCCGACGGTAGAAACCGCGTAACGCTCGATTCTCCGGTAAAGTACCGCACGATTTGTCGCTCATGCCCTCGGGCGTGAGCGTTGTCGTCTGCAAGTCTGCCCGCTGTACTTCGCTTGCCGACGATAAAGATTTCCTCTAGCTGCGTCGTTTTCGTCAACTTTGGAGTGTTTACAACAATGGCAAAAATCGTCGACATCAAAGGTCGTGAAGTTCTCGACTCCCGTGGCAATCCCACCGTGGAAGCGGACGTGCTTCTCGACAACGGCATCATCGGCAGCGCCTGCGCGCCGTCCGGTGCATCCACTGGCTCGCGTGAAGCGCTCGAGCTGCGTGATGGCGACAAGAGCCGTTACCTGGGCAAGGGCGTGCTCAAGGCGGTAGCCAACATCAACGGTCCGATCCGCGATCTGCTGCTGGGCACCGACCCGAGCGACCAGAAAGCCCTCGACCAAGCGATGATCAAGCTCGACGGTACCGAAAACAAGGCGACCCTGGGCGCCAACGCCATCCTCGCCGTGTCCCTGGCTGCGGCCAAGGCGGCTGCGCAGGATCAGGATCTGCCGCTGTACGCACACATCGCCAACCTCAACGGCACCCCGGGTGTGTACTCGATGCCGGTCCCGATGATGAACATCATCAACGGTGGCGAGCACGCCGATAACAACGTCGACATCCAGGAATTCATGGTGCAGCCGGTCGGCGCCAAGTCGTTCTCGGAAGGTCTGCGCATGGGCACCGAGATTTTCCATCACTTGAAAGCTGTGCTGAAGGCCCGTGGCCTGAGCACCGCCGTTGGTGACGAAGGCGGTTTCGCACCGAACCTGGCTTCCAACGAAGACGCGCTGAAAGTGATCTCCGAAGCCGTGGCCAACGCCGGTTACAAGCTGGGCACCGACGTGACCCTGGCGCTGGACTGCGCCGCGAGCGAGTTCTACGAAGACGGCAAGTACAACCTGTCCGGCGAAGGCCAGGTGTTCACTGCTGAAGGTTTCGCCGACTACCTCAAAGGTCTGACCGAGCGTTACCCGATCATCTCCATCGAAGACGGTCTGGACGAGTCCGACTGGGCCGGCTGGAAAATCCTCACCGACAAGATCGGCGAGAAGACCCAACTGGTGGGCGACGACCTGTTCGTGACCAATACCAAGATCCTGAAAGAAGGCATCGATAAAAAGATCGCCAACTCGATCCTGATCAAGTTCAACCAGATCGGCACCCTGACCGAAACCCTGGAAGCCATCCAGATGGCCAAGGCTGCCGGCTACACCGCAGTGATCTCGCACCGCTCCGGCGAAACCGAAGATTCGACCATTGCCGACCTGGCTGTGGGCACCTCGGCTGGCCAGATCAAGACCGGTTCGCTGTGCCGCTCCGACCGCGTTTCCAAGTACAACCAACTGCTGCGTATCGAAGAGCAGTTGAACGGCAAGGCCCAGTACAACGGCCGTGCCGAGTTCCGCGGTTAAGCGCAACCTGATCAAAGGACACCGGATTGTGTCGGAAAAGTCGTGACAGCGATGGATTTGCCACTAATCTGATGCCTTAAGCACAAGCCTGGATCTTTCCAGGCTTCGTGCTATCAGATGCTGCAACATTATGCGTGGCTGTCTTTTTTCACTGGATACCTGATATTCGATGCGCAGTCCTTACTGGTTGTTTCTTGTTTTGCTCTTGCTGCTGGCCGGTCTGCAGTACCGCCTGTGGGTGGGCAATGGCAGTCTGGCGCAGGTCGCCGAGCTGAAACAGCAGATCGCCGAACAACATGCCGAGAACGAAGGCCTGTTGGAGCGCAACCGGGTGATGGACGCGGAAGTCAGCGAATTGAAAAAAGGCATGGAGACCGTTGAAGAGCGGGCTCGTCACGAACTGGGCATGGTCAAGGACGGCGAAACCCTTTACCAGTTGGCCCAATGATCGATTCCCTGCCGGCCTTCTGGGCCGTGATTCCTGCCGCGGGCGTCGGTGCCCGAATGGCCGCGGACCGTCCCAAGCAATATCTGCAACTGGGCGGGCGCACAATTCTCGAACACAGCCTCGGCTGTTTCCTCGATCACCCGAGCCTTAAGGGCCTGGTGGTCAGTCTTGCTGTTGACGATCCCTATTGGCCGAATCTGGCTTGCGTCAGCGATCCACGCATTCAGCGGGTCGGCGGCGGGGCGGAGCGTTCTGCTTCGGTGCTCAATGCCTTGCTGCATCTGCATGCGCAAGGTGCCGACGATGACGATTGGGTGCTGGTGCACGATGCGGCCCGGCCAAATCTGAGTCGCGATGATCTCGACAAGTTGCTTGCCGAACTCGCGGATGACCCGGTCGGTGGTCTGTTGGCGGTGCCCGCTCGCGACACGCTCAAACGCATTGATAAAAACGGTCGTGTGGTTGAAACGGTGGACCGCAGTGTGATCTGGCAGGCGTATACGCCGCAGATGTTTCGCCTCGGCGCGTTGCATCGAGCGTTGGCCGATAGCCTGGTTGCGGATGCCGTGATCACCGATGAAGCTTCTGCGATGGAATGGGCCGGTCTGGCACCGCGTCTGATCGAAGGGCGGGCGGATAACCTCAAGGTGACCCGGCCGGAAGATCTGGAGTGGTTGCGCCAGCGTTGGGCGAATCGCCGCTGAGATTTGGGGTCGCTGTGGCATTGCCTTCGCGAGCAGGCTCGCTCCCACAGAGGGAATGCATTCAGCTGTCGAACTCGGTCAATTGTGGGAGCGAGCCTGCTCGCGAAAACGGTCGCACAGGCAACCAATAACTCAAAGTTTGTACTCCGGCCTTTCAGCCAGTCCCACCTTCAAATAATCCACCAACTTGCGCACCTTCGGCGACAGATGCCGCTGCTGCGGATACAACGCCCACACCGCCGTATTCGGCGGCTGATGCGCCTCCAGCAAGGAAATCAGCGCGCCACTGTGCAGATGCTCGAGCACGTAATAGTCCGGCAACTGACACAACCCGACGCCCTGAAGCGCCGCATCCAGCACCGCTTGCCCACTATTGCAACGCCAGTTGCCTTGCACCCGCTGGGAAAATTCCCTGCCGTTCTGTTCCAGTTGCCATATATCCGAACTGCCGATCAGGCAATTGTGTCGACTCAACTCCGACAAACTGTGTGGGCGTCCGTACCGTTCCAGGTAGGACGGCGATGCGCACAGGTACATTCTCCGTGGTGCCAGACGTGTCGCGACCAAGCGCGAATCCTGTAACCGACCCAGACGGATCGCCAGGTCCAGCCCTTCATGCACCAGATCCAGTTGGCGATTGCTCAGCTCTATATCGATGCGCAACTGCGGGTACAGCCCCATGAAGCGAGTCACCAGCGGCACGATAAAACGTTCGCCGTAGGCCACCGCGCAGGTCATGCGCAGCATGCCTTTCGGTTCGCTGGTCAGATCACCTACCGCGCGCAAGGCTTCTTCGCGACCGTCCTGCAGGCGCTGGCAATGCTGCAGAAAAGTCTGCCCGGCTTCGGTCAACGTAACTCGCCGGGTGCTGCGGTAGAGCAGTCGCGTCTGCAGACGCTCTTCGAGCCGTACGATTTGTCGACTGATGTGTGAGGAAGAAACCCCAAGACGCTCGGCAGCGGCGGTGAATTGATTGCATTCGGCGACGGCAACGAACTCATCGATGCCTTCCCAGCGGTTTTCCGACACTTTGATTATCCCTATATGGCAATAATGTTTTGCTTTGGTCCGGATTATTCCTCAGGACGCGCTGAACTACACTGTCTGTCTGCTTTTATATTTACTGGATTCATTGGAGAGTCAGCATGATCAAGTCGCGCGCCGCCGTTGCCTTTGAGGCCAAGAAGCCGCTGGAAATCGTAGAAGTCGATGTCGCCATGCCCAAGGCCGGTGAAGTATTGCTGCGCGTCGTCGCTTCCGGGGTTTGCCACACCGATGCCTACACCTTGTCCGGCGCAGACCCGGAAGGCATCTTCCCGTCGATCCTCGGCCATGAAGGTGGCGCCATCGTTGAAGCGATCGGCGAAGGCGTGACTTCGGTCGCCGTCGGCGATCACGTCATTCCGCTGTACACCCCGGAATGCGGCCAGTGCAAATTCTGCAAGTCGGGCAAGACCAACCTCTGCCAGGCGATTCGCGCCACCCAAGGCAAGGGCCTGATGCCGGATGGCACTTCGCGCTTTTCCTACAAGGGCGAAACGATTTTCCACTACATGGGCACTTCGACGTTTTCGGAGTACACCGTACTGCCGGAAATTTCCGTAGCGAAGATCTCCAAAGACGCGCCGCTGGAAAAGGTCTGCCTGCTCGGTTGCGGCGTCACCACCGGTATCGGCGCCGTGCTCAACACCGCCAAGGTCAAGCCGGGTGACACCGTGGCCATCTTCGGTCTCGGCGGTATCGGCTTGTCGGCCGTGATCGGCGCGGTGAAAGCCAAGGCTGCGCGGATCATCGCCATCGACATCAATCCAGCCAAGTTCGAAATCGCCAAACAACTCGGTGCCACCGATTGCGTGAATCCGAAAGACTTTGATCGTCCGATCCAGGAAGTAATCGTCGACATGACCGATGGCGGCGTCGACTTCTCCTTCGAGTGCATCGGCAATGTGCAACTGATGCGCGCTGCGCTTGAGTGCTGCCACAAAGGCTGGGGCGAGTCGGTCATCATCGGTGTCGCCGGTGCCGGCCAGGAAATCGCTACCCGTCCGTTCCAGTTAGTCACCGGTCGCGTCTGGCGCGGTTCGGCGTTCGGCGGCGTGCGTGGCCGTACTGAATTGCCAAGCTACGTCGACATGGCCCAGAGCGGCGAAATCCCGCTGGATACCTTCATCACCCACACCATGGGCCTGGAAGATATCAACAAGGCGTTCGACCTGATGCACGAAGGCAAGAGCATCCGCACAGTCATTCATTTCTAAGGAGCAGCGGCAAGCTACAAGCCACAAGCTGCAAGCAGGCGCAATTGCCTCTTGCAGCTTGAAGCTCGCATCTTGCGGCTGAAGTGCTATGAATCTGGAAAACATTTCCTGTCAGAAGAGTTTTGGTGGCTGGCACAAGCGTTATCGCCATCGCTCCGAAGTGCTTGATTGCGACATGGTCTTTGCCGTGTACCTGCCGCCACAAGCGGAGCAGGGCGGCAAGCTGCCGGTGTTGTACTGGTTGTCAGGCCTGACCTGCACCGATGAGAACTTCATGCAGAAGGCCGGTGCGATGCGCATGGCTGCCGAGCTCGGGTTGATCATCGTCGCCCCGGATACCAGTCCGCGTGGCGCGGATGTCCCGGATGATGCCGACAAAGCTTGGGATTTCGGTCTCGGCGCCGGGTTTTATCTGAACGCCACGCAGGAACCGTGGGCGCGGCACTATCAGATGCATGACTATGTCGTGCAGGAACTGCCTGCTCTGGTCGAAGCGCATTTCCCCGCTTCCGACAAACGCAGTATCAGCGGTCACTCCATGGGCGGCCACGGCGCATTGGTCTGCGCGCTGCGCAATCCCGGGCGTTTTCAGTCAGTGTCGGCGTTCTCGCCGATTACCCATCCAATCGATTGCCCGTGGGGTCAGAAGGCCTTTTCCAACTATTTGGGCGAAGACCGTTCGAAGTGGAAGGAGTGGGACGCCTGTGTGCTGATCGCGGAGGCGACGGAGAAGTTGCCGTTGCTGGTCGATCAAGGTGATCGTGACGATTTCCTCGCCACGCAATTGAAACCCGAGGCCCTGCAACACGCCGCAAAACAAGCGGGGCATCCGCTGGAGCTGCGCCTGCAACCGGGCTACGACCACAGCTATTTCTTCATCTCAAGCTTCATTGACGACCACTTGCAGCATCACGCACGCGCTCTGCGCGGTTAATGCAGGTAGAATCACGCCCTGACAAAAATCGGGGCGTTTTTTTATGCGTATTGGCCACGGCTACGATGTGCACCGTTTCGCTGAAGGCGATTTCATTACTCTGGGCGGCGTGCAGATTGCACACAGCTTCGGGCTGCTCGCTCATTCCGACGGTGACGTCCTGCTGCACGCCTTGAGCGATGCCTTGCTCGGCGCGGCGGCGCTGGGTGATATCGGCAAACACTTCCCGGACACCGATCCGCAATTCAAGGGCGCCGACAGCCGTGTGCTGTTGCGTCATGTGGTCAGTCTGATCCACGCCAAGGGCTGGAAAGTCGGCAACGTCGACAACACCATCGTTGCCCAGGCGCCAAAAATGGCGCCGCATATCGAATCGATGCGCGCGCTGATCGCGGCGGATCTTCAAGTTGAGTTGGATCAAGTGAACGTCAAAGCTACCACCACCGAAAAGCTTGGCTTTGTCGGTCGCGAAGAAGGCATCGCCGTGCACTCCGTTGCCTTGTTGCTGCGCGCATGAATGAACTGCAATTACTCGGCTCACGGGCCTATGGCGAACCCCTCGGCACAGCGGTACTGAAAGCCATCGCCGAAGATTTCCAGGTCGATGAAGTGCTGGATATTCCGTTCAGCGGTGACGGCGAACACCTGTGGATCTGGGTGGAAAAGCGCGGCCTCAATACCGAAGAAGCGGCGCGGCGTATTGCCAAGGCAGCCGGCGTGCCGTTGCGTACCGTCAGCTATGCCGGGCTGAAGGACCGTCAGGCCCTGACCCGACAGTGGTTCAGCGTGCAGTTGCCGGGCAAGGCCGATCCGGATCTGTCGGCCGCGGAAAACGACACGCTGAAGATCCTCAAGACCACGCGCCACAAGCGCAAGCTGCAACGCGGTGCGCATTCGGCCAACGGTTTCACCCTGCGCCTGACGCAATTCAATGGCGACAAAGATGCGATTGAACAGCGGCTGCAACTGATCGCCAAACAAGGCATCCCCAATTATTTCGGCGCCCAGCGCTTCGGCCATGACGGCGGCAACGTTGTCGATGCCCGGGCGTGGGCGGCGCGCAAGGCTTTGCCGGAACAGCGCAATGTGCGTTCGCGGTTGCTGTCGACGGCGCGTAGCTTTCTGTTCAACCAGGTGCTCGCGGCGCGCGTCGCCGATGGCACCTGGAACACCGCGCTGGTTGGCGATCTGCTGGCCTTCACCGACAGCCGCAGTTTTTTCCCGGCCGGTGAAGCCGAATGCAGCGACCCGCGTCTGGCGATTCTCGACCTGCACCCGACCGGTCCGCAGTGGGGCGAAGGTGACTCGCCCACCGCTGGCGCAGTCCATGAACTGGAGCAGGCGATCGCCGCCCGCGAAGCGGATCTGCGTGACTGGTTGATCCACGCCGGCATGAGCCATGAACGTCGCATCCTGCGGCTGCCCATTGGCGGGTTGACGTGGCATTATCCCCAACCTGACATTCTGCAACTGGAATTCGTCCTCCCGGCCGGATGCTTTGCCACCGTATTGGTGCGCGAGCTCGTTGATCTGGTGCCGGTGGGGCAGACGGACAGCCCATGCGTATTCTGATTTCTAACGACGATGGGGTAACCGCGCCCGGTCTCGCCGCGCTTTATGCTGCGCTGGCGGATTACACCGAATGCGTGGTTATCGCCCCGGAGCAGGACAAAAGCGGCGCCAGCAGTTCGCTGACGCTCGACCGTCCGCTGCACCCGCAATACCTGGCCAACGGCTTTATCAGCCTCAACGGCACACCGACCGATTGCATTCACCTGGGCCTTAACGGCTTGCTTGAGCGCGAAGCGGACATGGTGGTATCCGGCATTAATCTGGGCGCCAATCTTGGTGACGACGTGCTGTATTCCGGAACCGTGGCGGCAGCGCTGGAAGGACGATTTCTCGAGCGCCCATCGTTTGCCTTCTCCCTGGTCTCGCGTCAGGTGGACAATCTGCCGACTGCGGCCTACTTTGCGCGCAAACTGGTCGAGGCCCACGCCGGGCTGGATCTGCCGCCGCGCACGGTGCTCAACGTGAACATTCCCAATCTGCCCATCGATCACATCCGTGGCATTCAGTTGACCCGCCTCGGTCATCGCGCCCGCGCGGCGGCGCCGATGAAAGTGGTCGATCCGCGCGGCAAGGCCGGTTACTGGATTGCCGCTGCCGGCGACGCTGAAGACGGCGGCCCGGGCACCGATTTTCATGCCGTGATGCAAGGTTATGTGTCCATCACACCGTTGCAGCTCGATCGCACCTTCAATGATGCCTTCAGAAGTCTGGATGGCTGGCTGGGAGGGCTGAGCTGATGCGCGAACACGACGACCGCCTGCGCAGCGGCATAGGCATGACCTCCCAACGTACGCGCGAACGCCTGATCCAGCGTCTATATGAAGAAGGCGTGTCGAACGCCAAAGTCCTGGAAGTGATCCGCCGCACGCCGCGTCATCTGTTTGTCGACGAGGCGCTGGCGCATCGCGCTTATGAAGACACCGCGCTGCCGATCGGCAACAACCAGACCATTTCCCAGCCTTATATGGTGGCGCGCATGAGCGAGCTGCTGCTGGAGGCCGGCCCGCTGGATAAGGTGTTGGAGATCGGCACCGGTTCCGGCTACCAGACGGCGGTGTTGTCGCAACTGGTCGAACGGGTGTTTTCGGTCGAACGCATCAAGGTGCTGCAGGACCGCGCCAAGGAGCGTCTGGTCGAGTTGAACCTGCGCAACGTGGTGTTTCGCTGGGGCGATGGTTGGGAGGGCTGGCCGGCGCTGGCCCCATACAACGGCATCATCGTCACCGCCGTTGCCACCGATGTACCGCAAGCTTTGCTCGATCAACTGGCCCCCGGTGGGCGCATGGTGATTCCGGTCGGCTCCGGTGAAGTGCAACAACTGATGCTGATCGTGCGCGAAGAACATGGCTTTTCCCGACACGTTCTGGGCGCTGTGCGTTTCGTGCCGTTGCTCAACGGGCCGCTGGCCTGAGCATTTGCGAGCAGGCGCTGAATTCCTTTCAACGGCGCCGGTCTTACACCGGCAGCCAGAGTTTAAACGCAGCGTACTTGCCCCTGGCAAACGTGTGCGTCCGGTGATTTCGCTTCATTAAAGGTAAAGCCGGTTCGGCCCGTTATACTTGCGACACCTCATGCCGCAATGCGGCATTCAGAATTTTTCAGCCACCACAAAGGGAGCGGCGGGTGAGTCTCACAGTCATTGCGCAGCGTATGGGTAACACGAGCTTTCAGCGCCTGGTGACTGGCCTTGTCTTGAGCACCTTGCTGGTCGGTTGCTCCAGCACCAAATCGAGCAACGTACGGGTTGTCGATCGCAATAATTCGGTCGCGCAACGTCCGACCGTTACTACCGGGCAATATGTAGTCCGTCCCGGCGATACTTTGTTTTCGATCGCCTTTCGTTACGGCTGGGACTACAAAACCCTCGCCGCCCGGAACAATATTCCTACGCCGTATACGATCCATCCGGGTCAGACAATTCGCTTCGACGGGCGCAGCGGTTCAACGCCGACAGCGGTGGTGAGCAACTCCAGTTCCTCACCTTCTTCGTCGAGTAAAACCACAGTAATCCGGCGCCAGGCGAATGGCACCACAACCACTACAACCACCGGTTCCAAAGGGGTTGTACCGTCCGTCGCGAGCAAACCTGCACCCGCTCCACTGCCTCCGGCAGGCCCGGCCCCGACCGGCTGGGGATGGCCATCTAATGGCGTTCTGATTGGAAAATTCTCTTCAAACGGTAGTTTGAATAAAGGAATTGATATCGCCGGAGATTTGGGACAGCCTGTTTTAGCTGCGTCTGATGGGACGGTCGTATACGCCGGGAGTGGCTTAAGGGGCTACGGCGAATTGGTCATCATCAAACACAGCGAAACCTACGTCAGTGCTTACGGACATAACCGCAGGCTGTTGGTTCGGGAGGGGCAGCAGGTCAAGGTCGGACAGACAATTGCCGAAATGGGGTCAACGGGTACAGACCGGGTGAAACTGCATTTTGAGATTCGCCGCCAAGGTAAACCTGTGGATCCGCTGCAGTTCCTGCCAAGACGTTGATTTGAAGGCCAGCCTGTTCCGTCGCGTAGAGGGGACAGGCTCCAGCGTTGCCAAGGATAAAGGCGTCGCTTGAGCTTGGGGTCGAACTCACCAAAGGACTATAACAATGGCTCTCAGTAAAGAAGTGCCGGAGTTTGACATCGACGATGAGGTTCTCCTTATGGAGACCGGCATCGATTCGGATTCGATGTTGAATGATGAAGGGGCTGCTCCACCTTCCGTTCGTTCCAAATCCAGACACTCCGCCACACTCAAACAACATAAATACATCGACTACACTCGGGCACTTGATGCCACGCAGCTGTATCTCAACGAAATCGGCTTTTCCCCTCTGCTCTCCCCGGAAGAAGAAGTTCATTTTGCGCGCTTGTCGCAAAGTGGCGATCCTGCCGGGCGCAAGCGCATGATCGAAAGTAACCTGCGGCTGGTCGTCAAGATCGCCCGGCGTTACGTCAATCGGGGGCTGTCGCTGCTGGATCTGATCGAAGAGGGCAACCTCGGCCTGATCCGCGCGGTGGAAAAGTTCGATCCGGAGCGCGGCTTCCGCTTCTCGACCTACGCAACCTGGTGGATCCGTCAGACCATCGAGCGCGCGATCATGAATCAGACCCGGACCATCCGGCTGCCGATTCACGTGGTCAAGGAGCTCAACGTGTACCTGCGGGCCGCACGGGAGCTGACGCAAAAACTCGACCACGAACCTTCACCCGAAGAAATCGCCAACCTGCTGGAAAAACCGGTGGGGGAGGTCAAGCGCATGCTGGGCCTCAACGAAAGGGTTTCTTCGGTCGACGTCTCGCTGGGTCCGGATTCGGATAAAACCCTGCTGGACACACTCACTGACGATCGTCCGACCGATCCGTGCGAACTGCTGCAGGACGATGACCTGTCGCAGAGCATCGATCAATGGCTGTCGGAGCTGACCGACAAGCAGCGCGAGGTGGTGATTCGCCGCTTCGGCCTGCGTGGTCACGAAAGCAGCACGCTGGAAGATGTCGGCCTGGAGATCGGCCTGACCCGCGAGCGGGTACGGCAGATTCAGGTGGAAGGGCTCAAGCGCCTTCGCGAGATCCTTGAAAAGAACGGCCTGTCGAGCGAGTCGCTGTTTCAATAAGCGCCTGATCGTCCGCCCGCAAAAAGCCCCGGCTGATTCAATCAGTCGGGGCTTTTTTGTTTTTCGCGTGCAGCAAATCGGGCTTTCGGCAGCCACCAGACAAGCGGTCGTCAATTTCTGAATTTGTAGTCTCGCGCTGTAAGCCTTTGCTTACTGTGTCGTAAGTGTTCGTTATTTTTACACTTCGGTGGAAGGCGATCGCGCTCACTTACAGTGAGCAACCTTTTGATTTTGTTAATTATTTCGTAAATGTTATGTCCTTGTGACAGAGCGCGCGTACGCCGAGGGCCAATTGCTCGTCTCCAGAAACTCTCTAATATCTCAACTGTGTCGACGGACAGACACGCCCTTCACGGAAGAGGGGAACGGACATCGCAGGAGGCGATTCATCAGGACGATGAAAAGGAATACAGGGAATAGGGAAAAAATGTGGGCGGGTCATACCGCCCCTTTTTTCGTCTGCAGAAAAGCAGAATCTGCAAAAGCAAAAAGGCCCGCAAGGGGCCTTTCAGTCGAGCGCGGGGTAGATCAGCGTTCGAGGTGTTTGATCTTGTTCGGCTGGCCATCCCACTCTTCGGCATCCGGCAGCGATTCTTTTTTCTCGGTGATGTTCGGCCAGATATCCGCCAGCTCGGCATTGAGCTCGATGAAGTTTTCCATGCCGCTTGGGATCTCGTCTTCCGAGAAGATCGCCACAGCCGGGCATTCTGGTTCACACAGCGCGCAGTCGATGCACTCGTCCGGGTGAATCACCAGGAAGTTCGGGCCTTCGTAAAAGCAGTCCACCGGACAGACTTCTACGCAGTCGGTGTACTTGCACTTGATGCAGTTGTCGGTGACGACGAAGGTCATTTCTAATTTTCTCCTCAGGCGGCGGCAGCGTTGCCCCTTCACGGTTGGGGTCGCCAGGTTCGGGAGCGATACCTGCTGACCAGGCTATGAGCCAGCAGCATCCCGAACCGCGCGAGATTCTAACAGCTTGAAGCGAATTGCGTTATATCCGCTTCTTCAGTGCTTATATCCGGTTCTTCAGTGCATAGAGCATTTCCAGCGCTCGACGTGGCGTCATGTCGTCCAGATCCACTTTCGCCAATTCGTCGAGCACCGGATGTGGCAGTGAGGCGAACATGTCGCTTTGCTGCGGTGTCGACGGCTTGCCCTTGGCCGCCGGTTTCGGCGCCTCGTGGGGCAGGGCAGTGTCTTCCAGGCGACTCAGATGCTCGCGCGCTCGCAGAATCACCTCGCTCGGCACGCCGGCCAGTTGTGCCACCGCCAAGCCATAGCTCTGGCTGGCAGGCCCGGGCAGAACGTGGTGCAGGAACACGATCCGTTCGTTGTGCTCGGTCGCGTTGAGGTGGACGTTGGCCACCAACGGCTCGGCTTCCGGCAACACGGTCAGTTCGAAGTAGTGCGTAGCGAACAGCGTATAGGCACGCAGATGGGCCAAGCGCTCGGCCGCCGCCCATGCCAGCGACAGACCGTCAAAGGTGCTGGTACCGCGCCCGACTTCGTCCATCAGCACCAGACTGCGCTCGGTGGCGTTATGCAGGATGTTGGCGGTTTCGCTCATCTCGACCATGAAGGTCGAGCGACCGCCGGCCAGATCATCGCTTGAGCCGATACGGGTGAAGATGCGGTCGACCAGCGACAACTCGCAACTGGCGGCCGGCACGAAACTGCCAATATGCGCTAGCAACACGATCAACGCGGTTTGCCGCATGTAAGTGGATTTACCGCCCATGTTCGGACCGGTGATGACCAGCATGCGCGTATTGTCGTCCAGGCTCAGATCGTTGGCCACGAACGGCGTGGTCAGCACTTGCTCGACCACAGGGTGACGACCCTGGGTGATGCGCATGCACGGCTCGCTGACGAAACGCGGGCAGTTGAGGTCAAGATTCAGCGCACGCTCGGCAAGGTTGCTCAGCACATCCAGCTCGGCCAATGCGCCGGCGGTGTCCTGCAGCGGTGGCAGCTGGCTGATCAAGTCTTCGAGCAGCGCTTCGTAAAGCATTTTTTCCCGGGCCAGCGCGCGACTCTTGGCCGACAGTGCCTTGTCTTCGAATTCTTTCAGCTCGGGCGTGATGAAGCGCTCGGCGCCTTTGAGCGTCTGCCGGCGGATATAGTCGGCCGGCGCCGATTCAGCCTGCTTGCTCGGCAATTCGATGAAGTAGCCGTGGATACGGTTGTAGCCGACTTTGAGGTTGGCCAGACCAGTACGGGCTTTCTCCCGGGCTTCGAGATCGATGAGGAACTGGCCGGCGTTTTCGCTCAGTGATTGCAGTTCGTCGAGTTCGCTGTCGTAACCGGTTTTCAGCACGCCGCCGTCACGGATCACCGCTGGCGGATTGTCGATGATGGCTTTTTCCAGCAATGCGGCCAGTTCCGGATAGGTGCTGGTGGTGGCCGCCAGATGCTGCAGGTGCGGCGCTTCCAGATCGGTCATCGCCACTTGCAGTTCGGGCAGTGCACCGAGAGCGTCACGCAGACGCGCAAGGTCACGTGGTCGTGCATTGCGCAGACCGATACGCGCCAGAATCCGCTCGATGTCGCCGATTTCCTTGAGCTGCGGTTGCAGCTTTTCGAAGCGATAGCCGTCGAGCAGGCAGCGGATCGAAGTCTGGCGTGCCAGCAGCACGGTGAGGTCGCGCAACGGCCGGTTCAGCCAGCGGGTCAGTAAACGGCTGCCCATGGCGGTCTGGCAGCGATCGACCACCGATTGCAGCGTGTTGTCGCGGCCACCGGCCAGATTGGTGTCGAGTTCCAGATTGCGCCGGCTGGCGCCGTCGAGCACCACGGTGTCATCGAGACGTTCGTGACGCAGGCTACGCAAATGGGGCAGGGCAGTGCGCTGGGTTTCCTTGGCGTAGGCCAACAGGCAACCGGCAGCGCCAATGGCCAGGGTCAGGTTCTCGCAGCCGAAGCCTTTCAGGTCTTGGGTGGAAAACTGCTGGCAGAGACTTTTCAGCGCCGAATCGCGCTCGAAATCCCACGGCGCGCGACGGCGTACGCCACGGCGTTTTTCCGCCGGCAGGTCTTTCGGCCAGTCATCCGGAATCAGCAATTCCACCGGGTTGACCCGCTCCAGTTCGGCGAGCAGGTTTTCCCAGCCTTTGATCTCGAGCACGGTGAAGTTGCCGCTGGTGATGTCCAGCACCGCCAGACCGAATAGTCGCTCGTCGCCCAACACCGCTGCGATCAGGTTATCGCGGCGTTCATCCAGCAGCGCCTCGTCACTGACCGTCCCCGGCGTGATGATCCGTACGACCTGGCGCTCCACCGGGCCTTTGCTGGTGGCCGGGTCGCCGACTTGCTCGCAAATCACTACCGATTCGCCGAGCTTGACCAGTTTCGCCAGGTAACCTTCCGCCGCATGGTAGGGAATCCCACACATCGGAATCGCCTGGCCCGCCGACTGCCCGCGCGCGGTCAGGGTGATGTCCAGCAATTTGGCGGCTTTCTTCGCATCTTCGTAGAAGATTTCGTAGAAATCGCCCATGCGATAGAACATCAGCTGGTCCGGGTGCTGATTCTTCAGGCGCCAGTATTGCTGCATCATCGGAGTGTGGGAGGACAGGTCGGAGACGGCTTTATTCATCGGATTGTCGGGCAACTCGTTAAAAGATGTAGGGCAAAGCGCGGGCAGTGGCCGGGCTTTTCCGCGATGGGCGCAAGGTTACCATGGCCAGTCTGCCCGACGCAGGCGCTGCGGTCGGGTGAGCATTTATTGGCAGGGAAAAGTTGATCTATGCACGATTTATGCAAATCAGCATTTGTCTTCACGAAAAACTTCAAGCACTATGCGCGTTATGCAAAAACGCAACGTTTCCTCCGTCTTAAGAGCACTGCTCGACCAGCACGGGATCTCCCCCACGGAGCTCCACCGTCGCACCGGCGTGCCTCAATCAACGCTCTCGCGGATTCTCAGCGGGAAGATTGTCGATCCTTCGGATAAACACATCTCGAAGATCGCTGAATATTTCAACGTCAGCACCGATCAGTTGCGCGGGCGCGCGGATGTCGCACCAACGGCGGCCGGCACGCGCGCTGACGTGCATGCGGAACTCAAGGACATAAGCCTGTGGGACGACGACACCCCCGTCGATGACGACGAGGTGTCGGTGCCCTTTCTACGTGAGGTTGAATTGGCTGCTGGATCAGGAAGATTCGTCATCGAAGAGAGCGAGCGCTCCAGCCTGCGCTTCGGCAAACGCAGCCTGCGCCACAACGGTGTGCAGTTCGACCAGGCCAAATGCGTGACGGTGCGCGGCAACAGCATGTTGCCGGTTCTGCGTGATGGCGCCACCGTCGGCGTCAACGCCGGCAAGTGCGGCATCGGCGACATCATTGATGGCGATCTGTATGCGATCAATCACAACGGCCAATTGCGCGTGAAGCAACTCTATCGCCTGCCCACCGGCATCCGTCTGCGCAGCTTCAATCGAGACGAGCATCCGGATGAGGACTACAGCTTCCAGGAAATCCAGGAAGAGCAGATCGTTATCCTTGGTCACGTCTTCTGGTGGGGCATGTACGCCCGCTAGCCCCTTTCGATTCAACTGAAACCTGCCCCCCGGCAGGTTTTTTTTCGCCTGCAGAAATCTCCCCACCCCTTGGCCCGCTTGGGTTTCATGCATATGCGCAAATTTAATGCATAAATAAATGCATTTACGCATTGACTGTATATGCATCCATGCATATTCTTGCCACCAAGCCGCTCGACAAAGCGGCTGGCAAGACAAGCTCTTTAGTTCCACAAGAACAGGCAGCGATGAACCGGCCTCAACGGTTCAGAGGGTTGGCAACTGACCCAGGTGTGCAGCGTAAAGCACCAGAAGCAGTTATCCGGCGGGCAGGGACCGCGGTCGGAAAAACAATCTGAATGGACTCGTACCGCGCCAGTAGCGCCGAAAAGTCAGCTTCCTTCTCGAACACAGGATTGGAAGGAAGGCGAAGGAGCGCATTACTGAAAAGCCCGGTGTACAAGCGCCGGGCTTTTTGGAATGCCTGCCTCAAGAGAAACCGTTTGAATCCAACCCATCACTCATCAATCACCCACGGAGGCGTGACATGACAAACGAGCAACAAGCGTTGGCGGACATGCCGATCTGGCTGGTCATCCTCCTCGCTGTCGTCGGCGGGGTGTCCGGCGAAATGTGGCGCGCCGACAAGGAGGGCGCCCGCGGCTGGTCACTTGTGCGGCGTCTGGCTCTGCGTTCCGGCGCCTGCATGATCTGCGGGGTGTCGGCAATCATGCTGCTGTACGCCGCCGGCATGTCGATCTGGGCCGCTGGCGCTTTTGGCTGCCTGACGGCGATGGCCGGCGCTGATGTCGCCATAGGCCTTTACGAACGCTGGGCGGCCAAGCGTATCGGCGTCTGCGAAGTACCGCCGCGCGACCAGCCTTAACCCTGAATATTTTTCCGTGCCGCCATGTTGGCGGCAGGGCTGCGCGTGGACGATTGAAAAGGAGGTCATGTATGCCCACACCGATCCAGCAGCCGTCGCAACTGTTCATAGCCATCGCGACGACACTGCGCAACACCGCCGGTCTCAACCTCAATGTCGGCAGTCGCGCTGACTTCACAGCAGCGGGTGAACAAGCCTGGGCACTGATCGACTTTGACCGGAACGCGTCCGGCGTGCGCGGCGCTGATGGGCGTATCGCTCATGTAATGACGTTGTCACTGCAAGTCATCCCGGCGCTTTCAGCGACCGCTTTTGCAGCGTGCGATCTGATCGCCGTGCTGAAAAACCTGATCACCGACAACCGCTGGGGATTGCCCGGCGATCAATGCGATCTGCCGATGAATATCGATGGCTTGCCATCGTTGCTTATCAGTGCTGATCAACAATACAAAGCCTGGACCCTGACGTTCAACCAGACACTCTACCTCGGCCCGACCTTGCTCGACGATCCACTGGGCATGCCGAAATTCGCTCGCACCTGGGAAGTCAGCAACATCGACGATCCAGACCAGTACACCGCGCTGGAGGGCTGACGGATGTTCGATGCATTACTGCGTATGCAGCTCGGTCCGATCATTGAGCGTCTGGCGGAAATGGAAGCGGAAATCGAAGACCTGCATCGCCGTGCCGAGAGTTTCTGTCGTATTGGCATCTGCCAGTCAGTTGATGCGGCGAGTAACACTTGCCAGGTCAGCCATGGTGGATTGCTCACCCCTGCGATCAAGTTCTTCAACCCCAGCGCTGGTGCGCAAAGTGAATCGCGCATCCCGACGGTGGGCGAGCAGTGCCTGCTGTTCAACTATGGCAGCGGTGAAAGCGGTGCGCAGAGTGTCGCGTTGTTCGGCTTGAACAGTGACCGTTTCCCCCCGGCCTCGACTGTGCCGACGCTGACCCGTCGGGTGCATCAGGACGGCAGCGAAAGCGGTTACGACGACGCCAGCCACGCCTTGCACTGGCTCAACGGACCAACGCAATTCCACGGGTCTCGCGAGTCGCTCGAACTGAGCATCGGCCCTGCACGTCTGGCCATGACGCCAGAACTGATCACCCTGCAACTGGGCGCCGTCGGCCTGAGTATCGACGCCTCGGGCGTGCACTTCAGCGGCCCCTTGGTCGATCACCAGGGCCGCGTCATCAGCCCCTGATTCAAGAGCCTCCCATGATCGGAATCGATAGAGACAGCGGGGCCACGGTCGACGACTGGCTGCAATTCGTGCAGCGCGCGACCCGGGCCCTGACCACACCGCTGGGCACTCGGCAGAAACGACCTTTGTACGGTTCGCTGATTCCCACTCTCCTCGGGCAGAACCTCGGTGACGACATTCTGCTTCTGGCACAGAGCCACGCCGCGCAAGCGTTCTACAACCCGCATAACGGTATCGATGATTTTCAGCCGCAAGTGATTGTTGCCAGTCGCCACGGCGACGGCCTGCTGCTGCGTTTTGCCGGCACCTGGAAAAACCGCCAACAAACCTTCGAGGTGGTGACATGAGCATGCTGATCCCCGGCCAGAATCAACTGGCCGAACCCGCGCTGATCACGGTTGAAGCGTTCGAAGATTTACTCAACGAGTTCAAAGCCTTCGTCGTCGAATACGTGGGTGCTCGCTCGCCGACCAGCGCCGCGAAACTCAAGGTGAGCCTGGAAAACGAAAGCGAATTGCTCACCCTCGCGCTAGAAGCGTTCTGCGTGCGTCTGCAAACCCATGAGCGCAAATACAACGCACGCATCAAACAGATGCTGGCGTGGTGGGCGACCGGCAGCAATCTCGATGCGCGGCTGGCCGACATGGGGCTTGAGCGGCAACTGCTCGATCCCGGCGACCCGGCGGCATTTCCGCCAGTGCCGGCGATTTATGAAAGTGATGACGACGCTCGGTTGCGTTATTACCTGGCACCTCATGCACCGGCGGCGGGTTCGCGGATGCAGTATCGCCGCGAGGTGTTCACCCTCGGCGAGCGGCCCACGGTGCAGGTTGAGTCCACTGATTCCGGCGTAGTGAATGTCACTTACACCTTCAACCCGGACGGCCTCGCCGCGCAGGTCAAGGATGGCAACGGGCGCCGCACTGCGCCGGGCGAAGTGCAAGTCACCGTGCTTTCTCGAGACGGCGATGGCACGCCTTCCGAAGCATTGCTCGAGGGCGTCCGTCAGCACTTTGCTCGTCCAGACGTGCGCCCGGAAACCGACCTCGTCACCGTCAAGGCTGCCGAGATCCAGCGCTACAAAATCCGCGTCGTCGCCAAGATCAATTCCGGCCCCGACTCGGGCCTGACCAAGGTCGCGGCGCAAGCACAATTGCAAGCGTATGCCGACAGTTGCCATCGCCTCGAAGGCCGGGTCGATCCGAGCTGGATCGACTACACGTTGCACAGCGCCGGCGCCGTGCAACTGCAGATTCTCGAACCGCTGGCGCCGATTGTGACGACCGCGTTTCAGGCGCCGTATTGCACCGCGGTTGAAGTCGAGGTGCTGACGCTATGAGTGAAAAAACTCAGCGGCCAACCTTGCTTCCGGCCAACAGCTCGGCCCTCGAACGCGGACTGGATCTGGGCTTCGACGCCTTGCTCGACCGCATCGCGCCGCCGTTCCCGGAACTGATGAACCCCAGCGAAACGCCGGTGGCCTTCCTGCCGTATCTGGCTGCCGATCGCGGCGTCGCCGAATGGAGCACCGATGCGCCGGTGGCGGAGAAGCGCGTAACCGTCGAACTGGCCTGGCCCACCGCGCGCCAGGCCGGCACACGCAAGGCGCTGGAAAACGCCGCCAAGGGTTTGCAACTGCGCCCGGAAATCCGCGCCTGGTACGAACAGACACCGCCCGGCGCGCCGTACAGCTTTTCCGTGCGTGCCTTCAGCGACCAAACCTACAGCGAAGAAATCGACGCCCGTCTCGACCGCCGTCTGGCCGATGCGAAAAGCGAGAGGGACGTTCTCTCCGTGTCGGTGGGTTTGAGCGCATTCGGCAATCACGTCATTGGTGCTGCGACGTTTTGCGGCGAACTGACCACGGTTTATCCGGTGTTCATCGAAGGGCTTGAAACCTCTGGCGAGGCGTTCATGGCTGCCGGCATGTACACCGTCGAAACATCCACTATTTATCCTCAGGGGGCCTGAATGGCTGACTATTACACCCTGCTCACCAACGCAGGGATTGCCTACGAAACGGCGTGCAAGGCTGCGGGTGTGCCGATCAAGTTGACGCAGATTTCCGTCGGCGACGGCGGCGGCGCGGTCTATAACCCGGCTGCCACCGCGACCGCGCTGAAACGCGAAGTCTGGCGCGGACCGCTCAACGCACTGTTCCAGGATGAGAAAAACCCGAGCTGGCTGCTCGCCGAAGTCACTATCCCGCCGGACGTCGGCGGCTGGTATGTGCGTGAAGCCGGGCTGTGGACCGACACCGGCATTCTCTACGCTATCGTCAAATACCCGGAGTCGTTCAAACCGGTGCTGGCGACGTCGGGCTCGGGTAAAGAGTTTTACATTCGCTCGATTTTCGAGACCAGTAATGCGTCGCTGGTGACCTTGTTGATTGATGACACGGTGGTTAAAGCGACGCGTGCCTGGGTCATGAGTTATCTCGCCGAAGAACTCGGCAAACTTGATGGCAAGCAGTCGGTGCGTGTTGCGGCGACTGGCAATGTCGTACTTAACAGCGCACAGCAGATTGATGGTGTTGCCGTAATTGCCGGCGATCGTGTGCTGCTGCCGAGCCAGACGCTGGCCAAGGACAACGGCCTGTGGATTGTTGCCAATGGCGACTGGGTGCGGGCCACCGATGCCAACACCAGCGCCAAGGTCACCCCGGGTCTGACGGTCATGGTGGAGGAGGGCACGGCGAACGGTGATTCGTTGTGGCATCTGACCACCAACGCACCGATTATCCTCGGCACGACTGCGCTGACGTTCAAGATGCTCGCGGGGCGCACCGGGATTGCTGCCGGGACTTATAAGAGTCTGACGGTTGATGAATATGGCCGGGCGACTGCCGGTGCCAATCCGGAAACGCTGGCAGGGTTTGGCATCAAGGACTCGTACACCAAGGCTGAAGTTGAGGCGTTGATCGCCAAGGCTTCCGCGTTGCCAGTTGGATCGATTGTGGCGTTTCCGGTTGATGCGCCACCGCCGGGTTTTCTGGAGCTGGATAACAGCGTCAAGAGCAGTGCGACGTATCCGGACCTGAGCGCTTATCTGGGCGGCAAGTTCAACAAGGGGGACGAGGGGGTTGGGAACTTCCGTTTGCCAGAGGCGCGCGGGGAGTTTTTGCGGGGTTGGGATCATGGGCGGGGCGTCGATGGAGGTCGGGCGCTCGGCAGCTATCAGGCTGATACGTTACAGAACATTACCGGGACTTTTGACGGCTATCTTGATATCAACACGGCAAGTGGCGCGTTCGGGTTGGCGAATTTGAGCGGAGCCCTGAGTCCGCTTAACCAAAAAGCTGCTTACCACGGTGTGTTGTTTGATGCTTCAAAAGTAGCGCGTACCTCTGCGGAGACACGCCCGCGCAATCTCGCGATCATCTGGTGCATAAAAGCTTGGAACGCCCCTGTCAACCAGGGGACCATTGATATCGCTGCGCTCTCTGCTTTGGCGCAACAAGCCTCCGAAACCAATCAAGGGACAGCGAAAGTTGCCACTCAAGCGCAGACGAATACCGGCGCCGATGACAGCGCTATCGTTACACCAAAAAAAATGACCTGGGGCTTTCAATTTCAGAAAAGTGGGGTCGGTTACTGTGTATTCCCGTTTTGGCTGGGAGGATTCACTATCCAGTGGGGAATTTACTCAGTTGTCTCAAGCACGGCGGATCAAGCAATTCCTTTTCCACTCACATTTCCTAATTCCGCGCTATCAGCCATCGCAATTAGTGACTATACCCCGGGCTCCGGGTCAGTCGGATTCGTTGCGTTAGGCGCGTTAAACAAGAACGGCTTTACAGTTCGGTCTTCTTCGGGCACTTCAACTCGATGGCTCGCAGTTGGTTGCTGAGGAAAAAATATGACTAACAAATACATGACGTTTGATGAGTCAGGCCACATTAAAGATCGCCTGATTCGAGGTGTTTGCGATATACCCGAGGGAGCGGTTCGCATTAGCGAAGAACTTTGGCTGCAGTCCGCGATAGACATGACAGGACAATGGTGTCTAGTCGATGGAGCGCTTACCAAAATACCATTTGAAGACAAAGTAGATTTTGCAAAGTTAATCGCTGTTGAACGGTTCCACCGGGAAACATCTGGTGTGGAATTTCAAGGCTCTACAGCGGATACCACGCGAGACGGTCAGGCATTGGTCGCAAGTGCTGCGGTAGCTGCAATTCTAGACCCGTCTTACAAGTGTGCATGGAAGTTTTCTGAAGGTTTCGCCGAGTTGGAGGCTGCCCAGATAATTGCAATGGCGACTTTGATTCGGACCCATGTTCAAGATTGTTTTGATCGTGAACGAGTATTGTTGGCAGCCGTTGAGTCTGGTGAATGTACTGAGGAGATGATCCATCAAGGCTGGCCAAACTCAGCCCGGTTAAACAACCTTCCTGAGCTATAACCGCCCCGACCTCAAGCGCTTTTTCTTATCCCTTCAAAACACCCCCCCCCCAAAAAAAGCCCCTCCCTCCCGAGGGGCTTTCCCGTTTATGGAGAAACGAAAAATGGCAACCCGCCAAACCTACACCGTGCTCGTCCCATTCCCCACCGGCGGTGGGCATTGGTCGAGCGTTGGTCAAGAACTCGATCTGCTCGATGTCGAGGCCAGTGCCTTGCACTTTGCCGGTCGACTTGAGCCGAAAACCTCTATCACCCAGGCCAAAAAGGCCGCTGCCAAGAAGGCTGACTGAACATGGCTGAGGTTCTGAACTTCGAGCACAACGGCATTACCGTCAATGCCACTGAATCCCCCGAGGCCATGGGTGGCCTGGGTGACAACGTCATCGGTCTGGTCGGCACTGCGCCGAAAGCCGATCCGCTGATTCCGCGTAACGCGCCGTTCCGCATCAACAGCTTCACCACCCACGCGTTGCTCGATCCGACCGGTTCGGAAGAGGGCACGCTGTATCACGCGGTCTACCAGATCCTCAAAGTGGTCAAGGTGCCGGTGTACGTAGTCATCGTCGAAGCAGGCGCGACGCCGGCCGACACGGTCAACAATGTGATCGGCGGTGTCGAGCCGGCCACTGGCCGCAAGCTCGGTCTGGCGGCGCTGGGCAGTGTCCCGGAAGACCTGACCATCATCGGCGCGCCGGGCTTCACCGGCACTAAAGCGGTGGCCGGCGAGTTCGCCGCGTTCGGCAAGCGCATCAAGGCCCGTGTAGTGCTGGACGGCAAGGATGTCTCGGTGTCCGATCAGGTGCTGTACAGCCAGGAACTCGGCGGCGCCGAACTCGGTTTCGACCGTTGCCTGGTGGTGCACAACATGCCCGCCGTGTATTCGAAAGCGGCGAAGAAAAACGTCTTCCTGTCGCCTTCCAGTCTGGCGATTGCCGCGCTGGCCAAGGTCAAGCAATGGGAGAGCCCGGGCAACCAGGTGACCTTCGCCGAAGACGTTTCGCGGGTCGTCGAATACAACATTCTCGACACGTCCACCGAAGGCGATCTGCTCAATCGTTACGGCGTCAGCTACTACGCCCGCACCGTGCTCGGCGGCTTCTCGCTGCTGGGTAACCGCTCGATCACCGGCAAGTTCATCAGCTACGTCGGCCTCGAAGATGCGATCAGCCGCAAGCTGGTCAAGGCCGGCCAGAAAGCCATGGCCAAGAACCTCACCAAATCCTTCATGGATCAGGAGGTCAAGCGCGTCAACGACTGGCTGCAGACCCTGGTCGCCGACGAAACCATTCCTGGCGGCAGCGTGTATCTGCACCCGGAACTCAACAGCGTCGAGAAGTACAAGAACGGCACCTGGTACGTGGTCATCGACTACGGCCGCTACGCGCCGAACGAACACATGGTTTATCAACTCAACGCCCGCGATGAAATCATCGAGCAGTTCCTGGAGGACGTTCTCTAATGTTTACCAACCGCGTAAGACAGGCCATCGCGGCCACCCTGCAAGGCCTGCCGTTGTCGGCGACCGTTGAGGAATTCACCCCGCCGAAAATCGAATTCGACATGGAAGAGATGCGCGGCGGGCGCTTTATCGTCGAAGAAATGGCCAAGGGCGGCAAAGCGCTCGGCGCCAAGCTGACCCTGCAAGGCCTCGGCGCCGAGGTTCTGCTGGCGCTGGGCGTGAAGCTGGGCGACGACATCCTGCTCAACGTGCGTGAAGCCGGTCAGGATCAGGACGGCAATACCTGGTTCACCTACCACACCGTCGGCGGCCAGCTGAAGTCCCTTGAGGAAACCGCGGTGAAAATGGGCGAGAAACCCAAGACCAACCTGGAACTGTCCTGCCGCACCTACAACCGCCTGGAAAACGGCGTGCCGGTGATCGACATCGACGTGCGCACGCAGAAATTCGTGCTCAACGGCGTCGACATCCTCGGTGATGCACGGCGTGCGGTGTTGATGCCGTAAACCCCGGTTTACCGGCAAATCACAAAACCCTGTGGGAGCGAGCCTGCTCGCGAAAGCGGTCGTTCAGTTACATCAATTTCGAATGTGCCAAAGCCTTCGCGAGCAGGCTCGCTCCCACAGTGGATCTAAACGAATCACCAAGGAATTCATACATGCCGTGGATGCCACCCCAACACGAACTGCTGTCGCCGATCACCGGTGACGATGGCTCGCAGATCGCAACGATCCAGCTCAAACCGCTGTTCTACGCCGCACAAAAAGATGCGCTGGAACGCGCCGGCGATGACGAAGACGATCAGTTCTTCGAGCTGGCGCTGCTCGCCACCGGCCTGTCGGTGAAAGAGCTCGATCAACTCAAACGTCCGGACTACGTGAGCATCGCCCAGTACGTCCATGAGATGTCGACCCGGCCGAGTGCGTACTTTCTTGACCAGATCGATGACGCGGAGAAATCCGACGATCCCGACCAGGTGCAATTGCTGCAACCGCTCGCCGTCACCGGCCGCACCGTCGACTCGCTGAGCCTGGAAATGCCCGTGCTGCGCGCCACCAAAGTGATGAAGAAACTGAAGACGGCCAAGGAACGCGCCGAATTCATCACCGCCCACTGCACCGGCCTGATGATCCCCGATCTGGCCCACCTGACCGTCCCCGACTGGACGCAATTGCAGGTGCGCATCGACGATTTTTTAAACCAGCCGGCGGCCTACTTTCGGAACGCGACATCGAAGTAATCCTCGATATCGTCCCGCTCATTTACCCGGTAAGTGAAGCGGAGATTCTGGAATGGGACGCCGAAAAGGCGTTGCGCCGCTACGACATAGCGATCACTCGCCTTGGCGTGAAACAGGAGTAGAGCGGCATGGCAGAAAGCAAATTTGCGCCAATGAATGCCGATGAGCGGGGGGGCGCAGCAACCGGTGATATCCGCTTGAACATGGCTGCGGCAAACCCCGGCCCCGGACCGATCATCGGCGATCAATATCCCCAGCTGAGTCAGGCGCTCGTCACCGCAAGTATCAGGATCGATGCGTTGACGACAGCGATCGATTCATTGCGATTGGCATTGTCCAACTTGCGGATGCTCTCGTTGAGTTCCACCGCGAACGGTGAAGCCACCAGCGCGTCGGCAGCGCCGGATGAGGCCGCCGAGCGGACCAAGGCACCAGAAAGTGTGAGGCCGGCGATTGACTTTTATTCGGCGGCGGCCGATCTGGGTAGCGCGGCACAATTGACGCCAGTGCAGGCCAACGAAATCGCACTGTCGAGCTTGATCATGGCCAGTAGGCCGATGGTGGCGGCGGGAGGCACCAGCGGTATCGAACTGATCAAGGTTGCAACGCTGGCCGCCGACTCAGGAATTGGCAATGAGCTGACCAACGCGTCGGACAAGTCTTTTGAGCTGCTCAACTTCGCCAGCGACGCTGCGGTCGTAGCGTCGGCACTCAAAATCCCAGCGATGGAAGTCGCCGAGATGATGACGGTGTGGCGCACCTCGATGAAGCTCACTCGCGATCAGGCGTTTGACCTCGCGGATGCGACACACCTGCTCGGCAAAATGCCGGGTGGCGTCAAGTCCGCCGACATCGGCGCCGTACTCAAGCAATCAGGCGAGGCGGCGCTCACAGCAGGCTTGCAGCCCCAGCAGGCCGCAGCGCTGTCGGCAGCCTTGCTCCGCAGCGGAACGGGCAAAGACGATGCCGGGCAGGCGTTGAAAAGCCTTTCAGCTGCCTTGGGCAAAGGTGACAGCGTCTCCGCCGCAGAACGTGGCGCCTGGAAGCAGTTGGGACTTGATCCTGCTGCCGTGACCGCTGCAATGCATAGCCCCGACAAGCAGAATGCCCAGGGTGCGCTGCTCTCGGTGCTTGCCGCGCTGCACGCAAAACCTGTCGAACAACGCGCCACGCTGGCGCGAAGCCTGTTTGCTGACAGCGCCAATGCGGTGCAGTTGTTGGCGCAGAATCCGGGCGATGTCAACGAGGCCTTTTCGCAAGTAAAGGACAAAAGTCAGTACGCGACTTCGGTGATCGGTGAGCGGAGTTCGGTGCGCCAGTCTGCACTGGCACGCTCCAATTCCCCGCAAGGACAGTGGAATGCTCAGACTGCTCGAAACGAGCGCTTGGCTATCGCCAGCGCCCAGGCGGTGGCGCCCTCTCCTGAAGTGCTGAGCGTTGCCGGTGCCGGCATCGACAGGATGAGTGAATTCGCTGAGGACCATCCGACGATCACGGCGGGGGTCATTGTTTTGGGTTCAGCCCTGAAAAAGCTATTCGATCTTGTGTTGGACGCCGGTGTCGATGAGGCGAAAGACCGGTTGCGCAAACGGATACCTGGTAGCGCCCTGGCGAATCCCCCCGATCTTTCGTCAACAGCAGATTCTGCATCGAGGCTCGCAGCGGACAAGCCGGTGACAGGGATTGCCAGTCTGGCTCCTGCGGCCGGTGCGGAAATGGCAATTGGCGAACGAGCATCATTGGTCGATACGCCGCACCTCGGGCCATCGACGGTTTCTCTGGAGGCTATTTCGCAGGCGATTCCGGCATCGAGCAGAAACGCGCAAACTGCTTTGAGTGAAAGACTTGCTATCACCGCGCCTGACACGCTTTCTGCGCCCGCCCAAGTGAGCAAGGATCTGGCGAGCGCCCATGCGTCTGACCAGCACGTGACCTACGCACCTTCGGTCCAGGTCTACTGCAGCGACCCCGGCAGCTCGGACAAGATCGGTATGTTGGTCGCGCAGCATCTGCAAAACCAGTTCATGCAAATGACCCCGCTGCTCACCAACAACCCCCTTGCCACCCGCCGCGACGCGGCCCTGACCGATGGAGTCGCCTGATGAAACAGCAAATGGCATTGGGCAGTTTCATCTTCGGCCTGTCGCGCAACTTTGCGTACCACCAGTTGCTGCGCAAGTCTGACGGCGGCTGGACCGAGATACAGATCCTCACCAGCAAACCCAAGTCCAGCCAGACCGGACAGAAACCGGAAACCCTGACCATTACCGGCAAGTCGATGTACGCCGTAGCCATGGATCGGCTCGATGAATTGCGAGCTTTGCAGGCGCTGCGTATCCCGCTGCCGTTGATCGACGGGATTGGTCGAAACTGGGGCCTGTGGCGGATCAGCAGCGTTCAGGAAACCCAGACCCAGATCATCGATGACGGTACGGCGATGGTAGTCGATTGGGTCATCGAACTAGCGGAGTTCAACAATGCGTAAAGCACGAAGCGTGGCCGGTGATTCGGTGAATCTGCTGCTCTACCGCGAAACCGGGCGCAGTGATGACGCTGCCGAAGAAGCGCTGTGGAAGCTCAACCCGACCCTGGCCGAACACGGGCCGATTCTGCCCGCCGGCGTCTGGATCGTGCTACCGGAACTGGATGTGAAACCCGCCGTGGTCAAAGCAGCGACGGCGTGGGATTAAGGAGGTTGAATGGCACTGGGATTTACGCCGGCAGTGAATATCTACGGGGCCAACGCGGCCTTGCTCAATCAACGCCTGATCAGTTGGGAGCACATCGATGCCGCCGGTTTCGAGTCCGATCAGCTGACGTTGACTATCGATCTGGAGGGGCTTGAGGGGTTGCCGAATCTGGGCGGCAAGATTGGCATGCAAGTCGGCTATCGAGAAACCGCGATGGTCGATAAAGGCCTTTTCAAAGTGACGCGTCTGACGCCAACACTGTTTCCGTTTCGCCTCACCCTGGTGGCCACTGCGGCGCCATTCAGCAAGGATGATGAAACCGGCTTCAAGCAGCGCCGCACCGCCAGTCATGGGCCAACGACGCTGGGTGGATTATTTCGCAAGCTGGTGGAGCTGCACGGCTTTTCGCCACGGGTCGCGCCGGAGATTTCGTTGATCCGCATCGAGCACATTGACCAGTCCAACGAAACTGATATGGGTTTCGTCACGCGGCTGGCGAAAAAATACAACGTCGTCGCCAAGCCGTATGGCGATGTCTATGTGCTGGCGCGGCCCGGGCAGACCAAGTCGTTGTCGGGGCAGATTCTGCCGGACGTGACGCTGTCGGTTACCCACAACAATCGCCCCGGCGATCACGCCTTCATCAGCGCCACGCTGGAAGAATCTGCCCGCGAGCAGGCCAAGGGCTGCAAGACCTGTTTCTGGGATGCGGCGGCCGGGGTGCTGCGCTGGGTTGAAACCGGTGTTGCGCCGTTCAAGACGCTGCGCCAGAAGCAGCCCAGCGAAGCTGATGCCATCGCAGTAGGCGAGGGCGAAGTGCGCAAGATGCTGCGGCAGAAGTACAAGGTGCAAATCACCTGCCCGGGGGATCCACGGCTCGCGGCCGAAGGGCTGGTATTGCTCGATGAGAGCTGGCCGGACTTCATGCGCGGACGCTGGTCGATCGACAAGGTCACCGCCAGCGGCAGTCGCGAGAACAGCTATCGCTGCCTGATTGATGCGTCGTGCCTGGATCCCAAGGCGGAACAGTAATCCTGAACCGAGTGCATATTCCTGTGGGAGCGAGCCTGCTCGCGAAAGGGACGTCAGCTTCAGCATCGATGTGACTGATCGACCGCTTTCGCGAGCAGGCTCGCTCCCACAGGGACTGCGGCGTTCACTGTAATTTCTCTTACTTCGGAACACCCCCATGAAGATCACCCCGATCCTCACGCAACTGCGTGGGCAATGCCCTGGGCTTGCCAATCACATTTCGGTGGGTGTCGATCTGGCGTTGCTGCAAGGCAACCCCGATCTACCGACACCCTCGGCGCACGTTCTGCTGCTGGCCGATCTGGCCAGTCCTGGCACCACCCAAAACCTCACCACCCAACCGATCCGCGACCGCTTCGAAATCGTTCTGGTGCTTGACGCTACCGACGCTACAAAAGCGCTGGATGGATTGCACGACCTACGCGCCGAACTGTGGCGTGCGCTGGTGGGGTTCAAACCCGATTCCGACTACAGCGCCATCGTCTACGACGGCGGCGAGATGGTCTCGATCAACAGCAGCCGCGCCTTCTATCGGCTGCGTTTTTATGCCGAGTTCCAGCTCGGCCGCAATCTGCCAAGTCAGCCTGCGGAGAGTTGGCACGAGCGCGAACTGGACGCTTTGTCGTCTTTTACCGGGATGACGGTGCGGGTCGATGCGATCGATCCGGCCGACCCCAATCTGCAACGCCCGGGTCCGGATGGCCGGGTGGAAATGACTTTCTCTGGAGACGTAACCCCATGAGCAACCGCATCACCGTAGTGCCGGCCGCTGGCCGTGTCGTCCCTGACCCGGAGGCCGGCGACTTGCTGCCGGCCGCAGGCCGTGAAGTGCTGGACAGCGCCTGGTGGCGCCGGCGTCTGGCCGACGGCGATATCACACTCAAAACCGCAAAAGCGGCTAAACCACAGGGAGCCAAATAATGGCGATCGGATTCAGCAACATCCCGGCGGACATTCGTGTGCCGCTGTTCTATGCCGAAATGGACAACTCGGCCGCCAACAGCGCGACCTCGGCCATGCGCCGTTTGATCGTCGCCCAGGTCAACGACAATATTGCCCCGACTGAAGTCGGCAAACTGGTGCTGGTTTCCAGCGTGGCGCTGGCGAAAAGCATCGGCGGCCAGGGCTCGATGCTCGCTTCGATGTACGAGACCTTCCGCAAGGCTGACCCGATAGGCGAGATCTGGTGCCTGCCGCTGCACAACACCGAAGGCGCCATCGCCAAGGGTGTGTTGACCCTGACCGGTACCGCGACCCAGGCAGGCATGCTCAATCTATATGTCGGCGGCGTGCGCGTGCAGGCCACCGTGGTCAACGGCGCCACCGCCGCTCAAGCGGCCACTGCACTGGCGCAGAAAATCAACGCCACTGCCGACCTGCCGGTCAGCGCGGCGGCTGCCGAAGGCGTGGTCACCCTGACCGCCAAATGGACCGGCGACAGCGGCAACGACATCAGCCTGCAATTCAATCGCCTGGGCAAGAGCAACGGCGAAGAAACTCCGGCCGGTCTGACCAGCGCAATCACCGCCATGACCGGCGGCGCCGGTGTGCCGGATCAGATCGCCGCTGTCGCGGCACTGGGCGATGAGCCGTTCGAATTCATCGCGCTGCCGTGGTCCGATCTGGCCACCCTCAACACCTGGCAAGCGGTGATGGATGACAGCACCGGGCGCTGGTCGTGGGCCAAGCAATTGTTCGGTCACGTCTACAGCGCCAAACGCGGCACGGTCGGTACGCTGGTCGCTGCCGGCCAGGCGCGCAACGATCAGCACATGACCATCCAGGCGCTGGAGCCGGGCGTACCACAACCGTTCTGGGTACAAGCGGCGGCACTGGCTGCGCGCACGGCGGTGTTCATCTCCGCCGATGCCAGCCGTCCGACGCAAAGCGGCAGCCTGCCGGGTGTTGACCCGGCGCCGGCCAGCGAGCGCTTCACCCTGACCGAGCGTCAGTCGCTGCTCAACTACGGCATCGCTACTGCGTACTACGAAGGCGGTTACGTGCGCATCCAGCGCTCGATCACCACCTACCAGAAGAACGCCTACGGCCAGGCCGACAACTCCTATCTGGACAGCGAAACCATGCACCAGTCGGCGTTCATCGTGCGTCGTCTGCAAAGCGTGATCACCAGCAAATACGGCCGCCACAAACTGGCCTCCGACGGCACGCGTTTCGGTGCCGGCCAGCCTATCGTCACCCCGGCGACCATTCGCGGCGAGCTGATCGCGCAGTACGCCAAACTTGAACTGGAAGGCCACGTGGAAAACGCCGAGCTGTTCGCCGAGCACCTGATCGTCGAACGCGACGTGCAGGACCCGAGCCGCGTGAACGTGCTGTTCCCGCCGGATTACATCAACGGCCTGCGCGTGTTCGCACTGCTCAACCAGTTCCGTCTGCAGTACGACGACGCGGCCTGATCCGCGCAGTCGGCGCTAAGCATTCAGCCCACCTCGCGTGGGCTTTTTATTTGAAGGGAGAAACACCATGGGTCAACTGATTGCAGGCACCTGCTACGTCAAGGTCGACGGCGCACAACTGACCATCAATGGCGGCTGCGAAGCCCCGCTGATGGCCGTCAAACGTGAAACCGTCGTGCCCGGTTTCTACAAGGAAACCGACATCGCACCGTCGTTCAAACTGACCGCGCTGCACACCGCCGACTTCCCGCTGAAGAAGCTGATCGAAGGCACCGATATCACCGTCACCTGCGAATTCAGCAACGGCAAAGTCTACGTGCTGGCCGGCGCCTATCTGGTCGAGGAGCCAGTCTCCAAGGGCGACGACGCCACCATCGAACTGAAATTCGAAGGCATCAAGGGGACCTGGCAATGAGCGGCGCCGTGAAGCTTCAGGTAGCGATCGAAGCCCACGGCGAGCCTCTGACCGAACTCACCCTGCGCCGCCCGACGGTGCAGGAAGTGCGAGCGATCAAGGCGCTGCCGTACAAGATCGACAAGAGCGAAGAAGTCAGCCTCGACATGGACGTGGCGGCCAAATACATCGCCGTGTGCGCCGGCATTCCGCCGTCGTCGGTCAACCAGTTGGATCTGGCTGACCTCAATGCGCTGAGCTGGGCTGTTGCGAGTTTTTTCATGAGTGCGGCGTCGGCGCCATCACCGACCTGATCGCCGTCGCCTATGACCAGGCCTGGTTCTGGAAGGTTGACCCCGAACAGATGATGGCCAGGCCACTGGATGTGCTTCGCGAATCGCTGGAGCACGCGCAACGGATCAATGCGATGCAGCAGGTGCAGTGATGGCAGACGAAGAGAAGAAAACCCCGAAACCGGTGCTGATCACCGGCATCGATGAACTCTCGCCCAAACTGGGCGCCCTGCGCATGAAGGTTGAGAGTTTTAAAAATAATCTCGAGCAGACCGGCCTCGGCAAACTGGACATCAGTGGTCTGTTCAACGGCGGCAGCGTGATCACGCCGTTTGTAGACGGCATCAAATCGGCCGCAGCGTTCCAGGGCAAATTGAGCGAAGTCAGCGACACGGCGAAAACCGTCGATCTGCCCGCCGCGCCGACAGCAGCGACGCAGAACATGAACGTGTTCAGTGCGTCGATGCAGAAGGTTTCGGCGGCGGTGGACGCCGCGCTGGTGCCGGCGGTGGGGGCCTTGGTGGTCGGGCTGGAACCGATGCTGACGCAGGTCGGCAGTCTGCTCGCCGACAATCCGAAACTGGTTGAAGGCCTGGCGGCGGGGGCAATTGCCTTCTCCGCTATGCAAACCGCGGTCACCGGTATGACGCAGGTGATGGACGTCATGAGCATGGTGCTCAAGACCAACCCGATCATGCTGATCGCCATGGGCATTGCCGTGGCGGCCGGTTTGATCGTGGCCAACTGGACGCCGATCAGCGCGTTCTTCACAGGGATGTGGGAGGGCGTGAAAAACATCGGGGCGAGTGCGATGGCGACGTTGCGCTCGGTACTCGACTGGCGACCTTTGGCGGCACTGGCGGCGTTGTGGGAACCGGTCACGGGATATTTCTCGGCTATCTGGGACAAGGTCACGGTCGTGACGGCGCCAGTGATCGACTTCTTCAAGTCGGTTTTCTCGTGGTCGCCTGCGGGGATGATCATTGAAAACTGGGGGCCGCTGACCGGCCTGTTCTCGGCGATCTGGGAATTGCTCAAGGCCTTGAGTGTGCCGGTGATGGCATTTCTTAGAAACCTGTTCGATTTCTCGCCGATGCAGATGCTTACCGATGCGTGGGGTGGTGTTGTCGCGTTCTTCGAACCGATGTTCAGCGGCCTGCGAGAAGTCGCGCTACCGGCTAAAGAACTCCTCGTGTCGCTGTTCGACTTCTCGCCAATGCAGATGATCACCAGCGCCTGGGGAGGCATTGTTGCGTATTTCCAGCCGATATTGACGACGCTGCAATCGGCTGTGCAAAGCACCCGGGATACTTTGCGGGCACTGTTCGATTTTTTCCCGATGCAAATGCTCACCAGCGCCTGGGGTGGGATTGTCGGGTTCTTCGAACCGATCTGGATGGCGCTGCAAACGTCTGTGCAGCGGGTCAGAGGCTTTTTCACCAGCCTGTTCGAGTGGTCGCCGCTGGAGCAGATTACTCAGTATTGGCAGCCGATCGGTGAGGTCTTTTTGGCGATCTGGGGCGTCGTGTTGGCGCTTTCCGCGCCGGTCGTGGATTTTCTGCACAGCCTGTTCGAATGGAAACCGCTGGATCAGATCATCGAGAGTTGGGGGCCGATCACCGAGTGGTTCGGCGAGTTGTGGCAAAAGCTGCAAACCGTCATTGCGCCGATCAAGGAGTTTTTCGACGGTGGCTTCGCCGGACTGATCGCCAAGGTCACCGGCAAGGTTGAAACGCTGACCCAAGCGCAACGCGAGACCAATGCCGAAGGCAAGGGTGAGCTCGCACCGGCGTTCTTCGGCGCGAGCGCAGCGACTGCCGGCAACGGCACGCTGCAAAGCGGTTCGTTGCCACACACCTCCAGCGCGCTGATCCAGCAAAGCGCCGCCAACAACCGTACGCAACTTGAAGGCGGCCTGACCGTGCGCTTCGAAAATGCACCGGCAGGCCTGCGTACCGAACAACCGCAAACCAATCAACCGGGCCTGGCCGTGTCTTCACGCATCGGCTATCGCTCGCTGTCGATGGGAGGTTCCCAATGAACTGGCGTGACCGTTTATTGCCGGCATCCTTTCGCGGTGTCGGTTTCTGGATCGACCAGGCGAAAACCCCGGTCGGTCGCAAAGGGCAGTTGCATGAATACCCGCAACGCGACCTGCCGTTTTTCGAGGACCTCGGCCAGCAGGCCAAGACTCACGATCTGACCGCGTTCATCATCGGCCCCGATTGCCTTGAGCAGCGCGACAAGCTGCTCAAGGCGCTGGAGCAGGGCCGTGGCGAACTGGTGCATCCGTGGCTTGGACGCCTGCAGGTCAAGGTCGGCGAATGCGACATGACTCACACCCGCCAGGACGGTGGGCTGGTGACGTTCGCCTTGAAGTTCTATCCCGACCAACCCCTGCCGTTTCCGACCGCCACGGTCAGCACGCAGAAAGTGCTGCTGGCCAAGGCCGACGGGCTGCTGGGTTCGGCGGTGGCGCGTTTCGAACAGGCGATGACTTTGATCAAGGCTGCGCGGATCGGCATCACCAACCTGCGCAACAGCCTTACCGGCGTCTATGACGTGATCAAGGAGCAATTGAAACCTTTGATCGAGCAGTACCGCCAGATCACTGAACTGGTCAAAGCCGTGAAAGAGCTGCCCAAGGAAGTGGCGGCGGAATTCAACGGTTTGCTCGGCGATATCCAGGAACTGAAAGCGTTCGCCAAGGAAGGCTACCGTGGCGTGATCGCCGACGTGTCGCAGCAACTCGAAGCGATTCGCAAGGCTGATGCGCCGAAGATCACCACCGGCAAGGACACCAATGCCGCAGCGCAGGCGATGGCCGATCTGGTGCAGGACACGCTGATCGTCAAAGTGGCGCAGTGGGTCGCATCGATGCCAGTGGCCACCCGAGCGCTGCAACTGCCGTCGACGCCCACCGTTGCTCAGCAGGCCCATCAGCAAGTCACCCGCCCGGAAGTCCCGGCCACGGATGATTTGCAGGCGCTGCAAAAGGATTTGGTGGAGGCGCTGCAAGGGGCGAAAAACAAGGCCGATCCTGATCACTATCAAGCCATCAGTGACGTGCAGGATGCCTTGGTTGCGCACCTCAAGGCCGTGGCATCCTCGGGCGTGCGACTGGTCAGCAAATCCTTTCAGGAAAGCCTTCCAGCACTGGTCATAGCGTACAAACAGTTTGGCGACGCCACGCGAGTCACCGAAGTCGTGCAGCGCAACGGCGTGACCAATCCGTTGTACCTCCCGCAAAGCGATGTGAAAGTCTCCAGGGAGTGAACCATGGACGAGTTGGATAACCACGTCACGCTGACGGTTAACGGCATGGAATACGGCGGCTGGAAAAGCGTCGAAATCACCGCCGATCTCGAGCGTCAGTTCCGCACCTTCAAGCTCGACATTACCTGGCAATGGCCGGGGCAGGCGGTGAGCAAACCGATTAAACCCGGTGACCCCTGTGAAGTGAAAATCGGCAAGGACCTGGTGCTCACCGGTTACGTGTTCAAGGCGCCGATCCGCTATGACGGGCGGCAGATCAGCCTGACCATCGAAGGCAGTTCGAAGACCCAGGATCTGGTCGATTGCGCCGCTCGTAACCTGCCCAGCCAATGGCAGCAACAACCCTTGCTGACTATCGTCCGCGATCTGGCGAGCGAATATGGACTGTGGGTCGTCAATGAAATCAGCGACACCACACGCCTGACCAAACACACCATCGTGCCGGGTGAAACGGCATTCCAGTCGATCGACCGATTGCTGTCGCTGCTGCGGGTGTTTTCCACCGACAACGAGCTGGGCCAGTTGGTGTTGGCCAAACCCGGCAGCGGCGGCCGCGCCAGCGATGCGCTGGAGCTGGGCAAGAATATCTTGTCGGCCAGTGCGCCAATGGATTTCAGCCAGGTGTTCTCCGAGTATCGGGTGATCGGCCAGCAGAAAGGCTCGGATGCGAAAAGCGGCGCGGCGGTCAGCGAAGTCGAGTCGACGGCGGCCGACCTGAGTTTCAAACGGCGGCGCACCACGGTGATCAACGAAGGCACGCAACTGACCTTTGAGTTGGCGCAGCAGCGTGCCCAATGGGAAAGCGCGACTCGCATGGGCCGTGCGCAGACCACCACCTATCAGGTGCAGGGCTGGCGGCAGAGCAATGGCGATTTGTGGCGCCATAACACGCTAGTGAAGGTCAAGGATCCGGTGCTCGATTTCGATGGTGACATGCTGATTTCCAAGGTCACTTATTCGTTGTCGGCGCAAGGTTCGGTGACCACGCTGCAAGTGGCGCCGCCGCATACCTTTGATCCTGATCCGACGCCCCCGAAAAAAACCTGAGCCTGACCCCGAACCCTGTGGGAGCGAGCCTGCTCGCGAAAGCGTCGCCAGCCTCAACATCACAGCGCCTGACCCGCCGCGTTCGCGAGCAGGCTCGCTCCCACACTGATCCCATTCGGGCGACTCTTTTCAAGGACACCCCATGAGCCTACTGACACGCCTGCTGGCGCGCGGCACTGTCGTGCTCGCCAATTCGGCAACCAAGCTGCAATCGCTGCAAATGCGCCTCACCGCCGGTGAAGTCAACGACGACCTCGAACACTTCGAACCCTACGGTTTCACCAGCCATCCGCTGGCTGGCGCTGAAGGGGTCGTCACCTTCATCGGCGGCGACCGTTCCCACGCCATCGCCCTGGTCATCGCCGACCGTCGCTATCGCCTGCAAGCGCTCGCTGCCGGTGAAGTGGCGATCTACACCGACGAGGGCGACAAAATTCATTTCAAGCGCGGGCGGATCATCGACATCGAAACCGCCACGCTGAACATCCGCGCCAGCAGCGCGGTGAACTTCGAAACGCCGGTGATAAACCAGACCGGCAAGATCGTTTCCACCGGTGATCAACTGGCTGGCGGCATCAGCCAGATCAAACACGTGCATGTTGGCGTGCAGGCCGGCAACGGTCAGACCGGCGCGCCGGCAGGAGGCCAGTGATGTTCATCAGCCAGAACCTCCACGCCGCGCTGACCCGCGCCGTGCTCATCAGTCTGTTCACCTGGCGTCGCGCCGCTGATGACGACGCCCTCGATGACGAAGAACGCTTCGGCTGGTGGGGCGACAGTTTTCCCACGGTTGCCGACGATCGCATCGGCTCGCGGCTGTGGCTGCTGCGCCGGGTCAAGCTGACCCGGCAGACGCAAATGGACGCCGAATTTTATGCCCGCGAAGCCCTGCAATGGCTGCTCGACGACGGCCACTGCAGCGCCATCGACATCATCAGCGAACGCCTCGACGCCCAGCGCCTCAACCTGCGCACGATCCTCACGCTGGCCGACGGCGAACGTCTGGACATCAACCCCGATAACAGTTGGCAGGTGATCTATGCCGTTTGAAACCCCTTCGCTGCCGGTGCTGATCAAGCGCACCCAAAGCGACCTGGCCGGCGATTCGCTGCGCCAGTCCGATGCGCAAGTGCTCGCCCGCACCCTCGGCGGCGCCGCTTATGGCTTGTACGGTTATCTCGACTGGATTGCCGAGCAGATCCTGCCCGACAAAGCCGATGAGTCAACCCTGGAACGCATCGCCGCGCTGCGCCTGAATCAGCCGCGCAAAGCCGCGCAGGTGGCTACCGGCAGCGTCAGTTTTACCGCCACTCCCGGCGCCGTGCTCGACGTCGACACTCTGCTGCAAGCGAACGATGGCCGCACCTACAAAGTCACCACGGCGCGCACCACGGTCAATGGCAGCAACAGCACCACGATTGCGGCGCTGGAGGCCGGCAGTCTGGGCAACGCTGATGCGGGTTTGACGCTGACCCAGGTGCAGCCGATTGCCGGGATTGTCGGCAACAGCTTCGTGGTGCTGGCGCCGGGCCTCAGCGGCGGTGTGGCGCGGGAAAGCCTCGAATCGCTGCGCTCGCGGGTCATCCGTTCCTACCGCGTGATTCCCCACGGTGGCGCGGCCAGCGACTACGAAACCTGGGCGCTGGAAGTGCCGGGTGTGACGCGGGCGTGGTGCCGGGGCGGCCTGCTCGGGCCGGGCACGGTGACGGTGTTCATCATGCGTGATGAAGACCCGCAACCGGTGCCGAACGATGAGCAGTTGGCGGAGGTTCAGGAGTACATCGAACCGCTGCGTCCGGTGACCGCGGAAGTGCACGTGCAGCGACCGGTTCAGGTGCCGGTGGTGTATCGCTTCAAGAGCGTCAATCCGGACACTACCGCCGTGCGCGCCGCCGTTGAAGCGCAGTTGCGCGATCTGCACAACCGCGAGGCTGACCTCGGCGTGCCGTTGCTGATCAGCCATATCCGCGAAGCCATCAGCAGCGCCGGCGGCGAATACGATCACACGCTCACTGCTCCGGCCGCTGACGTGCCGGCCGGGCAGAGCGAACTGCTCACCTTCGGAGGCTGCGTATGGGGGGCATAAGAACCGCCGCGCAATACCAGGCGCAGTTGCGCGCCTTGCTGCCCAGTGGCCCGGCATGGGATCCGGAGCGGGTGCCCGAGCTTGAGGAAGTGTTGCAAGGCGTCGCCGTCGAACTGGCCCGTCTGGATGCGCGCGCCGCCGACCTGCTCAACGAAATGGACCCGGCCGGCGTCAGCGAACTGGTGCCGGACTGGGAGCGGGTGATGAACCTGCCCGACCCGTGCCTGGGCGCCACGCCACTGTTCGACGACCGCCGCCTCGCCGTACGCCGCCGCTTGCTCGCGGTCGGCAGCCAGGCTGTCGGCTACTACCTCGACATCGCCAAAAGCCAGGGTTACCCCAACGCCAGCATCACCGAACACGAAGCCCCACGCATGGGCCGCGCCCGGTTTGGTTCGGCGCATTGGGGCACCTGGGAAGCGCAGTTCATGTGGACGCTCAACACCGGCGGCCGCCTGCTGCTCGGCCGCCGTTACGGCGCGAGCTACTGGGGCGAGCGCTTCGGCGTCAACCCGGGCTCGGCGCTGGAATGCCTGATCCACCGCAGCGCGCCGGCGCATACCAAGGTGCACATCAATTATGACTAGGGAGGGATGAGGGATGGATTATCCGAAGAGTGTGCCCAGTGCCGGCTTGGTGAATGGGAAGTTTGTTGATGAGAACCCTATGACGGGGACGCCGGGATCGTTGATTCCGGCGGATTGGGGTAACGGAGTTACCCAGGAAATTCTTAACGTGATCAAGGCGGCGGACCTGACGCCGGACGAGAAGAAATACGATCAGTTGTTGCAGGCGATTCAGAGCGTTTCGGCCAAGGGCTGGAATTTGGATTCGGCGTTGCCGATTGGCGCCTTGCCAACCGCCACCGTCGCTACGGCGGACGGGCGATTGCCAATCACACCGACCGCGTTTGCTACCAGTGGCGGGCGGTTATCTATTCTGCCCGGCGTACTGATCAGCCTGGGCCAAGAAGTGCTGGCAGGTCAGTTGGGTCGTCCGCGCACGTTTACGACACAAGCCTGGAGCAGTGCCGATCTTTTGCCCAACTCTGGTTACTTTCTGCGTGCGCAAGTGGTTGCGGGCCTGCTGACCTTCTACATGCAGCGCGGCACGATTTATGACGCTACACCGGAGGGTTTGAAGGGCACGATCAATGGAACGGCGGGAGGCGGTTTCCAGTCGACGACGCTGGATCTTTGTCTGGCATGGGTGGTGACGGCTGGTCCCGGCTCGGTACCAATTGTCCGGCCGATTTATAACCGCAGTCGCTTGTCGTGGACGCAAACAATCAGCGGTAATGGCGTGGTGTACCTGCCACTTGACCCGCATGCTCGTGCCGCTCGTCTGGTGGTGGGCAACGCGACGCCGCATCCGACACAAGTCACAGCTGTGAATTTCGCTACACCCGGATGGCTGGGCGCCAACTACTGTTTTCTCAACCCGAAGGTTGCCACGTCGAGCAACTGGGACGGCTGGGCCAATGCGGGTGAGACGGTGCGGGTTATTACCAACAACGAGGTGAATGACACAACCGTTTCGACATTGACCGCCAGCTTCGACCACAGCATTTTGCGTTCCCTGTGGCAGACCTATCAAGCCGAACACGCCTTCGGTGCTGATAACGGAACAAGTGACGAATTGCTGTTGAGCATGGGTATCAAAAATATCCTTCCAAGCGACTACTCCAACGGTATTGCGATCAACTTTACAGCAGCGGTGAATATCAATCTTTCCTGGGAGTTGATCCGATGATCATCATTCAAGAAATGCATCAGTTCGAGGACGGTTTGCGTGCTGCACAGCCTTCTCCTGCCCATGAGTGGGTCGCTGAAGCATGGCAGCTCAATACGGGCAGGGTCGCCGAACTGGAACTGCTGGAAGCCGAACGCCTCTGCGGCATGATCGACGCCGCTGCTGATAACGTCCGCTCGGTGCTGGCCGGCGACCCGCTCAAAGCCATGGAATACGCCCAGGCCGCCGCCGACGCGCATGCTTATCAGGACGCCGGTTACCCAAAAAAAGAAGTGCCGCTGTCGGTCGCCGCGTGGGTTGTCAAAGGCCGCAGCGCCAAACAGGCCGCCGAGCAGATTCTGAGTAAGGCGGAGCAGTTGACTGACCATTTGCTCACTCTGCGCACTTTGCGCCTGAAGGCCAAGGCGCAGATTCGCGCACAGGCGGGCAAGGGCAAGGTCGATTTGGCGCGTGGCGCCGCAGACGATGCGTTGATCGGGATTCGTGCCCTGATCAACGGTATATCCAGCTAGGCAACAAGGTCCACTTCTACGTCACCGACGCCACGCGATATGGGCTTGTTTAGTTTGTACATCATTTGGCCTGTGGCGCCCCGCGCGTCCGCAAGGATCGAAGTCATCGTTAAGGAAAAAGACAATGGATTATCCAATCAGTGTGCCAAGCGCAGGCTTGGTCAATGGCATGTTTGTTGATGAGGACGCGCTCGCGGGCACACCCGGCTCGTTGATTCCCGCGAGATGGGGCAACGGCGTGACGCAGGAAATTCTCGGCGTTGTGCGGGCTGCTGGAATGACACCGACCGAGACTTCAAATACACAAATGCTCGACGCGCTACGTAGCTCGCAGCTCTTCAAAACCCCGGCGCAATTCGATTTCAGCCGTTCAGTGGCTACGGCCGAGTTCGTGCAGCGTGCACTGGGCAATCACGCAGGGTCTCGTGACATCGCAGCCACGGCGCAACTTTCTCTTGCGGATGTGGGATGGGCGATCGGCCTGGGCGGAAACTCGGCCTATACCGTGTCTTTGCCAGACATCAAGTCAGTTCCCAATGGCGCAACGTTCACGCTGCATTGCCGTAGCAACGCCCCGGTCACTATTGCCTGTACAGGCATTGCGAAAATAAGCCCGCAAGGAGCTGAACTGACCTCGATTGTCATGAACAGTGGTGAGAGCGCCACCGTCGTCAGGGAAAACGGAGTCTGGGCAGTCCACGGCACCGCGAGTCTCAAATATGCCGCACTGTTTTCAGGGTTGACGGCTAACCCCGGGTATCAGAAGCACGCCAGTGGAAACATAGATCAATGGGGGACCGGCATTACGGATGCCAACGGTGAAATGTGGGTCAATTTCCCGGTTTCCTTCCCGAATGGTTTTTTCTCATGTGTCGCCAACCATGCCGGTGGCGAAGCGGCCATCGTGATTGTTGTCGGAGGCACCGCCACCAAGCAAGGCGTTCGCTTGAAAGTGCGCAACGCGGTCAACCAGCCTGGCGCTGGCTGGACCGTGTTTTATTTTGCCAAGGGTTATTGAATGAATACTACCAACGTGCTTTTCAGCGCCGGTACGCGAGGCGTGTATGTACCGGGTATCAATTCGTCGGACATTCCTGACGATGTCATCGAAATTCCCCAAGCCTATTGGATCTCGCTGCTGCAGCAACTGTCGGTCACCGCGAAAGTTATTGGCGTGCATGCTGAAAGCGGTTATCCGGTCCTGGTCGATCCACCGCCTCCTTCGGCAGAGGCGGCCGCAGGCTTCGAGCGCACCTGGCGCAACGCCCAGCTTGCCGCCACTGACGGCCTGGTCGCACGCGACCGTGATGAACTGGAGGACGGCGGCGGCACAACATTGACCACTGAACAATATGCCGAACTGCAAACTTATCGACGGGCGTTGCGCGAGTGGCCGCAAGGCTCATTCTTCCCGTCCAGCGCGCATAGGCCGGTGGCACCGAGCTGGCTGCCTGCTGCGCTTTAAATCATTAGGGACGTGATATGGATTATCCGAAAAGCATTCCGGGCTCAGGTCTGGAAAACGGCAGGTTTGTCGACGAAGACCCGATTGCAGGGACGCCGGGGTCACTGATCCCGGCGAGTTGGGGGAACAGTGTTACCGAGGAAATACTCAATGCAATCACGGCTGCTGGCCTGACACCTGATGAAAATCAGACCCATCAATTGGCTCAAGCCATTCGAGAGTTGTCCAGACCTGATCCGCTGCAAGCGTTTCCGGTGCAGGTCTATCGCAAGAATCTGTTGATCAATGGCGATTTCAGAATCTGGCAGCGTGGTGCGAGCAATCAGGCGCCAAATGTCGGCGGGTACGTGGCTGATCGTTTCCGTTGTGACTGGAACGGAAACGCCGGAGTGAGCATCACGCGGCAAAATTTTGCGCTCGGGCAAGGCGAGGTCTCTGATGAACCGGCCTGTTTCCTGCGCTGGCAGCAAACGTCCGCAGGGGCGGGAACTACCGTTCACAAAATCTCCCAGAATATAGAGTCGGTCAGAACGCTCGCCGGAAAAACGGCAACGCTGACGTTTTGGGCTCGATCCGATGCCGTGCGGCCTTTGCAAATAACGATTGCGCAGCAATTCGGAGTAGGTGGATCGGCAGCCGTTGGGAAACTGATTGATACGTTTCAACTGAACACAGTGTGGACGCGCTACACCGCAACGTTTCAGGTGCCCGCCATTGCGGGGAAAATGCAAGGCAGCGGCGACTGTCTGACATTGGCGTTCGATCTGCCTCTCAACGTTCTGCAAACGGTCGATCTGACACAGATCCAATTGGAGGAGGGGCCTGTGTCCACTCCCTTTGAGCTTCGTCCCTTAGCGCAGGAGCTGGCGTTATGTCAGCGCTATTACGAAAAGTCATTTGCTTCCGGGTTGCCGGTCAAAGCCAATAATGGCACCAATACGTGTATCTCGACGTTTACTCAGGTCCCGGCAGGAAATATCGGCCAATACGGGATGACGATCGGCTTTCTGGTTCAGAAAAGGGTTCAACCGACTGTCACTGCCTATAGCCCGGCAGACAGCAGTAATCAGGTCTGGAATCAAACGATCAGCAAAGCTTGCACCGGCACGCTACTTCAAGGCGTAACGGATCGTAGTATTTCTTTTGCCACTGTCACGCCAGTCGGCAGCGCACCGGGGCAGACTTTACAACTGGAATGGACAGCGGACGCTGAAATCTAGGAGCGACACTCATGGCTTATCAACTAAGCGCTTGCGGCGTGTTGCGCCTGGCTGACTGTGCATTTATTCCACAGGACTCCAACAATCGCGACTGGCTAGAGTTCCAGCAGTGGCAGCTCTCGGGCGGGCAGGTGCTACCGGCGGATGGGGTACTCGCTGAAACTGGTGCAACCGGCACCCTGAAAACTCTGGCAAATAAATGGCTGGCAAGCATCAGCCGCCAGCCGTGATTCAATCGGGGCAACATCCAGGGAGGATCAAGCATCATGCAATTAACTGAAAAACACCTTATCGACATCATGCCCAACGCCCGCTCCCAAGCGGGCGTTTTTGTTTCGCCACTCAACACCGCGATGGCCAGGCAGCGCATCGATACGCCAAAACGTATCGCGGCTTTTCTGGCACAGGTCGGTCACGAGTCGGGCCAATTGCGTTACGTGCGCGAACTGGGCAACAACCAGTACCTGAGCAAATACGACACCGGCACGCTGGCGCTGCGTCTGGGCAATACTCCGGAAGCCGACGGCGACGGGCAAAAGTATCGCGGGCGTGGACTGATTCAGATCACCGGCCGGGCAAATTATCGTCAGTGCAGTCTCGGCTTGTTTGGCGATGAGCGTCTTTTGTCGTTGCCCGAATTGCTCGAGCAACCGCAATGGGCGGCCGAATCGGCGGCGTGGTTCTGGGGGCAGAAGGGCTTGAATGAACTGGCCGACGCGGACCAGTTCAACACCATCACCCGCCGGATCAACGGCGGGTTGAACGGCTTGCAGGATCGCCTCGAGATTTGGGCGCGGGCGAGGGCGGTGCTATGTCCGGCTCCTGGCGCGTGATGGGTCTGTTGCTGCTGGTGACCGGGGCGTTTGCAGCGGCATGGCAGTTTCAGGACTGGCGCTACGGGCGGCAATTGGCCGAGCAGGCGCGGTTAAACGCCGAAACCCTCAATCAACTGACGCAGACCGCCGCCACCGCGCAACAGGCCGAGCAGGATAGACGCCTGGCACTGGAGCAGCGGCTCGCGGCCAGTGAGCAAACCCATTATCGAGCGCTGAGCGATGCCCAACGTGATCAGGATCGCTTGCGCGATCGCCTTGCTACTGCCGATGTGCGGCTGTCAGTCCTTCTCGACGCCGGCGACGTTGCCCACGGCTGTGCGATGCCAGCCGCCGCCGGCACCGGCGGCGTGGATCCTGCAACCGTACGCGCCCGACTTGACCCGGCGCATGCTCAACGAATTATCGCCATCACCGACACCGGCGACCGTGGATTGATTGCGTTGCAGGCCTGTCAGGCCTATGTCAGAGCGCTGGCGCCCGAACATCTTGAATGATTCTGTGTATTGAAAGCGCGTCCGGCTCGTGTACGGTGGAGGCATTCCACACGATCCGGAGCTCGCCGTGAAAGAGACCACCCAACTGGCCGCAGAACTGGGCCGACGTCTGCAAGTGCTCAATGCTCATGTCACTACCGCCGAGTCCTGTACCGGTGGCGGTATCGCCGAAGCGATTACGCGGATTCCGGGCAGTTCGGCCTGGTTTGAAGCGGGGTACGTGACGTATTCCAATCGGCAGAAAACCCGGCAGCTGGATGTGCCGGCTGATTTGTTCGAAACGGTAGGGGCGGTCAGTCGCGAGGTGGTCGAGGCCATGGTGCGTGGTGCGCAGCATCACAGCCTGGCGCATTTTGCCGTGGCGGTCAGCGGTGTCGCCGGCCCCGACGGTGGCACGCCGAACAAACCGGTGGGCACAGTGTGGCTGGCATGGGGTGTGGGCGACGAGGTTTACAGTGAGGTTCAGCACTTCCCCGGCGGCCGTGATGAAGTCCGCCGACAAACGGTGAAGGCCGCGCTAGAGGGGCTTGTGCGACTAGCGGCACGAGAAATCGAAAATCAGGGGTAGGCGATCTTCGAACGCTGTGGAATAATACTGGCTACTTATACAGGTGTTGGCCGTCAGGCCTTATTGATTACGTGAGGACTTTAATGGACGACAACAAGAAGAAAGCCTTGGCTGCGGCCCTGGGTCAGATCGAACGTCAATTCGGCAAGGGTGCCGTAATGCGTATGGGCGATCAGGACCGTCAGGCGATCCCGGCCATCTCTACTGGCTCTCTGGGTCTGGACATTGCACTCGGCATCGGCGGTCTGCCAAAAGGCCGTATTGTTGAAATCTACGGTCCTGAATCCTCCGGTAAAACCACACTGACCTTGTCCGTGATCGCCCAGGCGCAAAAAGCCGGCGCGACCTGCGCATTCGTCGACGCCGAGCACGCCCTCGATCCAGAGTACGCCGGCAAGCTGGGCGTCAACGTTGACGACCTGCTGGTTTCCCAGCCGGACACCGGCGAACAGGCCCTCGAAATCACCGACATGCTGGTGCGCTCCAACGCCGTTGACGTGATCATCGTCGACTCCGTGGCCGCACTGGTACCGAAGGCTGAAATCGAAGGTGAAATGGGCGACATGCACGTCGGCCTGCAAGCACGTCTGATGTCTCAGGCGCTGCGTAAAATCACCGGTAACATCAAGAACGCCAACTGCCTGGTCATTTTCATCAACCAGATCCGTATGAAAATCGGCGTGATGTTCGGCAGCCCGGAAACCACCACCGGTGGTAACGCGTTGAAGTTCTACGCTTCGGTTCGTCTCGACATCCGCCGTACCGGTGCGGTGAAGGAAGGCGACGAAGTGGTCGGCAGCGAAACCCGCGTCAAGGTTGTGAAGAACAAGGTGGCTTCGCCGTTCCGTCAGGCCGAGTTCCAGATTCTTTACGGCAAAGGCATCTACCTCAACGGCGAGATGATCGACCTGGGTGTGCTGCACGGTTTCGTCGAGAAGTCCGGCGCCTGGTACGCCTACGAAGGCACCAAGATCGGTCAGGGCAAGGCCAACTCGGCCAAATTCCTGGCGGATAACCCGGAAATCGCCGCGAAGCTCGAGAAGCAGCTGCGTGACAAGCTGCTGTCGCCAGCGGTGATCGCGGATTCCAAGGCCTCGGCGGTCAAAGAGACCGAAGACGACCTGGCCGACGCTGATCTCTGATACCAGCGATGACCACGGCCGTACTGGATACTCTCGTCGCGGTGCGGCGAACCGCCATGGACCTGCTCGCACGTCGCGAGCATGGTCGAGTCGAGTTGACGCGTAAACTGCGTCAGCGCGGCGCCGAGGCGGAGCTGATCGAAACAGCCCTCGACCGTTTAACGGAAGAGGGCCTGCTTTCCGAAGCCCGTTACCTTGAAAGTTTTGTCTCCTACCGCGCCCGTTCCGGCTATGGCCCTCTGCGAATTCGCGAGGAGCTCAGCCAGCGGGGTTTGCAACGTACCGATATCGAAATCGCCCTGCGCGAAAGTGGTATCAATTGGCAGGCGCAGCTTCAGGATACGTGGCAACGCAAGTTCTCCGGACATTTACCGATTGATGCGAAAGAACGGGCCAGGCAAGGCCGGTTTCTGGCGTATCGGGGGTTCTCGATGGAGATGATCAACCGCTTGTTCAGCGGTCGAGGGATGGACGATTAGACCGATTCAACAAAAAAGGCCCGCTATTTTTTAAAAAAATAGCGGGCCTTTTTTTTGCCTTCAAATCACGTTGAAAGGCTCGAGTGAGCGTTGTGCAGTGGGCGGTTTTGAATCGGCCCAGTTTTCCGGCAGATTGATAAAGTCCACCAACTCCCTCAGACGACCATGGGTACGGCCATTGAAGGCAAAGGCCAGCCGTGCCAGATGGCTGAACTGCGCATCGTCGTGTTCTTCGCCGCTGTAGGCATGTTGGTGGAACTGGTCGCTCAGGCACAGATCAGCAAATTCCTCCTGCATCTGCGCCAGCGCCTGATCGCTGAGCTTGTGGTTCATGCGAATCACAAATTGCCGCTTGAGCCAGCGGCTGGAGTGGAAGTTGCTGTAGAACTGATTGATCTCTTCCACCGCTTCTTCAACGCTGTAGACCAGTCGCATCAGCTTCATATCGGTCGGCAGGATGTAGCGGTTTTCTTCCAGCTGATTGCGGATGAAGTCCAGCGCGCCTTGCCAGAACGTCCCGCCCGGAACATCCAGCAACACCACCGGCACCAATGGGCTTTTGCCGGTCTGAATCAGCGTCAGCACTTCCAGCGCTTCATCAAGGGTGCCAAACCCGCCCGGGCACAGCACCAGCGCGTCAGCCTCTTTGACGAAGAACAGTTTTCGGGTGAAGAAAAAGTGGAAGGGCAACAGATTGTCGGTGCCGTCGACGGTGGGATTGGCATGTTGCTCGAAGGGCAGGGTGATATTGAAACCCAGGCTGTGGTCACGTCCGGCTCCTTCGTGGGCGGCGGCCATGATGCCGCCGCCGGCGCCGGTGATGACCATCATCTCTGCGCGTGTCAGTGCTGCGCCGAGTTCGCGGGCCATTGCATACAGCGGATGCTCCACTGGCGTACGTGCCGAGCCGAACACGGTAACTTTGCGCCGGCCCTTGAATTGCTCGAGTACACGAAATGCTTGCTCCAGTTCACGCAGGGCTTGCAGGGTGATCTTGGCGTTCCAGCGGTTGTGGTCTTCCTGAGCCATGCGCAGCACGGTCAGGATCATGTCACGGTAGATGGGGATGTTCGGGCTGTTGGTGGAAATATGACTGAGTTGGGCTTCGACCTGGCTGATGAGGTCGCCGCTTTCCTGAAAATGACGGCTCAAGAGGTCGTTCGGTTGATAAGGCATTCAACGTCTCCTTCTGTACAGGGCGGGTAGCCCGGACAACCAGCGTCCGGGTCGCACTGCAAAAACACGCAGGGCCGGCAGTTCCATTTCTGCCGTTAACGAATGATCGGGAATACTCTCAATCTAGACCCTCGCACGCATTCGCGCTGACTTGAACAGTGCGCTGTAACGTTTTGTCTGGCAACCGCTTACTGATTTGCGCCAAAGCCCCGCCGCTCGTCTGAACGTATCGCAAAGGGCCATCACTCTGATTTACTCAAATACAGACGTCGCAAGACAACCTTGCGTTTGCGCAAGGCAAAGCAATTCAAGGATTCGTGGGTGGCAAGGAGGCGGGATGCATGGTCAGAGTGGTTCTGGAGATCGATACGCAGTTGTATCGAATGTTGCAGGAGTCGGCCGAGACGCATCAATTGAGTCTCGAAGAAGAGTGCTGCCGACGATTGGCCGGCGGCGAGCGTCGCTCGCGCTATCTGCAGGCGCTAGTGGCGGAATTGCGCGCCGAGGATGAGCAGCGGCGCGCCAAGGCTTCGCGCTGATTACTTCTTCTTCGCTGGCGCGGCTTTCGGGCAATCGGATTCCTGGTAACTGGCCGAGCCGATCGCTTTGTTGGTTTTCACTTCGGTGAAGTCGTAACGCATGATCGCGCCCTTGGCCATCAGCTTGCGGTACGACGGGTTGTTGCACACCGACGCGCCCAACTGGAAATACACAGCCTTGGGATCGGCGCGCATCTTGTCGGCGTGGCTCTTTTGCACGCTCAGATGGTTGATCAGCTGCGTGCCTTCGACGGTGTAGCCTTGATCAAGAATGTCTTCATTGATCGCCCGTGGCGTGCCGACGCTGCTTTGGGCGGCGACGTTGCGCAGCTCTCGGTTCAGATTCTGCTCACTCAGGGACGCAGCCTGAGCGGTAAAGGACGACGCCAGCAGAATGGCAGCGGTGGGAACGATAAGGCGCAGCATGAAACTCTCCTGATTCGGTGACTGGTGGTTCGACCCGTCACGGGGCGGTGCGTTCAGTGGCGGCGAATTATAGGGGAGCCGGTCTGGACGGTACAGGCTTGTGGCCGACGCTCTGGTAAACTGCCGGCCTTTATTGCCCTGCCGAGTGTCGTTCGTGTCGAGTTTCCCTGTCTGCCGGTGTTGCCTGCGATGAACCATGCCCCCAACGCCGTGGCCCGCCTGCGCGATCAGCGCGAAGACGAAGGCATCAAGCCGATTCAGGCGCGCGGCTTTCGCTCCGAGCGTTGCCGCGATTGCCGAGTGATCATCAGTCATTGCCTGTGCGCGTGGCGGCCAAGCGTCGACACCCGCTCCGGCGTGTGCCTGATCATGACCGGCAAGGAAGTGTTCAAGCCAAGCAACACCGGTTGGCTGATTGCCGATGTGGTGCGCGACAACCATGCGTTCATCTGGTCACGCACCGAGCCCGACCCGCAGATGCTTGCACTGCTCAACGATCCGCAATGGCAGCCGTACCTGGTGTTTCCGGGTGAGTATGTCGAACCGTCGCGGGTGACCAACACGGTGACAGTCGATAGCAGCAAGCGCCCGCTGTTCATTTTGCTCGATGCGACCTGGACCGAGGCGCGCAAGATCTTTCGCAAGAGTCCGTATTTCGACCGCTTGCCAATCCTCAGCCTGCTGCCCGACAAACTCTCGCGCTATCGCTTGCGCCGTTCGACCCGCAGCGAGCACCTGTGCACCGCTGAAGTTGCGGCGTTGTGCCTGGAGCTGGCCGGTGACAGCGATGCCGCTTCGGCGCTGGACGCCTATTTCGATGTGTTCAGCCAGCATTACCTCGGTGCCAAGCAGCAACTGGACATGAATGAATCAACGCCCGCCCATGCCGAGCTGCTGCCCTATATACGAAAGCCGCAGCCGGAGTTGGCCCGATAGTGGCCCATACTGTCGACAGCGCTGGCCATCTTGCTTGACCACCCCGGCTGCGCTGGGCATGCTTGGCGCCGATTAGGGTGCGGCCAAGGTTTGAGACGCCGTGTTTGCTGTTGATTGGCGTCGAACGTGCCCCTGTGGATATCGCTTCCAAGCGTTGTCTCGAGTTGCTTTGGCCAGACCGGAATCTACCGCGTCTGCCATCAAAAACAGGATCATTTGAAAAATGGCCACATACGACATCCTGATTGCCGATGATCACCCCCTGTTTCGCAGCGCCCTGCACCAAGCGGTCACGCTGGGCCTTGGCCCGGACGTGCGACTGGTGGAGGTGGCGAGCATTGCCGAACTGGAAGCTCGCCTGACTGAAAAGGCTGACTGGGATCTGGTTCTGCTGGACCTGAACATGCCCGGCGCCTATGGTTTTTCCGGGCTGGTGCTGCTGCGCGGGCAGTATCCGCAGATTCCGGTGGTGATGGTCTCTGCTCAGGAAGAAGCTTCGGTGATGGTCAAATCCCGCGAGTTCGGCGCCAGTGGCTTCATTCCCAAATCCAGCGATCTGAGCGTGATTCAGGAAGCGGTGCGCAAGGTGCTCGATGGCGACGTGTTCTGGCCGCCGCAAGCGTTTGAAGCAGTCAGCGTGTCGGATGAGGCGAAAGCTGCCAGTGATGGCCTCGCCAGCCTGACGCCGCAACAGTTCCGGGTGCTGACCATGGTCTGCGAAGGTCTGCTGAACAAGCAGATCGCTTATGAGCTGAGCGTGTCGGAAGCGACCATCAAGGCCCACGTCACGGCGATCTTTCGCAAATTGAACGTGCGCACTCGCACACAAGCGGCTTTACTGCTGCAACAACTTGAGTCAATTCCGAGCCAGTGATGGCTGGCGGTTTCACGCTTTTTTGACTTTCGTTGATCTAGCTTCCCCACACCTTTTTGGCTGGTTTCTTTCTTATGTCACCTTTCAAGGGCCAGACCGGCCTGAAACGCATCCTCAACGCGTCCGGCTATTCGCTCGATGGCCTGCGCGCTGCCTTCACCGGCGAAGCGGCGTTCCGCCAATTGGTGCTGCTCAACGTGGTGCTGATTCCGCTGACATTTTTCCTCAATGTCAGCCGTGTCGAGCAGGCAGTGTTGATTGCCGTGTGTTTGCTGGCGCTGATTGTCGAGTTGCTGAATTCGGCGGTGGAAGCGGCCATTGACCGCATCTCGCTGGAATTGCACCCGCTGTCGAAAAACGCCAAGGACATGGGCAGTGCCGCGCAATTTGTCGCACTGAGCATGATCGCTTTGGTGTGGGCAGTGATTCTGCTTTAAGCAATCGTCGGCAAAACGATCTCGTCGCTGCGCTGCACCCCGGCGGTGAATGCTCGGCACAGCTCGAGAAACTCGCGCATCGCTGAAGTCTGGTACTTCTGTTTGTGCCAGATGAAATAGAACTGCCGCGCCAGGTCCAGATCCGGCGTCTCCACCGGCACCAGACTGCCGCGCCGGAAGGCATCGCGCAGCGCCAGCCGCGAAATGCAGCCAATCCCCAAGCCAGATTCCACTGCACGTTTGATCGCTTCGGTGTGTTCCAGCTCGAGACGAATATTCAGCGCGCTGCGATGGTGACGCATGGCCTGGTCGAAGGTCAGCCGCGTGCCGGAACCCTGTTCCCGCAGAATCCATGCCTCATGGGTCAGCTCTTCCATTGTCGCACTGCCGCGTTTGGCCAACGGATGCTGCGGCGCGCAAAACACCACCAGCTCATCCTCGACCCAACTCTGCACTTCGATGTCCGGGTGGCTGCAATCGCCTTCGATTAGACCCAGATCAATTTCGTAGTGGGCGACCTGCTGCACGATATTGGCAGTGTTCTGCACGTGCAGCTTGACCTGACTTTCCGGGTGGCGCTGCATGAAGCTGCCGATCAGCAGGGTGGCCAGATAGTTGCCAATGGTCAGCGTCGCCCCCACTGATAACGAGCCGAAACCGGATTTGCCATTAAGCAGGTCTTCGATTTCCTTGGCCTGGTCGAGCAGGGCCACCGCTTGCGGCAACAGTTGTTTGCCGAGGGCGTTGAGGCTCAGGCGTTTGCCGGCGCGGTCGAACAGCTGGCAGCTGGACTGGCGCTCGAGCTCGGTGATCGAAGTGCTGGCCGCCGATTGCGAGAGGTTGAGCAGACCCGCAGCACGGGATACGCTTTCCTGCTGGGCGACGGCGACGAAGACTTGCAGTTGACGGAGAGTAAATCGCATATCGATATAACCGATAACCCTTATCTTAATAATCCAGTTAACAGATATTGTCGTCGCTATTAGAATGCGATGCAATTGCGCACGTTAAGCCTCATTGAGCCGCGCAGACCAATCTCCAGGAGTCAAACGTACATGAGCAACATGAACCACGAGCGTGTCCTCAGTGTTCATCACTGGAACGACACTCTGTTCAGCTTCAAGTGCACCCGCGATCCGGGTCTGCGCTTCGAGAACGGTCAGTTCGTGATGATCGGCCTGCAACAGCCCAACGGCCGCCCGCTCATGCGCGCTTACTCGATCGCCAGCCCGAACTGGGAAGAGCATCTCGAGTTCTTCAGCATCAAGGTGCAGGACGGTCCGCTGACCTCCCAGCTGCAGCACTTGAAGGAAGGCGACGAGATCATCATCTCGAAGAAGCCTACCGGCACGCTGGTTCTTGATGACCTGAACCCGGGCAAGCACCTGTACCTGCTGAGCACCGGCACCGGTCTGGCGCCTTTCATGAGCGTGATTCAGGACCCGGAAACCTACGAGCGCTTTGAGAAAGTGATCCTGGTTCACGGTGTGCGTTACGTCAACGAAGTCGCCTACCGCGAATTTATCACCGAGCATTTGCCACAGAACGAATTCTTCGGCGAGGCGCTGCGTGACAAGCTGATCTACTACCCGACCGTGACCCGCGAGCCGTTCGAGAATCAAGGCCGCCTGACTGACCTGATGCGCAGCGGCAAGCTGTTCAGCGACATCGGCCTGCCACCGATCAACCCGCAGGACGACCGCGCGATGATCTGCGGCAGCCCGAGCATGCTCGACGAGACCAGCGAAGTGCTCGACAGCTTCGGCCTGAAGATCTCGGCGCGGATGCGCGAGCCGGGTGATTACCTGATCGAGCGTGCATTCGTCGAGAAGTAAGCGCCACAAAAAGCCCCCATTGCCTTGGCAGGCAATGGGGGCTTTTTTATGCCCGAAGCATTTCCTTCATGCCTGCCACGATCCAAGGAGCTGCCGAAGGCTGCGATCTTTTGATCTTGCTTTTTAAAATCAAGATCAAAAGATCGCAGCCTTCGGCAGCTCCTACACTGGGCGCGGTTTCAGGCTGTGGCCGGGATGACTTCCAGCACGCGGATCTGTTCGGGCGTCGGGTAATGCCAGCGCACGTCCAGATCCCAGAACTGCGCACCATATTCACGTTCCGCTGCCGGTGTCTGATACGCCGGGCGCGGATCCTGAGCCAGGCACTGTTCAATCAGCTCAACCAATGGCTCTTCAAGCCGCTGAGCGTGGGTGTGCGCTTGTTTCAAGGCTGACTCCGCCCACTGGACGTCGATCAACTGCGGCGCCGCGCTGGCGATGTCATTGGTTGCCCCGGGGATGATGTCGGCGTACGGCACGTACGGTTTGATATCCAGCACCGGCGTGCCGTCGAGCAGATCGATCCCGGAGATAAACAGCCGATTACCTTCGACCCTGTCCAGCTTCACCACCGACTGGCCAATGCCGTTCGGCCGGTGCGTGGCGCGGGTGGCGAACACGCCCATCGACTTGTTGCCGCCCAGGCGTGGCGGGCGCACTTTCAGTCGCGGTTTGTCTTCCAGGGCCTGATGGAACAGAAACAACAGCCACACATGGCTGACCTGCTCCAGCCCCTGCACGGCGTCACCCTGGTCGAACGGCGCGACCAGTTCCAGCACGCCACGGGCGGCCGGGGCCAGTTGTGGCTGGCGGGGGATGGCGAACTTCTCCTTGAAGCAGGAGCGCACGAAGCCGATGGGGGAGACGCTGTAAGTCATGGTCTGGGATCGAAGCGGGTAGGGCGGGCATGATAACCCGGCTCGCTTCAAGTCTGGTGGTGACAGGGCGGACGCCATCGCTGGCAAGCCAGCTCCCACAGGTTTTTGAGTGAACCTGGATTGTTCAAACACCCAAGAACCCTGTGGGAGCTGGCTTGCCAGCGATAGTCACACCGCCGATGTCAGAGGCTGAACCCACCATCAAGAGGAATGATGTTCCCGGTCATATAAGCCCCCGCCGTACTCGCCAGGCTGATCGCCAGCGCCGCCATCTCTTCCTCACGCCCCCAGCGCTTCATCGGAATCAGCGCAGTATCCTCAGCCAATGCCTGTTCATCATTACCAATATGGTGGGTCATCTTGCTCGGAAAGCGACCCGGCGCAATCACGTTGACGTTGATGTGCTGGCTCACCAGTTCCCGCGCCAGAATGCGCGATAACTGATGCAGTGCCGCTTTGCTCGGCCCATAGGCATACGCCTGCTCGCCAAACGAAGAAATCCCCGCCACAGAACCGATATTGATGATCCGCGCCGGATTCGCCGCCGAGCCAGCCCTGCGCAGCAACGGCAGAAACTGCTGGATGCAACTGAACACCGACGTCACGTTGAGCTGCATGACCTTTTCCCAGCCCTTGACCGGATAACTCTCCAGCGGCGCGCCCCACGTGGTGCCGGCGTTGTTCACCAGAATGTCCAGATGAGTGATCTGCTCACCCAGGCGCGTGGCCAGTTCCCGCACGCCTTCTTCGGTCGCCAGATTCGCCGCCACGCCGTGGCAACTGCCCAGCGCGCCAAGTTCTTCGGCGGTTTGCTGGCAGGCTTCGACGTCGCGCGAGCACACGTAGACATGGGCGCCGGCCTCGACGAACGCCTTGGCGATCATCTTGCCGATACCACGAGTACCGCCAGTCACCAGAGCGGTGCGGCCTTGCAGGGAGAAGTAGGGATGCATGGCGAGTCCTGAAGATTAGGGATCGATACACCCTAGTCGTCAGCCGCGAAAAGCGGAGCCACTATTTTTGCAGGGAATGAGGGGCCATGCGGCCAGCTTCGAGTTGCAAGCCACAAGCGGCAAGTTAAAGCAGGGGCTAACTTGCAGCTTGCAGCTTGCAGCTGCTTTACGCTCTCACGCGCAGCGTGAGCCCTTTGAGGAAGTTACGCAGCAACTGGTCGCCACAAGGACGGTAGTTGGTGTGGCCGACCTTGCGGAACAGCGCGCTCAGTTCGGGTTTGGATACCGGAAACTCGGCGGCTTTGAGGATCGCGTGCATGTCGTCTTCTTTCAGTTCGAAGGCCACGCGCAGTTTTTTCAGGATGATGTTGTTGGTCACCGGCACTTCGATCGGCTGTGGCGGACGGCTTTCGTCCTTGCCGCGCTTGAAGATCACCAGGCCGTCGAGGAAGTGCGCGATGACTTCGTCCGGGCAGCGTACGAAGCCTTCTTCGTCTTCTTCTTTCTTGTCGAGCCAGGTGATGACATCGGCGAGCGTGACGTCCATGCCGCCCAGTTTGATGATCTCGACAACCTTCTTGTCGCTGATGTCGAGCATGTAGCGCACGCTGCGCAGTACGTCGTTATGAACCATGTCGGTATTCCTGATGCGTTGTGGGCAGCGCTCGTAAGCACTGCCGAAATGTGTGGCGGCAGTGGAAGTTCTAGAACTTCTCTTTGCCGGACAGGTAGCGCCACTGACCGAGCGGGACCTTGCCGATCGAGACGCCGCCGATGCGGATGCGGCGGATGCCGATGACCTTCAGGCCGACCGCTTCGCAGAACTGCGCGATGATCCCCGGCTGCGGATTTTTCATGGCGAAGCGCAGACGGTTTTCGTTCTGCCAACTGGCCTTGACCGGCGGCAGCTCCTTGCCCTTGTGCGTCAGGCCATGTTGCAGGCGGTTGAGGCCGTGGGCAGCCATCTCACCTTCGACTTCGACGATGTATTCCTGCTCGATCTTCGCCGCGTCGGCGGTGAGTTTGCGCAGGATTTTCCAGTCCTGGGTGAACACCAGCAGGCCGCTGGCCTTGGGCTGCAGGTCGGCGCTGGCGGTCAGGCGCAGGAAATGCCCGCGCAACGGACGCTTGCCGTAGCGATGCTCTTCGCTGAGGGTTTCGGCGCTGAGCGATTGCATGGCGCTGTCGACATCCATGCCGGCGGGCGCGTTAAGCAGGATGGTCACCGGCTCCGGCGCGGTGGCCTTGGCGTCCTTGTCGAGCTCGACCTTTTGCTCGCCGACCTTGAATTGCGGCTCATCGATGACTTCGCCGTCCACGGTGACCCAGCCGCCCTCGATGAACAGCTCGGCCTCCCGGCGGGAGCAACCGACCAGTTCGATGAGGCGTTTGGAGAGGCGGATCGGGTCAGTCATGACGGGGCCGTAACAAAAAAGGGGTGGGCATTGTACCTGTGTGGAAGCGGTTAAGCCCGGTTCCATTTGCAGGCGCTGTATTCAATGTGGGAGCGAGCCTGCTCGCGAAGGCGTTCTGCCAGTCAATGTTTGCAGTGACTGGTACACCGCATTCGCGAGCAGGCTCGCTCCCACATGGGTTTCATAGTGTGTCAGCCGTTGCCTGAGCGCTGTTGGGACTGCCGCAAGCGCATATGCAGCAGCGGATACGGCTGGCCCATGCCATCGACGTCGGAGCGGCCGATCACCTCGAAGCCCTGTTTCTCGTAAAAACCCAAGGCTTGCGGATTTTGTTCGTTGACGTCGAGTTCATCGGCGTTGAGCCGTTCGATCGCATAGCGCAGCAACTGCTTGCCCAGTCCCTGACCACGATGGTCGGGATCGATGAACAGCATTTCAATCTTGCCCGCCGCGACACCGGCAAACCCGGTGATGCGCTGCTGGCGGTCCTTGGTGCAGATCAGCATTACCGCGTCGAGATAGCGGGTGAGCACCAGATTGCGCAGCAGCTCGATATAGCTGTCCGGCAGGAACCGATGAGTTGCACGGACCGAGGCCTCCCAGACCCGGGTCAGTTCTTCGTAATCGCTGATTTTCGGTGTGTGGATGACCGAATGCTGACGCATGTGCGTGTGCCTCTTGTGCGGTTCAAGGGAGTCCGTCCCCCGCTAAACGATAGCCGCAAAAAAGCCCCGTATCTCGGAAAAGAGCGGGGCTTTTTGGATTTGTTGCGGTGTCTGGCTGGCTATTTCTGTCGCCAGCAAGATCTCTCCCCCTCACCCCAACCCTCTCCCCCAGAGGGGGCGAGGGGGAAGGGAGCTGATCTTCGTGCTGTTCAAAGCCTGAGTTCGACTCGATATTTCAAGTCGCCGTCATTCTGAAGAGCACCTCGATCAGTCCCTTCTCCCCCAGAGGGGGCGAGGGGGAAGGGAGCTGAACTTCGTGCTTTTCAAACCTGAGTTCGACCGGATAGCTCAGGTCGATGTACCTAGAAAGAACAACACGGTCAGCCCCCTCTCCCTCTGGGAGAGGGCTGGGGTGAGGGGCTTTTGATCTTCAGATCAGATCTGCTCAGCCCACAGATCATATTCGTCAGCGTCAGTCACCTTGCACCAGACCTTGTCACCCGGCTTCAAATTGCTGCCGTTATCAATAAACACGTTGCCATCGATTTCCGGGGCGTCGAAGAAGCAACGGCCGACCGCGCCTTGCTCGTCCACCTCATCCACCAGCACTTCAATCTCACGACCAATGCGCATTTGCAGACGTGCCGAGCTGATCGCCTGCTGGTGCGCCATGAAGCGTTCCCAACGGTCTTGCTTGACGTCGTCCGGGACCACTTCCAGATCCAGATCGTTGGCCGGTGCGCCATCCACCGGCGAGTACTGGAAGCAGCCGACGCGGTCGAGCTGGGCTTCGGTCAGCCAGTTGAGCAGGTACTGGAAGTCTTCTTCGGTTTCGCCCGGGAAGCCGACGATGAAGGTCGAACGGATGATCAGGTCCGGGCAGATTTCGCGCCAGTTCTTGATGCGCGCCAGGGTCTTGTCTTCGAACGCCGGACGTTTCATCGACTTCAGTACTTTCGGGCTGGCGTGCTGGAACGGGATATCCAGGTACGGCAGGATCTTGCCGGCGGCCATCAGCGGGATCAGCTCGTCGACGTGCGGGTACGGGTAAACGTAGTGCAGGCGGACCCAGACGCCCAGCGTGCTCAGTGCTTCGCAAAGCTCGGTCATGCGGGTTTTCACCGGCGCGCCGTTCCAGAAGCCGGTGCGGTATTTCACGTCGACGCCGTAGGCGCTGGTGTCTTGCGAGATCACCAGCAGCTCTTTGACGCCGGATTTGACCAGGCGCTGAGCCTCGTCGAGCACATCACCGACCGGACGGCTGACCAGTTTGCCGCGCATCGACGGGATGATGCAGAACGAGCAGCTGTGGTTGCAGCCTTCGGAAATCTTCAGGTACGCGTAGTGGCGCGGGGTCAGTTTGATGCCTTGCGGCGGCACCAGGTCGATCAGCGGGTTGTGATCCTGACGCGGCGGCACCACTTCGTGCACGGCGTTGACCACTTGCTCGTACTGCTGCGGGCCGGTCACGGCCAGCACGCTCGGGTGTACGTCGCGGATGTTGCCTTCTTCCACGCCCATGCAGCCGGTAACGATGACCTTGCCGTTTTCCTTGATCGCTTCGCCGATCACTTCCAGCGACTCGGCCTTGGCCGAATCGATGAAACCGCAGGTGTTGACCACCACGACGTCGGCGTCCTGATAGGTGGACACCACGTCATAGCCTTCCATGCGCAGCTGGGTCAGGATGCGCTCGGAGTCGACCAGTGCTTTCGGGCAACCCAGAGATACAAAGCCAACCTTTGGATTGGCCGGCGCAGGAGTGGTGGACATGTCTAACCTCGGTGTTTTGTGACGTCGCTTGCTTGGTGCGCAAGCCGACGGATGGGCGCTTAGGGCGCGCCTCTGATCAAAAAGTGCGCAATTCTAGCGGCGGGCAACGCACTTGACCAGCTTTATACGGGGAAATACGACGAGTGCTGCGCTATGCTTCGCGCCGTTGAGCTTTACCGATTTCGTGCAGTCAATCATTGGTCTGTAACAACAGGTAAAACAGCGCATGCTGCAACTCAAAGCATAGTGCTTCCATCAAAGAAGCCGGTATCGAGATCAGGAGTGTTGGATGGGTCAGGCAAGTAGTCATGCGGCGGGCGCCGAGGGTTCGGCAAGCAGACCGCTGAGCATGCTGGTCGCGGCGGTCGGGGTGGTTTATGGCGACATCGGCACGAGCCCGTTGTACACCCTCAAGGAAGTGTTTTCCGGCGGTTACGGCGTGCCGGTCAATCACGACGGTGTGCTGGGCATTCTGTCGTTGATCTTCTGGTCGCTGATCTGGGTTGTCTCGATCAAGTACATGATGTTCGTCCTGCGCGCCGACAACCAGGGCGAGGGCGGCATCATGGCCCTGACCGCACTGGCTCGGCGGGCAGCGGCGGGGCGCAAGCGCCTGCGCACGCTGTTGGTGGTGTGCGGGCTGATCGGCGCAGCGCTGTTCTATGGCGACAGCATGATCACCCCGGCCATTTCGGTGCTGTCGGCGATCGAAGGCCTTGGCCTGGCGTTTGACGGCATTGATCACTGGGTGGTGCCGCTGTCGCTGGTGGTGCTGGTCGCGCTGTTTCTGATCCAGCGCCACGGTACCGCGCGGATCGGTATTCTGTTCGGGCCGATCATGGTTACCTGGTTCCTCGTCCTCGGCGCGCTCGGTGTGTACGGCATCAGCCACACGCCGGAAGTGCTGCATGCGCTTAACCCGATGTGGGCGGTGAATTTTTTCGTCGTGCACCCAGGCATGGGCGTAGCGATCCTCGGCGCGGTAGTGCTGGCGCTGACCGGCGCGGAAGCGCTGTACGCCGACATGGGCCACTTCGGTCGCAAGCCGATCGCCCGCGCCTGGTTTCTGCTGGTGCTGCCGGCGCTGGTGCTCAACTACTTCGGCCAGGGCGCATTGCTGCTGGAAAACCCGGAAGCCGCGCGCAACCCGTTCTATCTGCTGGCGCCGAGCTGGGCGCTGATTCCGCTGGTCGGCCTGTCGACCCTGGCCACGGTGATCGCTTCGCAAGCGGTGATTTCCGGCGCGTTCTCCCTGACCCGTCAGGCGATCCAGCTCGGTTACATCCCGCGCATGTACATCCAGCACACCTCCAGCGACGAACAAGGCCAGATCTACATCGGCGCGGTGAACTGGGCGCTGATGGTCGGTGTGGTCTTGCTGGTGCTGGGCTTCGAATCCTCCGGTGCACTGGCCTCGGCCTACGGCGTCGCAGTGACCGGCACCATGCTGATGACTACCATTCTGGTGTCCGCCGTGATGTTGCTGCTGTGGAAATGGCCACCGATCCTTGCGGTGCCGGTGTTGATCGGCTTCCTGTTGGTGGATGGTCTGTATTTCGCTGCCAACGTACCGAAGATCGTCCAGGGCGGCGCTTTCCCGGTGATCGCCGGTATCGCCCTGTTCGTGCTGATGACCACCTGGAAGCGCGGCAAACAGCTGCTGGTCGAACGCCTCGACGAAGGCGCGCTGCCGCTGCCGATCTTCATCAGCAGCATCCGCGTGCAACCGCCGCATCGGGTGCAAGGCACCGCGGTGTTCCTCACCGCACGCTCCGACGCCGTACCGCACGCGTTGTTGCACAACCTGCTGCATAACCAGGTGTTGCATGAGCAAGTGGTGTTGCTGACCGTGGTCTACGAAGACATCCCGCGCGTACCGCCATCACGGCGTTTCGAGGTTGAAGCGCACGGTGAAGGCTTCTTCCGGGTGATCCTGCACTTCGGCTTCACCGACGAGCCCGACGTGCCGCAGGCGTTGAAGCTGTGTCATCTGGATGATCTTGATTTCAGCCCGATGCGCACGACCTACTTCCTCAGCCGTGAAACGGTGATTGCCTCGAAACTTGAGGGGATGGCGCGTTGGCGTGAGGCGTTGTTTGCGTTCATGTTGAAGAATGCCAATGGCAATTTGCGGTTCTTTAATCTGCCGTTGAACCGGGTGATTGAGTTGGGGACGCAGGTGGAGATGTAAGCCTGACCTCAACTGAAAAGCCCCCGTCAGCCTAGTGGCTGGCGGGGGCTTTTTTGTGCCTGTGCCCAATCCCTCAAACCACCGCTGATTCCCTGTGGGAGCGAGCCTGCTCGCGAAGGCGTAGTGTCAGTCGAAGCATGTGGTGGCTGAACCACCGCATTCGCGAGCAGGCTCGCTCCCACAGGGTATTGGGTTGAATCAAGAGGTGCGTTCAGACAGATCAGCTTCAGATTCAGTCTTCGTCCGCGCAGGTCGTGGGATCAGCGCTTGGATCACGTCATCAACCAAGGCTTTGCCCATCACGGTCAGGTAATGCGCAGCCCAGGCATGGCGGTCGGTGTCTTTGATGAAGGCAGCGTCCTCGGCGAAGGATTTGGCGAGGGATAGCAGGTCGGAGGATTGGGACAAGGCATCGATGATCGGGACGCCGGAGCGGACGTTGAAGAACGCTTGATCCGAGTTGTAGAGGAAAGGGGTGAAGCCGATTGTTGTAAGGTCTGAAGGCGTTGACGGAATTTCTTTGCTCATTGTTTTGCTCCCTAAAACGAGGAGCTGCCGCATTCGTTACCACACGAATGGGTGGCAGCTGTACGCAGGGTGGTAAACCGGGAGAGCAAAGAAACCGGCAGACCCGAAGGTCTCCCACGTACAGCTGCCATGACAGTAAATTACAGGCGTAAAAGAACGCCTGATGTCGTGATGGAGGCACTGTTGCACTTTGCTTAACCGGGTTACCACACCCGATCGCTGAATGGGTCAGCGACGTCCGGAGAGTATCCCGTCAAAAAACAGCGCAATAGAGCGGCAAAGCGCCCCAACAAGAGTTTCGGAGTTTGCCTACAAGGTCTGTGGGCGTCATCTGATATTGCGAGACCGGAAGTAAACGAAACTAAACGTTGCTGGCGATTTTGTGGGTATTTGTTCGGTACATGAATGAGTGTGGAGTTGACGATTCGATAATGCCAATTAAGCAGGTGTCCACGTTTTATGGAATGTGGACATTTGGTGATTTTAGTTTCCTGAAGAGTCAAGAAATTTACGAGCCTTGCCACAAAACCGCTGAATCCAGCGCAATTCCCCTGTGGGAGCGAGCCTGCTCGCGAAGGCGTAGTGTCAGTCGCCGAATCTGTAAACTGACCCACCGCTTTCGCGAGCAGGCTCGCTCCCACAGGGATTTTGGTGGCTGTTGGGATGTAAAAAGCCCCCGCAACCGTGAAGTTGCGGGGGCTTTTTGTGGATGCGCTTCAGATCACTCTTCGGCGACCGAGTCCTTGCTCTGGCGCTTCTGAATCAAGTCCACCAAACGCTTGGCCAGCGCTGGATAGTTCTCATCGAAGTGATGCCCGCCGGGCAGTTTCACCGCTTCGCCGACAGCAGTCTTGTCGGTGCAGCCACTTTCATCCGTCTCTTCTTCGCCATAGATGCACACAACCTTGGCCGCTGGCAGCTTGGCCATTTCCGGGCCGGTCGCGGCTTCTTTGCCGGCGTTGCCCAGCCAGCCTTCGACTTCGATTTCGAAGCTGCCGGTGCGGGCGAAGGCGAGCAGGATGATCGCGTCGACGCGTTGCTGTTCGTTCTCTGGCAGGCGGTTGTAGATCGCCGGCAGGACGTCAGCGCCGAACGAATAGCCGGTGAGGATGAAGCGCTTGGTGCCCCATTTCTGCCGGTAGTGCTGCATCAGTTCGGTGAGGTCGAGTGCGCTTTGCTCCGGGCTCTTGTGCTGCCAGTAGTAGCGCAGGGTGTCGATGCCGACCACCGGGTAGCCGATCTTGGCCATTTCGCCCGCCACGTCGCGGTCGAGGTCGCGCCAGCCGCCGTCGCCGGAGAGGAACAGGGTGACGGTGTCGTTGGCCTGACCGGCCGGCACTTCAACTACCGGGATCGCCAGGCCGCCGTTGGCCTTGTCGCCGCCGACGAGGATTTTGCGCAGTTCGTTGTTCAGCACTTGCGGCAGGTTGATGTCGTAGTCACTGATGCTGGTTTCGGCGTTCGGCTGATCGCGCACAAAGCCTGCGCTGGCGTCGTCCGGGTTGTCGTTCCACGCCACCAGCCAGTGGCCGTGGGCGGCGGATTTTGGCAACAGGTGGGTGCAGCCGGGTTTTTCCAGGGCCAGATCGACGGAGACGGCCTGGGCCTTGTCGTCTTTCTGTTCCGCCAGCCAGCGCCACGCCAGCACAGCGCCCGGGCCGATGCCGCTGACCAGGGTGGCCGGGCCATTCAGTTCGCGCAGGCCCGATTGCAGGGCGCGGCTTTGCAGCAGGCAGTCCTTGGGCAGAATCACCTGAACGATCTGTGCCGAAGCGCTGCGGCTGAGGGTGGTCAGTTGTTTCTCGGAGAGCTTCTGTTCGTCGGTGACGGCCACCAGCACCTGAGCCTTCGGCTTGTTGCCGGGGATCACGCGGGTCATGGCCGTACCATCGGCGGGTTTCAGTTGTTCGACGGTCGGTTCCGGTGCCGGGCGTTTGAGGTACCAGTAACCGCTGCCGGCAATCACGGCCAATACCAGCAGGGCGGCCAGGATGTACTTCAGGGAGCGTTGAATCATCAGCGTTTCACCAATCCAGTCAAGCCGCCCGCGATCAGGGCAGCAGTATCGGCCAGCGCCACGAGCGGATCGAGTCCGGCGGGCACGGCCATATAACGGGGTTCCCAGTCGGGCTGGAACTTGTCTTTGAAGCGGCGCAAGCCTTGGAAGTTGTACAGCTGCTCACCACGGCGGAAGACCATCGAGCCCAGGCGCTGGGTCAGCGGTGCGCCGCGCCGGGGTTGCAGCCCCGACAACGGCACCATGCCCAGGCTGAAGCGCGCGTATCCGTGACTCTTATAGTGTTGAATCAGGCCGACCATCATGAATTCCATGGTCAGCTTCGGCGCTTCCGGGTGTGCGCGCATCAGGTCGAGACTGGCCAGATCGTGGCTGTAGGTCTCGAGCAGATTGGCGAACGCTACCGGGCGGCCTTCGAAGCGAATCACCGCAATGCGGAAATGCTTCAGGTAATCGTCGCTGAAACGGCCGAGGGAGAAGCCTTTCTCGCGCACGTTCTTGCCGGTCAGCCAGGCATCGGAAATCACTTTCAGCTCGTCCATCGGCGCCTGCCCCGGCTCATGAATTTCCAGCGACAGTCCATCGCGGGTGCCACGGTTCCAGGTGTAGCGCAGGTCCTTCATCTCCTTGCCCTTGGCTTCCAGGTCGAAGCGTTGCAGATCGACCCGGGCTTCTTCGCCGAGCTTGATCGCCGTCAGGCCGATGTCCATGTAGTACGGCAGGTTCTCCGCGCGAACTTGATAGAACACGGGGCGGGTGTGATGAATGTCGCAGAGGTCGCGGAACTGCCAGATCATTTCCGCGCGTTGCTGGCTCGGCCCGATCGGGTCGTACAGCGCCACCAGACTGCGGCCACGGCGGGCGTACATCAGGAACGCCTCATCGTTGGGGTGAAACAGCAGCGCCTTGTCACCGGTCAGCGCGAGGCCGCCGTCGGGTTGCGACGAGGCCATGAGAATCTTAGCCGCGCGTTCCAGTTCGTCCGGCGTCGGCAAGTGAATCACCGGGCGCGCCGTGCGCAGCAGCCAGGTCAGCGAGATGATCACCAGCAACACCGCCGCACCGAGCAGCGAGCGCAGACCGCGCGGCGCGTCAGCGTCGAGGGTGAACTGCCACCACAGCTGATGGCTGTAGGGTACGTCCTGATAGGCGAACAGCAGCAACCAGGCCGAAGCGCCCAGCACGCAGAGACTGGCGACCAGATACAGCGGCGAAAACGGCAGTTCGGTCAAACGGCTCGGGCGATAGAAGGAGCGGCGGAACACGCCGAGCAGCGCGGCCGTAAAAGTCATCAGCGCGGCTTCTTCCCAGTCGAAACCTTTGAGCAGTGAGAGCAGGGCGCCGACCAGCAGCAGGATGGTGGTCAGCATCCACGCCGCCGACAGGCGCCGGCGCAGACCTTGTGCGAGCAACAGACAGAGGACGCCGATCAGGCTGGCGCCGAAGTGCGAGGCGTCGACCAGACGATGCGGGATCAGAAAACCGATGTGCTCCAGGCGGGTATCGATTTCCGGGGTCGCGCCGGAAAACAGCAGCACCACGCCAGACAGGAACACCAGCACCGCCAGAACCGGCGCGGCCAGACCGGACGCCGCGCGCATGGTCTGGGATTGAAACAGGCGCTGGCCTTCGTTGATCAGCAGCAATACGCAAGCGACCAGCAGCGGCAGCACCACGTAGATCAGGCGATACAGCAGCAGTGCAGCGGCCAGCGGCGCGGCGCCAAGCTTGTCGGCAAACGCGGCGAGCAGAATCGCTTCGAACACACCGACGCCGCCAGGTACATGACTGAGTACACCGGCGGCCAGCGCCAGCAGATACACAAGCAGGAACGGCGCAAACGGCGGCGCTTCCGGCAGCAACAAGTAGAGAACGGTGGCGGCAGCCGCGACATCGAGGGCGGTGATCACCAGTTGCAGAAAGGTCAGACGCCGACCCGGCAGGCGCAGGGTGCGCCGCCCGGCACGGACCAGCAGATTGTCGGGGTAGGGTTGTTCCGGCAGGCGACGACGATAGATGCCGATCGCCAGCACCGTACCAAGGATCAATACGGCAGCGGCGACCGAGCCCAGCAAGATTTCGGACAGCCCCAGCGCTTGCGAGGCGGCGGGCAGGTTGCTCAGGGTGGCCAGCGCTGCCAGTGGCGGCAAGGCGCAGCCCAGCGAGAGGCTGGCAAATAGCGTCATGTGCGCAACTTCCGACGCACCGACGCCCAGTCGCGCATATAAACGATAACGAACCGAGCCGCCGGACAGCAGCGACAGACCAATGGCATTGCCAATCGCAAATGCGGTGAAGCCGCCGAGGGCGAGCGTGCGCGGCGGCAGTTTCACGCCAGCGTAGCGGCTGGCCGACCATTCATAGCCGAGCAGAATGATGAACCCGACCACGGTCGCACCGATGGCGCCGAGCAGGGCGGGTTTCGGCACGTCGAGAATCGAGTCATGCAACGCGTCGAGATCGAGCTCGGCGAGCAGATGGCGGCAGGCAATCAGGGCAATGGCAAACAGCAGCAACGTGACGGCCAGACCGATCGGCTGACGGTATTTGCTTAATCGATCCAGCCAGCGCAAACGCTCGGGTTTGATCGGTTGTTCTGCTGTAACGGTGTCTTGTGGATCAGACGAGTTGGCGCGCATCAATCACCTCTTGGATTGTGCGCGACAGGATGGAGGTATCCAGCCAAGTTACCAATCCCTGTAGAAAAAAATAATCACAAAATACTACGCCTCTCGTCGGGCATCGGCGAGGGCAGTTCCTGGATTGCAGAAACCCTGTCTGCGACTCAAGCATAGTCGCAAGTCAGTGGTTCTGATGATCCCCAGCGGTTCACTGCACAGTGACAGATCATTGTTGCGAAAGGACTTTTTCAACAGATACAAAAAAGGCCACTCTTTCGAGTAGCCTTTTTTGATGTTTGGTTGCGGGAGCCGGATTTGAACCGACGACCTTCGGGTTATGAGCCCGACGAGCTACCAGACTGCTCCATCCCGCGTCTGTGTGGCGGCATTCTACAGGCGAACGACGAGGTGTCAACCGCTAATCCTGGAATGGGCCAAATAACTGCGAAATCGCGGCGAACGGTCGCAGGTAATGCGTAAGTTTCGGAAATGCAACAAATTGCCGTTTCGCTAGCGATTGAGCAGGGCGCTCGTTTGCAAAACAGACGCGCACAAAAAAGGCCACTCTTTCGAGTAGCCTTTTTTGATGTTTGGTTGCGGGAGCCGGATTTGAACCGACGACCTTCGGGTTATGAGCCCGACGAGCTACCAGACTGCTCCATCCCGCGTCTGTGTGGCGGCATTCTACAGAGGTTCGCGAGTGTGTCAACCGTAGATCCGGATAAATCTGTTGAGGTTCAAGCGCTTAGCGTATTTTCGCGGCGGGCGGCCGGCGCGCAGGGCAAGTGGCGCAAGGCTTTCAGCTCTATTGCGCGCTGATCTGTGATTGAAAAAATAAATTCATCGGAAATCTCCTACGGTCGGAAAAGAACATTCAACCACTGGTGCTATATACAGGTACCAATGAGATACTGCCGCTCCGGCTTGCCACGTTGTCTTTTTCCGACATGACCCAGCGAAAAATCATCCACGTCGACTGTGACTGTTTCTATGCCGCCATCGAGATGCGCGATGACCCGCGTCTGGCCGGCAAGCCACTGGCGGTGGGTGGTTCAGCGGATCGACGCGGGGTGATCGCCACCTGCAATTATGAAGCGCGCGCCTATGGTGTGCGCTCGGCCATGGCTTCCGGTCACGCGTTGAAATTGTGCCCGGACCTGACCATCGTCAAGCCGCGCATGGACGCTTATCGGGAAGCGTCGAAGGAAATTCATACGATCTTTGCCGACTACACCGACCTGATCGAGCCGCTGTCGCTGGACGAGGCCTATCTGGATGTGTCCGACAGCGCGCATTTCGGTGGCAGCGCTACGCGCATCGCCCAGGACATTCGCCGCCGGGTCTCCAACCAATTGCACATCACCGTTTCCGCAGGCGTTGCGCCAAACAAATTTCTGGCGAAGATCGCCAGCGACTGGAAAAAACCCAACGGTTTGTTCGTGATCACCCCGGATCAGGTCGAGGAGTTCGTCAGTGGTCTGCCGGTGAGCAAGCTGCACGGCGTCGGCAAGGTCACCGCCGACAAGCTCGGCAAGCTCGGCATCGTTGACTGCCAGCATCTGCGCGAGTGGGGCAGGCTGGCACTGGTGCGCGAATTCGGCAGTTTCGGCGAGCGCTTGTGGAATCTGGCCCGTGGGATCGATGACCGTCTGGTGCACAACGACAGCCGCCGTCAGTCGATCAGCGTGGAAAACACCTACGACGTTGATCTGCCGGACTTGCGCAGCTGCCTGGACAAATTGCCCGAGCTGCTCGATACCCTGAAAACCCGCATGGCGCGGATCGACAGCAGTTATCGACCGGGCAAGCCGTTCGTCAAAGTCAAATTTCATGATTTCACCCAGACCACGCTGGAGCAGGCTGGGGCAGGGCGGGACTTGGGCAGTTATCAGTTGATGCTGACGCAGGCGTTCAATCGCGGTGGCAAGCCGGTGCGGCTGTTGGGGGTGGGAGTGAGGCTGGAGGATTTGCGCGGCGGGTTTGAGCAGATGGAGTTGTTTGAGCGGTAGATTTGCGGCGTATTCAGATAATCATCGCGGGCAAGCCCGCTCCCACATTGAACGATGGTGAAACACATATTGTGTGAACACCCATAAACCCTGTGGGAGCGGGCTTGCCCGCGATGCCTTTAGCTTTTAATTCGGTCCCGGATCTGCAACCAGGCGCCCGGCATCCTTGGCCAAAGACTTGAGAAACTCAGCCTGCAACTCAGGATCATTGCGCGTCAGTTCGATCAGGCTCTGTTCCAGCTCACTGGCTTCTTCTTCCAGACCCAGCTCCGACAGGCGTTTAACCCGGTGTACCCACTGGCTCACCTCGTCATCTTCCAGATCGTCATAAATCAGCCCGTGCGCCTCAATCAACTTGCCGCGCAGGTGGCCGCTGAGCATCAGGGTCGAGTCGGAATGCACATCGTCCTTGGCGTCTTCGACACTGATCTGCAAGCGGCCGACATGGTTGAGGTCATGTTCGGCGAAAGGGCTATCGAGCAGATTCAAGCGCAGCACACCGTTGCGATCAGTGGTCATGTCGAATGTCTGCTTGCCGGCCTTGACCTGCACCGGTCGTTCGCTCCACGGCAGGCTCGAATACTCCGTGCGCTTGTCGCGCTGGACTTCATCGATGCCCGCGAGGTTTTGCTGCGCGCGACCATTGGACTGCACGTTCATAAACGGGTTGAGCCCGGCGAAACCGTAGCTCAGCCAATCCCGGGTGACGCTATCCGGCAGGTTACCGAGGGCAAACACGTTGACCACGTTGGCACCGACACCACCGACCACGGCCACCGCGCCCAGCGGAATCTCGTAGACTTCGCGCCAGGGTTGGTAAGGCGTGTAGCGGTCGTAACGACGGGTGACCTCGAACTCGGTGACTTCGAAAGTCTTCTGCTCGTTGATCTTCACGCGTCGCTGCGGCAGCTCGAGCACCTTGGGCTCGCCGACATCGATCTGCAGGCTGTGATCGAGCAACTTTCGCTCGACCCGCTCTTCGTGCTCGCTGCGTTGCGACATGTGATTGGCGCAGCCGCTGACCAGCAGGGCGCCGCACAGGGCGGCGCCACCGAGGCCTAAGGTGTTTCGCTTGAACATGACGTCTCTATCTGGTTTCAGCGGCGGATACGGGCCTGAAGGAAGGACACAACATCGGCCACCGGCAGTGCTTGCGCCTCTGCTTCGGAACGACTCTTGTATTCCAGGTTGCCTTCGGCGAGGCCGCGGTCGCTGACCACGATCCGGTGTGGAATGCCGATCAGCTCCATGTCCGCGAACTTGATGCCCGGGCTGGTTTTCTTGTCGCGATCGTCCAGCAGCACTTCGAAGCCGGCCGCCGTCAGTTCGGCATAGAGCTTGTCGGTGGCTTCGCGCACCTGTTCGGTTTCATAGCGCAGCGGTACCAGCGCGATCTGGAATGGCGCCAGGGTGTCGCTCCAGATAATGCCGTTGGCGTCGTTGTTCTGCTCGATGGCAGCGGCGACCACGCGGGAAACGCCAATGCCGTAGCAGCCCATTTCCAGGGTCACTGGCTTGCCGTTTTCACCCAGCACTTCGCACTTCATCGCCTTGCTGTACTTGTTGCCCAGCTGGAAGATGTGGCCGACTTCGATGCCGCGCTTGATTTCCAGCGTGCCTTTGCCGTCCGGGCTTGGGTCGCCGGCGACGACGTTGCGCAGGTCGGCAACGGTCGGAACCGGCAGATCACGCTCCCAGTTCACGCCGAAGTAGTGCTTGTCATCGATGTTCGCGCCAATGCCGAAGTCGCTCATCATCGCGACCGAGCGGTCGATGATGATCGGCAGCGGCAGGTTCAGCGGGCCGAGCGAGCCGGCGCCGGCGCCAATCGCGTCACGCAGTTCGGCATCGGAGGCCATCACCAGCGGGCTGGCCACGCCAGGCTGGTTGGCAGCCTTGATCTCGTTCAGTTCGTGGTCGCCACGAATCACCAGCGCGATCAGCTTGCCTTCTTCTTCGGCGTGCACGATCAGGGTCTTGATGGTCTTTTCAATCGGCAGATTGAATTTTTCCACCAGGGCGGCGATGGTTTTCGTGTCCGGCGTGTCGACCAGACGCAGTTCTTCGGTTGGCGCAGGGCGCGAGGTTTCCCGTGGCACCGCTTCGGCTTTTTCGATGTTCGCCGCGTAGTCGGAGCCGTTGCTGAAGACGATATCGTCTTCGCCGGACTCGGCCAGCACGTGGAATTCGTGGGAACCGGCACCACCGATCGAACCGTTGTCGGCTTCTACCGGGCGGAATTTCAGGCCCAGACGCGTGAAGATGTTGCAGTAGGCTTCATGCATGCGGTCGTAGGTGACCTGCAGCGACGCCTGATCAGCGTGGAAGGAGTAGGCGTCCTTCATAATGAATTCGCGGCCGCGCATCAAACCGAAGCGTGGGCGGATTTCGTCACGGAATTTGGTCTGGATCTGATACAGGTTGATTGGCAGCTGTTTGTAGCTGCTCAACTCGTTGCGCATCAGATCGGTGATCACTTCTTCGTGGGTCGGGCCCGCGCAGAAATCACGACCATGGCGGTCTTTGATGCGCAGCAGCTCAGGGCCGTATTCTTCCCAGCGCCCCGATTCCTGCCACAGCTCGGCCGGTTGGGTGCTCGGCATCAACACTTCCAGAGAACCGGCAGCGTTCATCTCTTCGCGAACGATGGCTTCTACCTTGCGCATGACTCGCAGGCCCATCGGCAGCCAGGTGTACAGGCCCGAGGCAAGCTTGCGGATCATGCCGGCGCGCAGCATCAGCTGGTGGCTGATCACGACCGCGTCGGAAGGCGTTTCTTTCTGTGTGGCGAGCAAAAATTGACTGGTGCGCATGGTTGGCCGTTGTCGGTTGCTATGACTGGAAATGACGGAGCAGTGTACCGGCGAGTTTTGCTGACGTACAGAAGTGTGGCCGGCGGAAGGCGCCAGCGGCGGGATTACTCCCGCCATTGGCGAAGCGTCCTACGATTCTTCGGTGACGGGCGTCGGTGCAGGCTCGGGCGTCGGTGTTTGTCCTTCGCGGCGGCGCTCCTGGAACCAGTGCAGCGCGATCAGTAGCAGCGTCGGTACGCCGAGCAGGGCGGTAATGAGGAAGAAGCTGTGATAACCGAACTTCTCGACCAGCACGCCGGAATAGCCGCCCATCAGGCGCGGCAGCAGCAACATGATCGAGCTGAGCAGGGCATATTGCGTAGCGGAAAACTTCAGGTTGGTCAGGCTCGACAGGTAGGCAACGAACGCCGATGTCGCCAGGCCCGAGCTGAAGTTGTCGAGGGAAATGGTCACCACCAGCATCTGCAGGTTCGGGCCCATGTCCGCGAGCATGACGAACAGCAGGTTGGTCGCTGCCGAAGACACACCACCGATAAACAGAATCGGCAGAATGCCGAAACGCACAATCAACAGGCCACCCATGCCGGCGCCGACGAGGGTCATGATCAGGCCGAAAATCTTGCTGACACTGGCGATCTGATCCTTGGTGAAACCCTGGTCGATGTAGAACACGTTGGCCATCACGCCCATTACCGTGTCGGACATCCGGTAAGTGGCGATCAGGCCCAGCAGCAACAGCGCCTGCCAGCGATAACGCAGGATGAAGTCATTGATCGGCGTCAGTACCGGCGCCAGTCCGCGCCGGCCCATGGCCGACAGACACAAACCGGTGAGCAATATGTAGAGGATGGCGCGCAGAAAGGCGCGGTCTTCAAGCAGCAGGTCCAGCGGGCTCATGTCACCGAACAGCACGCCGGCGAAATCGGTGTTGTACAGCTGGGTGAACATCGCCGGTACGGAAACCAGCAGCACGATCAGCACGAACACCGACATCAATTGATGCATGAACGTGTAGCGCCCGGCCTGCAACTGCGTGCGCAGCGGTACGGGTGGTTCACGCATGAACAGCGTGGTCAGCAGCGCAGGCACCATCAATGCGCCGAACAGCACATAGGTGCCGGTCCAAGCTGCGTGCTTATAGTTGAAGCCGGTGGAGCCGAAACCTTCGGCGAAGAACAGCGCACCGGCGGTGGCGAGCAGGGCGGCAACGCGGTAACCGGACATGTAGCTGGCGGCGAGGGCGGCCTGGCGGCTGTCATCGGCGATTTCCAGGCGATAGGCGTCGACCGCGATATCTTGCGTGGCGGAGGCGAAGGCAACCACGACAGCAATGGCGATCAGCCAGGACAAATGCTTCTGCGGATCACAGAAACCCATGCCGATCAGCCCGAGAATCACCAGTGCCTGGGAGAGCACCAGCCAGGAACGGCGGCGGCCGAGCTTGCCCAGCAAGGGCAGGCGCCATTGGTCGAGCAGCGGCGACCAGACCCATTTGAACGCGTACGCCAGGCCGATCAGGCTGGCATAGCCGATGGTTTCACGGGCCACGCCTGCTTCACGCAGCCATACGGAGAGCGTCGAGAACACCAGCATGTACGGCAGGCCGGCGGCAAAACCGAGCAACAACAGCACGAGCGTCGAAGGACTGGCATAGGCGGCGAGCGCGGCGCGCCAGGTTTTACGGGGCATGGGCTGAAGTCTGCCTCAAAATTGCGAAAACAAAGCGCGCACTCTAACCGCTGTGCTCTACCGGACGCCAGCCATGGCGCCGAATATCCACACGATTGTTCTGGACGGTGATGCCTTCCATGCGCAATCGCGCACGTTGTTCGTCACCGGAAGGGCTGCCGACCGGCAAACTGATGCGCCCGCCGGCGCCGAGCACGCGGTGCCAGGGCAGCCTGGTGTCGCCGGGCAACTGGCTCAAAGTCCGCCCGACCCAGCGCGCGGCGCGGCCCAGCCCCGCAAGTTCGGCCAACTGGCCATAACTGACGACTTTGCCTTCGGGCACTTGCGCGAGCGTCGAGTAGAGTGCCGTGCGTCGGATTTGCGCATCGTTTTCGACGCTGTCGAGCGGGTCTTTCACGTACGCGGCTCCTGAGCATTGGCGTGATGATGGCGACAAGGGTAATCGCTCGTGGCGCGGTTGAGAAATGAACTCAATTGAAATAGTCCGGTCAGTCCTTGTCATGGGCAAAATCCTACGGATAATGCCGACCCTTTTCGCCAACTCTGAGCCCCCGATCTGCTTATGTTCCCCAGAACCCTGTTGTGCCTTGCTGTTTTCAGCGCGTCCACGCCCCTGCTTGCCGACACCGTCTGGTTGAAAAACGGCGACAAGCTGAGTGGCACTATCACGGTATTCGATGGCGGCAAGCTGCTGATCCAGACCAAATACGCCGGCGCAGTGGCGATTGACTGGAAAGAGGTCAAGACCCTCGACAGCGATCAGCATCTGTTGGTGAAGCAGGACGCCTATGCCGGCGAAGTGTCGAAGTCGCTCACCGCGGCCGACGATGGCAAGGTCACCCTGGCCAACGGCGAGGCGCCGAAGACGGTCGAGCTGGCGAGCATTCAGCAGATTCTCAAGCCCAAGCCGATCGTCACCGACCTGGTATGGAAGGGTAACGTCGATCTGGCGCTGGACTATCAGCGCGCCGAAAAGGACACCGACGATTACGACGTCGCCTTCAAGACTTCGGCTCGCCATGGTCGCTGGCGCCATACCGGCGAGGGCGAGTACAACCGCGAAGTCCAGGATGCGGAAACCACCACCAACAACTGGCGCGCCGAATACTCCCTCGACCGCTTCCTTACCGATCAGTGGTTCTGGCAAGGGCGCATCAACTACAAGCGTGATCACATCGAAGAGCTGGCGCGTCAGCGTGTGGTCGGTACCGGTCCGGGTTACCAGTTCTGGGACGATGAACTGGGTGCGTTCTCGCTGGGCTCGTTGCTCAACCGCACCGACTATGAATACCGCGATGGCAGCAAGGACAACTTCTACTCCGTCGCGATGAAGTGGGACTACAACCGCTACCTGATCGGCAAGAAGGTCGAGTTCTTCACCAATGGCGAAGTCGGCAAGCCGCTGTCGGGTGTTGCCGATTACGCACTGGATGCCGAGCTGGGCCTGCGCTACAAGGTCACCGACTGGGCCTCGCTCAACCTCAAGGCCGAGCGCGACATCATCAGTGGCACCAACGATGCGGATCTGAACAAGACCCGTTATACCGCAGGGTTTGGCGTCGCCTGGTAAGGGCAGAAACAAAAAAATCGCGGCCTCAAGGGTCGCGATTTTTTTTGCCAGCGCAAAACAGGCGCCCACAAAAAAGCCCCGCTTTTAAGGGCGGGGCTCTTTTCTAAAGAAGCTACAAGTTAGATAACTTGTACTTCTTCAGCTTGCATGCCTTTCTGACCGCGGGTAGCGATGAAAGAAACCTGTTGGCCTTCTTTCAGGCTTTTGAAGCCGTCGGATTGGATAGCTTTGAAGTGAACGAACAGGTCGTCACCGGATTGTGGAGTGATGAAGCCGAAGCCTTTTTCATCGTTGAACCACTTAACGGTACCGGTTTGGCGATTAGACATGGTGTAACTCCTTGAACAAAGATAACTGCGACTCAGGAAGAACCCTGGCCGAGACTGAGTGCAAAGAGCAGGAAAAATTCTTGTAGATGGTTGGATCGAAATTCAACATATCGTGTAGAGATTCTCAGTGACACAAGCAACACAGTGACGCCACCTTAACCCTTTTTCCGGAACGTGCCAATGTTTCTTGCAAAGGATTCTGTGTTTTAGGGATCGGCGGTGCGACGGTTCGTCGCCACATCGCGTAAATACGGGGTGTTCGCCGAGAATTGCGTTGCGCACTTTGAACGAGACGACGCGCCCGGTAAGATGCCGGACAGAATTTTTCCACCTCGCTATTCAGGACAAACCCGCCATGAGCATCAAATCGGACAAGTGGATTCGCCGCATGGCGCAGGAACACGGCATGATCGAACCGTTTGTCGAGCGCCAGATGCGCGGCAGCGACGACAGCCGGGTGATTTCCTACGGCGTGTCGAGCTACGGCTACGACGTGCGTTGCACCAACCACTTCAAGGTGTTCACCAACATCAACTCGGCCATTGTTGACCCGAAGAACTTCGACGCCGGCAGCTTCGTCGACATCCACAGCGACGTCTGCATCATTCCGCCGAACTCCTTCGCCCTGGCCAGCACCGTCGAATACTTCCGCATTCCGCGCAACGTGCTGACCATCTGCCTGGGTAAAAGCACCTACGCGCGCTGCGGCATCATCGTCAACGTCACTCCGCTCGAGCCTGAGTGGGAAGGTCATGTGACCCTGGAATTCTCCAATACCACCAACCTGCCGGCGAAAATCTACGCCAACGAAGGTGTGGCGCAGATGCTCTTCCTCGAATCCGATGAAGAATGTGAAGTTTCCTACAAGGATCGTGGCGGCAAGTACCAGGGCCAGCGTGGCGTGACCTTGCCGCGTACCTGATCGACCATCCGACGGATGTCGGGAATTCTTTGGCGGGCAGACACTCTATGGGGTGTACTGCCCGTTTTTGTTACACACAGATTCGGGCCTTCACTGAGGAGTGCCCTATGAAGATCGACCCGCGAATCAGCGCTGAACTGGCAAGGCTTGAGCCCAATCAGATAGGCGTTCTGGCCTGGTCGTTACTGGCGAATCCGTCTTTGAGCCTGTCCGGCGGCGTGCCCGGCCAGCCCGATCCCGATACTCCCAACGAACAACCGACCGAACCAGGCGAACCGACGCTGCCGGACGAGCCGCCTCCGGCGCCTGTGGCCTGATCCACTGTCATGAATATGGCCCGTCAGTCTGATCGATTTGCGATCTAGCTGACGGGCCATATTTCGTTGTCGCCGATCACGAAGACTCTGCAGCTGTCGTCGCGCTCGACCTGATAGCCGCCGGTGAACGCACCGAATGCCGGCATCAGGCTGATGCGCTCACCGAGTCTGAAACAGGCCAGGCGCAGGCTCTGCCGACCTTTGCCGTGCAATCGATAAACCGGATGCACGTGGCCCGCGAGCACGTGCCGTTCCGGATGCGGATCGGGCTCATGCTGCAGGGCGAATGGCCCTAGTAACAGCGGCTCTGGTACCACGCGAATATTCAGCGAGGCTGGTGGGTCGCCTGCGCGTTTGTCGTGGTTGCCGCGAATCAGCGTCATCGGCAGGTCAGCGTGGCGCGTGCGCCACTCTGCCAGCGCATTCAGTGTGGTCGGGAGATGGGAACCAGGCCCATGCAGAAAATCCCCGAGGAAGATCAACTGGCGACACGGCAACCGCGTCAGCAACGCGTCGATTACCTCGATGTTGCTCGCCGTCGTGCCATGCGGCACCGGCTGGCCGAGGCTGCGATAGGCCGCCGCCTTACCGAAATGCACATCGGCGATCAGCAATGCTTCCTGCGCTGGCCAGTACAGCGCTTTCTCCGGCAGCAGCCACAACTCCTCACCGGCCAAACGCACCGGGTACGCACTCACGACGATTTCCCGTTATCAGCGGTTTTTTCCAGGTCACCAACCATTCTTCTGATCCTGTCAGCCAGTTTTTCCGAACTCATGCTCTCGCGCATCCGCTCCACCAGCAGCGGAAAGCCCAACGGTGTAGGACGTTTAACCTGATGCACGTCCATTTTCATCTGATTGATGCGCTCCAGTGTCTGTTCCAGACGGCGAATATCCAGCTCTTCGCGTAGGACTTCTTCCCCAGCCTGGGCTAGCAGCAGGTTGTCGGCGTCATATTGTTTGAACACCTGGAAGAACAAGCCACTCGACGCCTGCACCTGGCGGGTGCTTTTTGGTGCGCCCGGATACCCGGCGAACACCAGCCCGGCGATCCGCGCGATTTCGCGGAAGCGGCGCAACGCCAGTTCACCGGCATTGAGGCTGGCGAGCACGTCCAGCAACAGGTCATCGGCATTGAACAGGTGCGCGTCCAGATGCGTGGCCCAATCCACCGGCGTGGCGCTGAGCAGTTCCAGGCCGTAATCATTCACGGCAATCGAGAAGGTCACCGGCTGGCGCTGACTGACGCGCCACGCCAACAGGCTCGCCAGTCCCAGATGCACTTGTCGCCCGGCGAACGGATAGAGAAAAAGATGCCAGCCTTCGCGGGATTTCAGCACTTCGGCCAGCAGATTTTCCGTGGTGGGCAAGCCGGACCAGCGTATCTGCGTCTCCAGCAGCGGCCGCAACGCGTGCATTTCCGGGCCGTTGAATTGACCTTGAGCAGCGGCGCTGAAGCGCGTGACCACCGCTTCGGCCAGTTCGTTGGATAACGGCATGCGTCCGCCATTCCAGCGCGGCACGGCAGCCTTTTTCGCGGTGCTGCGTTTGACGTAGGCGGTCATGTTTTCCACCCGCACCAGTTCCAGCAGGCGCCCGGCGAAGAGGAAACCATCGCCGGGTTTCAGCCGGGCGATAAAGCCTTCCTCGACGCTGCCCAGCTGTTTGCCGCCGCCGCCCTTGCTCCAGAATTTCAGGTTGATGCTCGCGTCGCTGACGATGGTGCCGATGCTCATGCGATGGCGCCGCGCCAGACGCGCATCCGGCACACGCCAGACGCCGTGTTCGTCCGGCTCGACCCGGCGGTAATCCGGATACGCTGTAAGAGACATCCCGCCATGGCGTACGAACGCCAGCGCCCAGGCCCAGTCTGCCGCTGTCAGGTCACGATAGGCCCAGGCACCACGGACTTCTTCGTACAAGTCTTCAGGAATAAAGCCACCGCCAAGGGCCATGCTGACCAAATGCTGGACCAGCACATCCAGCGGCTTGTGCGGTGACAGGCGCGGCTCGATGCGCCGTTGCTCGACGGCATCGCGTGCGGCGACCGCTTCGATCAGTTCCAGGCTGTGGGTCGGCACCAGCGTCACCCGCGAGGTGCGCCCCGGTGCGTGGCCGGAGCGCCCGGCACGTTGCATCAACCGCGCAACGCCTTTCGCCGAGCCGATCTGCAGCACGCGCTCGACCGGGAGGAAATCCACACCCAAGTCCAGGCTCGAGGTGCACACCACCGCTTTCAACTGGCCATTCTTCAACGCCTGCTCGACCCAATCGCGGGTATCGCGTGACAGTGAGCTGTGGTGCAGCGCGATCAACCCGGCCCAGTCCGGCCGCGCTTCCAGCAGCGCCTGATACCAGATCTCCGATTGCGCGCGGGTGTTGGTGAACACCAGGCTGCTGGCACAGGCGTCAAGTTCGGCCACCACCTGCGGCAGCATCTTCAGACCGATGTGGCCGGCCCAGGGAAAACGCTCGATGGCCGGTGGGAGCAGGGTGTCGACTTGCAGGGTTTTTTCGCTTTTGCCCTGAACACTGACGCCGCCGCCCTGTGGGATCAGCACTTGCTCGGCGTGGGATTGATTACCGAGGGTGGCGGACACGCCCCAAACGATCAGTTCCGGCTGCCAATGACGCAGGCGGGCGAGAGCCAGTTGCAGTTGCACGCCGCGTTTGTTGCCGAGCAACTCGTGCCATTCATCCACGACGATCATGCGCAGGCTCGACAACGCGGTGCGCGCATCGGCGCGGGCTAGTAGCAGAGTGAGGCTTTCCGGGGTGGTGATCAGCGTCGTTGGCAAACGCCGGCCCTGACGCGCGCGTTCGCTGCTGCTGGTATCGCCGGTGCGCAGGCCGATGCTCCACGGAATCTGCAATTCATCGACCGGGCTTTGTAAAGCGCGGGCGGTATCGGCGGCGAGGGCGCGCATCGGCGTGATCCACAGCACCGTCAGCGGTTCGGCCGGCGCTTTGCGTTTGCGCGGTGTAGCCACGGGCGGTTGCAGGCGGGCGAAGCGGTTGAGCGCAGCAAACCATACCGCATAAGTTTTGCCGGCGCCGGTGCTGGCGTGGAGCAACCCGGATTCGCCGTTTTTCACCGCCGCCCACACCTGTTTCTGAAAGGCGAACGGCTTCCAGTCGCGGGCGCTGAACCAGGTTTTTGCAAAGTCGGGGGATTTCGCCATGCCGGCTGCGTGCGCTCTGGAGGTGTTGTTTCAGAGACAGCGAAGCGGGGGGACAAGTTTAACTTTGTCGGTCGGTGGATTCCCCCGTGGGAGCGAGCCTGCTCGCGAATGCGATGTCACCTTCAACATTGATGTTGACTGATAAACCGCTTTCGCGAGCAGGCTCGCTCCCACAAAGGGTTGAGTGCCAACCTTATTTAAGATTGCCGCTCAGGAATTGCTTCAGGCGTTCGCTTTTCGGGTTGCCCAGCACTTCTTCGGGCGCACCTTCTTCTTCCACCAGACCCTGATGCAGAAACAGCACCTGATTCGACACCTTGCGCGCAAAACTCATTTCGTGGGTGACCATGATCATCGTCCGGCCTTCCTCGGCCAGGCCCTGAATCACTTTCAGCACTTCGCCGACCAGTTCCGGGTCGAGTGCCGAGGTCGGTTCGTCGAACAGCATCACTTCCGGTTCCATCGCCAGTGCCCGGGCGATCGCCACGCGTTGTTGCTGGCCGCCGGACAGAAACGCCGGGTATTGATCGGCGACCCGCGCCGGCAAGCCGACTTTGTCCAGATAACGTCGGGCGCGATCCTCGGCTTCCTGTTTGCTGCAACCCAGCACCCGGCGCGGGGCCATGGTGATGTTTTCCAGCACGGTCATGTGGCTCCACAGGTTGAAATGCTGGAACACCATCGCCAGCCGCGTGCGCAGGCGTTGCAGTTCATCGGCGTCGGCAACGTGCATGCCGTGGCGGTCGGTGACCATGCGGATCGCCTGGCCATCAAGGCTCATGGCGCCGTCATTGGGTTGTTCAAGGAAATTGATGCAGCGCAAAAAGGTGCTTTTGCCCGAGCCGCTGGCGCCGATCAGGCTGATCACGTCGCCGGTTTTGGCCTTGAGCGAAACGCCTTTGAGCACCTGATGATCGCCATAGCTTTTGTGCAGGCCTTCAACGGTCAGTTTGTACATGGACGAGCATCCTCAAGGCGAAAGTAGGTAGCCGCTGCGATAGGCCTGGGCGCCCGCGACGTGGGCGATGACCATGCCGGCAGTGGCCATGCGCCGCAGCGAGCGCGCATACAGCAGGCCGGCGGCGGTGCAATGAATGGGGGTGACCTTGTCGTGGACCGGGTCGATGATTTCTGCGATCTGCTGGCCGGCTTCCAGGTATTGGCCGGGCGTGGCGCAGTACACCAGCAGGCCGCCGACTGGTGTGGTCACTGGTTCGACCCCGGCCAGCGGCGTGGCAGGGTACGGCAGTGGCGGTTGCGGCTTGGTCTCGCCGACGATGGCATCGAACTGGATCAGATAGTCGATCAGCGCCTGACAATCGCGGCTGGCCAGCGGGTGATTGACGTCGCCCTGGCCGCGCAATTCGACGGTCACCGAGAAGCTGCCCAGCGGAATCTCGAACTGCTCACCGAAGCGCTCGCGCAGTTGCCACCAGAGCAGGGTGAAGCACTCGTCGAACGATTGCCCGCCGGAATCGGTAGCGAGCAGACTGGCCTGGGCTTCGATATAGCGCGCCAGCGGCTCGACCTGCGGCCAGGCTTCGGGCGTGGTGTACAGGTGCACCACCGATTCGAAGTCGCAGTGCAAGTCCAGCACCATGTCGGCATCGCAGGCCAGGCGTTGCAGGGTCAGACGCTGGGATTGCAGTTGTGTGGTCGGCTTCTGACGGTCGAGGGCGTTGCGCAGGCTGGCACGGATCAGTTCGAGGTTGTGCTGCGCATCGTCGTTCAACTGGCCTTCGATGGCGTTGCCGATTTCTTCGCTGAGGTCGACGAACCAGCGGTTGAAGTTCTGCCCGCTCTCGAGGTCGTAACGGCCCAGCGGCACGTCCATCAGCACTTGTTCGAGGCCGACCGGGTTGGCCACCGGCACGAGGACGATTTCGCTGCGCAGGCGGCCGGCAGCTTCCAGTTCGGCCAGACGCTGTTTCAGGTGCCAGGCGACCAGCATGCCCGGCAGTTCGTCAGCGTGCAGCGACGCCTGGATGTAAACCTTGCCCTTGGCCTGCGGTGGGCCGAAGTGGAAACTGTGAATCTGCCGTGCGGTCCCCGGCAGCGGGGCCAGCAAGTCATGAATCTGGTGGCGCATTGTTATCTCTTTATTTTCAAACCGGTGCTAGTGAGTCGGCCCGAGGAAGGCCAGCCAGCGGCGTTCGGCGAGGCGGAACAGGCCGACCAGCGCAAAAGTAATGGTCAGGTAGATCAGCGCGGCGATGCCGAATGACTGGAAGGTCAGGAAGGTCGCCGAGTTGGCATCCCGCGCGACTTTCAGAATATCGGGAATGGTCGCGGTGAACGCCACGGTGGTCGAGTGCAGCATCAGGATCACTTCGTTGCTGTAGTAAGGCAACGAACGGCGCAGTGCCGACGGCATGATCACGTAGGCATACAGCTTCCAGCCGGTCAGGCCATAAGCCTTGGCCGCTTCGACTTCGCCATGGTTCATGCTGCGAATCGCCCCGGCGAAAATTTCCGTGGTGTACGCGCAGGTGTTTAGGGCGAAGGCGAGGATCGTGCAGTTCATCGCGTCGCGAAAGAAACTGTCGAGGATCGGCTGCTCGCGCACGGCGGCGAGGCTGTAGATGCCGGTGTAGCAGATCAGCAACTGGATATACAGCGGCGTGCCCCGGAACAGGTAGGTGTAGAACTGCACCGGCCAACGGACGTAGAAGTGCGGCGAGACGCGGGCAATCGACAGCGGAATCGAGACGACGAAGCCGATGCAGATCGAGGCGGTCAGCAGCCACATCGTCATCGCCAGCCCGGTGATGTTCTGGCCGTCGGTATAAAGGAAGGCGCGCCAATATTCCTGGAGAAGTTCGATCATCGTACGGCCTCCCGGGCACCGGCGGCGTAGCGGCGTTCGAGCCAGCGCAGGATGAAGTTCGAAGCACTGGTGATCAGCAGATAAATCAAGGCGGCGAGGACCAGAAAGTAGAACAGTTGATAGGTGCTTTTACCGGCGTCCTGGGCAGCCTTGACCAGATCGGCGAGGCCAATGATCGACACCAGCGCGGTGGCCTTGAGCATGACCATCCAGTTGTTGCCGATGCCCGGCAAAGCGAAGCGCATCATTTGCGGAAACACCACGAAGCGAAAACGCTGGCCACGTTTGAGGCCATACGCGGTGGCGGCTTCGATCTGACCACGCGGCACCGCGAGGATGGCGCCACGGAAGGTCTCGGTGAAATACGCGCCATAAATGAAGCCCAGCGTCAGCACGCCGGCGCTGAACGGGTCGATTTCAATATATTCCCATTCCATATAGTCGGTCAGCGACGTCAGCCAGGTTTGCAGGCTGTAGAAGATCAACAGCATCAGCACGAGATCCGGCACGCCGCGAATCAGCGTGGTGTAGAGCTGCGCGGGCAGGCGCACCAGTTTGACTTTCGACAGTTTGGCACTGGCGCCGAGCAGGCCGAGCAACACGGCCACCAGCAGCGACATCGCCGATAATTTGATGGTCATCCAGGTGCCTTGCAGCAGCAACGGGCCGAAGCCCTGCAGACTGAACGAGGCCAGCCCCAGATTTTGCAGGAGGGTTTCAAACATAAATCAGCAACCTGAGCGGATGGAAAAGGCGCCCATCGAGGATGGGCGCCGGGGCATTATTTGCCGCTGTACAGATTCAGGTCACCAAAGTGTTTCTTTTGAATCTCGGCGTATTTGCCGTCGTCGTGTAACGCTTTGATACCTTTATCCAAAAGTGCTTTCAGCTCAGTGTTACCTTTCTTGATACCGACAGCGGTTTTGGCTGGCAGCAATTCGCTGTCGACCGGCTGGCTGATTTCATAATCAGCGCCTTTTGGCGACTTCAGAAAGCCCAGTTCGGCTTGCAGCATGTCCTGGATACCGGCGTCGAGACGACCGGAGGTCAGGTCGGAATACACCTGATCCTGGTTCTGATAGGCCTGGGTTTTCACGCCAGCCTTGTCCAGCACGGCTTTGGCGTAGGCTTCCTGAATGGTGCCTTGCTCGTAACCGACGGTTTTGCCCTTGAGTGAAGTGACGTCGGCGGTGATGCCGGAGCCTTTCTTGAACACGTAAGCGGTCGGGCCGGAAAACAGTTCGCTGGAGAAGTCGATGACCTTCTCGCGAGCCGGGGTCACGGTCATCGACGAGATCACACCGTCGAACTTGTTGGCCTTGAGGCCCGGAATCATGCCGTCGAAATCGCTTTCGACCCATTTGCACTTGACCTTCAGTTCGGCGCAGATCGCGTTGCCCAGATCGATATCGAACCCGACCAGGCTGCCATCGGCCGCTTTCGACTCGAACGGTGCGTACGAAGGGTCAACGCCAAAGCGCAGCTCTTTGTATTCCTTGGCCAGCGCGGAGCCGGCGGCCATGCACAACGCCAGTGCAGAAAGGGTCAGCAATGCTTTTTTCATTATTCAATCCCTAAGAACCAATATGAGCGCTTGTGGCGCAGAATTATTGTTACTGCAACGCTTACGACCTATAGAAAGTAGCAATTTCCGAACCAGAGTGCCGAACAGGTGTTTTAAAAGGTTGAGCGGAGAGAGGCAAGGGTAGTTGAATGCACGTAAACGGGCATTGCTGTTTGCATGCACTGTTTCGGTTCAAACGCGTAGCTCAGAGCAGGGAAAACTGTGGCAAGGGATTTGTCCCCGATGACTGATCGTTCCCACGCTCCTGCGTGGGAATGCATCAACGGACGCTCCGCGTTCGGCTCTGGGGGGGACGCAGAGCGTCCCGGGCTGCATTCCCACGCAGAGCGTGGGAACGATCAGTGAAAAGGGGTTAGGCCAACAGATCCTGAAGGGTAGCGAGGCTGTCCGCTTCTTCGACGGTCTTGTCCTTGCGCCAGCGCAGCATGCGCGGGAAACGCACGGCGATGCCGCTCTTGTGCCGGCGCGACAGGGCGATGCCTTCGAAGCCGAGTTCGAACACCAGGCTCGGCTTGACGCTGCTGACCGGGCCGAATTTCTCCACGGTAGTCTTGCGCACGATGCTGTCGACCTGGCGCATCTCTTCATCGGTCAGCCCCGAATAAGCCTTGGCGAACGGTACCAGCGAGCGTTGACTGGATTCCGGCGGGCCGTCCCACACCGCGAAGGTGTAATCGCTGTACAGACTGGCGCGACGACCGTGTCCGCGCTGGGCATAAATCAGTACCGCGTCGACGCTGAACGGGTCGACCTTCCACTTCCACCACACGCCCATGTCCTTGGTCCGGCCGACGCCATAAAGCGATTCGCGCGCCTTGAGCATCATGCCTTCGACGCCGAGTTTGCGTGACGCTTCGCGCTGGCGGCCGAGGTCGAGCCAGTCTTCGCCGGTCAATACGGGGGAGGGCAGCAGTACCGGGCTGTTGCAGCGCGCGATGACTTCCTCGAGTTGCGCCCGCCGCTTGACCTGCGGCTGGTTGCGCCAGTCTTCGCCCTGCCATTCCAGCAGGTCGTAGGCCAGCACCACCACCGGCACTTCTTCGAGAATCTTCTTGTCGAGCGTCTTGCGACCGATGCGTTGTTGCAGCAGGGCGAACGGTTGCACGGCCGGCGGCTCATCGGATTGCGGATCGAAGGCATCTTCGGTGGTCGGATGGGTGCTCTTCCACACGACGATTTCGCCGTCGATCACCGTGCCGTCCGGCAAGCCGTGGACCAGCACATCGAACTCGGGGAAGCGCTCGGTCACCAGTTCCTCGCCGCGCGACCACACCCACAGCTTGCCGTCGCGCTTGACCACTTGCGCGCGAATACCATCCCACTTCCATTCCACCTGCCAGTCGCTGGCCGGGCCGAGCAGGGCTTCAAATTCCTCGACCGGTTGCGACAAGGCATGGGCGAGAAAAAACGGGTAGGGCTGACCGCCGCGCTGGGCGTGTTCGTCGGCGGATTCCGGGGCGATCAGTTTCAGATAGCTGGCGGCGTTGGGCCGGTTCGACAGATCGGTGTACCCGACCAGGCGCTGGGCCACGCGTTTGCTGTCGAGCCCGGCCATTGAGGCGAGGGCGCGGGTGACCAGCAACTTCGACACGCCAACGCGGAAGCTGCCGGTGATCAACTTGATGCACAGCATCAGGCTCGGCCGGTCCAGTTGCGCCCACAACATCGGCAGTTGGCGCGCCAGATATTCCGGGGTTTCACCGCGAAGTGGCAGCAGCTTGTCTTCGATCCATTCGGCTAGACCGGCCTCGGAGCTGTGGGAATTTTCCGGCAGCACCAGAGAAATGGTCTCGGCCAGATCGCCGACGGCTTGGTAGCTTTCTTCGAACAGCCATGGCTCCAGCCCCGAAACTTCCACCGCCAGCTCACGGAGGATGCGCACCGGTACCAGTTGTCGCGGCCGCCCGCCGGAAAGGAAATACACCGCCCATGCGGCATCTGCTGGCGCGGCCTGTGCGAAGTACACCTGCATCGCCGCCAGCTTGGCGTTGCTCGACGTGGTGGCGTCGAGTTCGGCATATAACTCGGCGAACGCTTTCATGGGGACGTCTCGGCAACGGTGGGTTCGGTGGCGATGTTGTCGTCTTCGTCATCGCCGTATTCAGTGGTGAAGCCTTGTGCATCCAGGCCCTGCTCGCGCAGATGACGTACGAGCACGCCGATCGAGCCGTGAGTGACCATCACCCGCTCCGCGCCGGTCTGGTTGATCGCCCAGAGCAGGCCGGGCCAGTCGGCGTGGTCGGAGAGGACGAAACCGCGATCGACACCGCGCCGCCGCCGGGTTCCGCGCAAGCGCATCCAGCCGCTGGCGAAGGCATCGCTGAAGTCGCCAAAACGGCGCATCCACGTGCTGCCGCCCGCCGATGGCGGAGCAATGACCAGCGCCTGGCGCATGATCGGATCGCTTTTTTTCACGTCGCCTGCGTAAATCGTCGGCGGCAGGTACACACCGGCGTCGCGGTAGACGCGGTTCAGCGGTTCGACTGCGCCGTGGCTGAGGATCGGCCCGAGGGTTTCGTCGATGCCGTGGAGGATGCGTTGGGCCTTGCCGAAGGAGTAGCAGAACAGCACGCTGGCCTTGCCGGCGGCGATATTGGCCGCCCACCACTGATTGATCTCGGCGAAGATCTGCGCCTGCGGCTGCCAACGATAGATCGGCAGGCCGAAGGTCGATTCGGTGATGAAGGTGTGGCAGCGCACCGGTTCGAATGGGGCGCACGTGCCATCCGGCTCGACCTTGTAATCCCCCGACGCGACCCAGACTTCGCCGCCGTATTCCAGGCGCACCTGCGCCGAACCGAGGACATGCCCGGCGGGGTGAAAGCTCAGGGTCACGCCGTGGTGGGTCAGGCGCTGGCCGTAGTCGAGTGTTTGCAACTGGATGTCCTGACCCAGGCGCGCGCGCAGAATCCCGGCGCTGGCGCTGCTCGACAGGTAGTGCTGATTACCGGTGCGCGCGTGATCGCCATGGGCATGGGTGATCACCGAACGCTCGACCGGCCGCCACGGATCGATATAGAAATCTCCGGCGGGGCAGTAGAGACCTTCAGGTCGGGCAATAACAAGATCCATGTCGTGACCGGAATGGGGGGCTTGTTAGCTATGAGGCGGGCGTGAGGCTGGAAGTTCGATCGGCTTTGAAGCGCTACCCTCACCCCAGCCCTCTCCCAGAGGGAGAGGGGGCCGACCGAAGTGTCTGGTTAGGTACATCGACCTGGGGGACCGAGTTGAATATGGATCCGGCACAGCCTTGAGCCTGATCCAACGTTGGATTCACCTCGCTTTGTAGAGGGGCCGACCGAGGTGTCTGGTGAGGTACATCGACCTGGGGGACCGAGTTGAATATGGATCCGGCACAGCCTTGAACCTGATCCAATGTTGGATTCACCTCGCTTTGTAGAGGGGGCCGACCGAGGTGTCTGGTGAGGTACATCGACCTGGGGGGCCGAGTTGAATATGGATCCGGCACAGCCTTGAGCCTGATCCAATGTTGGATTCACCTCGCTTTGTAGAGGGGCCGACCGAGGTGTCTGGTGAGGTACATCGACCTGGGGGGCCGAGTTGAATATGGATCGGGCACAGCCTTGAGCCTGATCCAATGTTGGATTCACCATCTCTCTTTCAGGTCGGCGCAAGACCCAAGCATCCCCCAATCAGTCCCCTCTCCCTCCGGGAGAGGGCTAGGGTGAGGGGCTGTTGATCTTTGCTCTATTTCCCGGGGGTGAGGGTCAAGCGGGTCTTGCCATACACCCGATCAAAGTTCTGCGGCTGCATCGGCAGGCCGATGTACTGACCTTTCAGCCACGCATCGATCCCGTTCAGGTAGTTCGGACTCAGCGGGTTGCCCGACTGCCCCGTACCGTTCTGCGCCATCAGTGGCTCGCTCTGGCCGAAGTCGACGATAAAACGCATCGACGGCGCGCGCGTGGTGACGAAGTCCTGGCCCCAGGCAAACGCCGAGCTGTTCAGCGTGGTGTGATCGCCTCCAGCCGCCAGCGGCCCGCGTACAGTCTGACCGTTGCTGTTTTTCCAAGCATAGCTGTGCAGTTTGCCCCACTGCCAGGCGCGATGATCGCCGCCCAACTGGCTGTCACCGGCAGTAATCGCCGCAGCGAGGCTGCGGGCGAGAATCACGGATTTGTCTTCCTTCTGCGGCGTGCGCAGGTCATCCCAGAACGGACTGTCCTCACGCCCCAAGAGATGATCGGCCTGCGCCGCGTAGGACAGATCGCCATTGGCGACAAAGGCCTTCCACGCCGGGCTCGACTCAGGACCCAGTTCATCGAGGAAGATCTGCTTCATGCTTTCCTGCAGAAACAGTTCATAAATCGCCGCATCCGCCGAGGTCGGGCTGAGCTTGCCGTCGAACGCCATCAAGCGCGTGAAGGCTTCGCGGGCCTTGCTGCGTTCGGCTTCCGGCAGGGCGTCGATCGCCTGTTTCAGCGGTTGCTTCATGCCCGGCGCTTCGAAGACTTTTTTCAGCTTGGCGGCGAAGGTGGTGGTCTGGTCGTACTGCATGGCGAGCACGCTGCGGCTGTCGTGCTTGCCGCTGCCAGCCATTTCCGCCAGGCGTTCGCCACGCTCCGGTGCCGCCCAGGATTTCGACAGCTGCATGCCGTAGCCGTCGGGGATAACGCGCTGGTTGGCGGTGCCGAGCCAGCCTTGTGCCGGGTCCTGATCGTAGGGGTGCAGCATCGGGTCGGCATAACCGTCCCAGTCGTAGCGACCGTCCCAGCCCGGCGAGGGCAGCAGGCCTTCGCCTTCGCGACGGTTGGGGAAGCGCCCGGTGACTTGCCAGCCGATATTGCTTGCGTCGGCGAATACCAGATTGAGGGTGATGGCGCGAATTTCGCGGCTGGCGTCCGAGGCGCGCTCGACGTTCTGCGCGCGGGTCAGGTCGAAGAAGGCATCCAGAGTTTTGTCGTCAGTGAAGCTTGGCGTCTGCAAGGCGAGGCCGAAACCGCTGCCTTGCGCCGCTGCCTGGGCACTGTTGAGCAGCGCGCCGTGGCGGGTTTCGTACACGGCTTCGCGAATCGGCCGCTGGCCTTTGACGAAATAGGTTTCGTTGCGCACGCCCAACGGCTGCCATTTGCCGTTGACTTCATAAGTGAGGCTGCTGCCCTGACGGCGGATTTTCTCGAGGAACAGGTCCTGATTGTCGCCGAGCACGCTGGTCATGCTCCACGCCACTTTGCCGTTGAAGCCGCCGAGCACCATCGGCAGACCGGCAACCGTGACGCCGGCGGCCTGATATTTCGGCGCGCGGATCTGCACGAAACTCCACAGAGACGGTGCGGCTAGCGGCCCGTGCGCATCGCTGGCCAGCAGGCTCTTGCCGCTGCGGCTGCGTTGCGGGGCGATCGCCCAATTGTTCGCAGTCGGTGTGGCGAGCAGGTTCAGCGACGACAGTTGCTGGCTGGCGTTGCTCAATTCCGTCAGCCCCGGAATCTGCCCGTTGAGCTTGAGGCCTTGCAGTTTGTCGGCTTCAGCCACTGGCAGGTTTTCATCAGGCGCCGACGGGCTCAGCCAGGCGAGTTTGTCCGTGGTCACGGTTTGCGCGAGCACCAGTGACTGGATTTCCTCCGGCAGGTTGGCCGACTGGCTGAAATTCAGCAGGGCGAAAATCAGCGCCGAATCTTCCGGTTTCCAGTATTCGGGCTTGTAACCGCTGGCGGCGAGGTCGCCCGGCAACTTGTCGGCGTAGCGGAACAGGTAGGCGTTGACGCCCCGTGCATAGACTTCGAAGAAGCGCTTGAGCCGTGGCGACGAGGCCTTGTACAGCTCGCCGGCGCTCTTCTTCAGATTGACCGCGCGCATGTAGCGGTCGGCATCGAGCATCGACGCGCCGGACATTTCCGCCAACCGGCCCTGAGCCAACAGGCGCAGGGTGACCATCTGGTTGATGCGGTCGCTGGCGTGGACGTAACCGAGACTGAACAGCGCGTCATGGAAGCTGTTGCTTTCGATCAGCGGCATGCCCATCGCATTGCGCCGCACCGAAACGTTCTGCGCCAGGCCCTTGAGCGGTTGCACGCCGGAGGTCGGCGGCAGGCTGTCCTGGGCGTTCCAGGTCTGGCAACCGGACAGGCCGAGAACACCGGCCACTGCTGCGGCAACGCCGAACCGGGGAAGAAAATGTGTAAGGGCTGGCGAGGCCATGGCGAAGCTCCTGCGGGGGTATAAGGCTGGGGGCGCAATAAAGCCGCTACGTTAGTGACGGCGCGAGGGCCGCGCAAGCGGGGCGAGTGGTTATTTATGCAGTTGTCGGCTGATCGGTCAGAGGCGTGACAGTTGCTTGTGGGAAAGCGCTGATGTTGAACTGCGGAATGAGTCCCCAGACCTGTCAGGAGAAAGATCGCTATGGAGCTTCAAAGCAACGCTGCGCTGATCATCATCGACCAGCAGAAAGGCATTCTGCATCCGCGTCTGGGGCGGCGGAATAATCCTCAGGCCGAAGAGCGAATGCTTGAGTTATTGGCGCTGTGGCGCCTGCGCGGGCGCCCGGTGATTCACGTGCAGCATTTGTCGCGCTCACCTGATTCGGTGTTCTGGCCGGAGCAGGACGGAGTGGAGTTTCAGCCGCGCTTTATGCCGCAGGACGCTGAATGGCTGATCCAGAAACAGGTGCCCGATGCGTTTTGTGCCAGTGGGCTGGAGGCGCAGTTGCGTGAGGCCGGGATCGGGCAACTGATCATCGTTGGTGTGGCGACCAATAACTCTGTTGAGTCGACGGCGCGCACTGCGGGCAACCTGGGTTTCGACACATGGGTGGCAGAGGATGCGTGCTTTACCTTCGACAAAGCCGATTATTTCGGCAAACCGCGTACCGCTGAAGAGGTGCACGGGATGTCGCTGGGCAATCTGCATGGGGAGTACGCGACGGTGGTCAGTGCTGCCCTGATTCTGACAGTCAACTGATAGACCTGTGGGAGCTGGCTTGCCAGCGATTGCGGTGAATCAGGCGACATCAATGCAGGGATGTGCCGCCCTATCGCTGGCAAGCCAGCTCCCACAGGGCTGCGCAGGTTCACAAAAATGTGTTGAGTGCAGATCAACTGTGGGAGCGAGCCTGCTCGCGAAGGCGGCAGGTCAGGCGAAGAAGATCTTCGCCCGTGACATCAAGCGCCGTGGCACTTCTTGAATTTCTTGCCGTTGCCGCATGGGCAAGGGTCGTTGCGGCCGACGTCTTTCAGGGCGTTGCGCACCGGTTCCTGGTGGGCGTGGCCGCAGTTCGGGCCGTGGACATGGCCATGGTCGTGATCATGATGGTGGTCATGATCGTGGTTGCAGTCAGGGCCATGGACATGGGGTTGCTGGGTCATCGAGGTCACTCCGGAGTTAGATCGGCGGGGATTATCACGCCATTGCGCTCAAGGTGCACGTAGTGGGCGATGAATAAACCGGTTTCCATTTCCCCCTGCAATCGATAGGGAATCTGCTGGTTCGGATTTTTCAGCAGTTTCACCACCTGTTTGACCTTCGGCCACAGGTTGGTGCGGATCGGCACTTTGAAGTAAGCGCTGCGCTTTGGCCCCACGGTAAACCAGTGCTCATGCTCGCCCTCGGTGAGCAGCATGTCCGCCAGGTGAATCCGGTATTCGAGGCCGCGCACGGTCAGATCGCTGTCGTTGGGATTGTCGACGCGAAAGTGCAGGATGAATTTTTGCTCGAGCAGTTTGGCCCGCACCACCTCGACTTTCACCAGATGCACGGCAGGCTCGACGCTGTCATCGCTGAACCACGAGGCACAGCCGCCGAGGTTTACGATCAGCATCAACAGCAGGAAATGTAATGTGCGCCGACGACCGAGCATGAAATTGACTCCCTTTGTGCCCAGTCTAGACCTTAAAAGATTTCAGCCTTCGGCTAATCCCGTGGAGCTGCCGAAGGCTGCGATCTTTTGATCTTGGCTTTCAAGCGCCGAAATAACCCGAACAACACTTCTTGAACTTCTGCCCGCTGCCGCAAGGGCAGCCGTCATTGCGCCCCAGCTTCATCTGCACCGTGGGATCGATGAAGTACCAGCGCCCGGCGTTTTGTACAAAGGATGAGCGCTCGCGATGGCTGTGCTCGCCCTGGCTGTCATGCCAGCGTGCGGTGAAGGTCACAAAAGCGTGTTCCGGCTGGCCGCCGAACACTTCCGAGCTTTCCACCTCAAGACCAAGCCAGGTGCTTTGCGCACTCCAGTCGCTGATCGATTGTCGGTTCAGCCCCGCCTGCTGCGCGGGCAGGGTGGTCGCCACCAGATAGTCGATCAGCCCCAGCACATAAGCGCTGTAGCGCGAACGCATCAAGGCTTCGGCACACGGCGCCGGGTGGCCGTCATGATAAGGGCCGCAGCAGGCATCCAGCAGATTGCCGCTGCCGCAAGGGCAAATGGCTGTACTCATTGCATTACCACCAGTATTTCCCGAAGTTTTCCGGATTGGCCCAGAAGCGTGAATTGAGCCAGTCGGGGACTTGTTTGTAGTCAAGCAGATCGTAGGTGAACAGGGTCAGCACCTGCGCGTCGCGCTGAAAACGCTCGCTGGCCTGCAGTGCCAGCGAATAGAAATCGGTTTCCTGCCAGCCACTGGCGGCCAGATCCGCCAGCACCGCGATGCGACTGGCGTTGAGATTGCGGATGCCGCCCAACAGATTCAGGCCATCGCGTTTGGGCAAATGTTCCAGGCAATCGACTACCAGCGCCAGATCGAAGCGTTGCGCAGCCAATTCGGCGGGCAACGCGCCGGGCGCGGCATGAGCGACCACGGTGTCTGGATGCGCGTCCTTGAAAGCGCTCAAGGCGGGAAACTCGCTGGCGCCGATCAGCAGCAGTCGGGCCGGGGCGTAGCGATCCAGCAAAGCGGCCAACGCCTGTTGTGGCGTGCGCGAAGAAATGGCGACGTTCATCGAAGCTCCTCAGTCAGACCGCCAAGACTAGCCTGCCAGACCGCGTCGGCAAAGCGCCCGGTGGCGGCGGTTTTCGCCCAAAGAGGCAAACCCCTGTGAACACGGTCGCAAACAGCGGTGGCCTATTGCTGGCGGAGATTAAAACTCCGGTCTTTACTCCCTGAATCGGTTTTAAGCCGATCCCTCAGGAGAAAACTAGATGAGCATAGTTCGGACAGCATTACCCTTGGTTCTGCTAACCAGTGTGTTGACTGGTTGCGCAGGTTTGCAGAAAACCGACTGGCCGACCTGTGCGGCGGTCGGCGGTGTGGTCGGTGCCGGTCTCGGCGCGACGGAAAGCGCATCGTGGGCTGGCTACGGTGCACTGATCGTCGGCGGTACGGCAGCGGCTTACTGCTGGGTGCATGGCGATGGCGATGAAGACGGCGATGGCGTGCCGGACAGTCGCGACAAGTGCCCGGGCACACCAAAAGGCGTGCAGGTCGATGCTGACGGTTGCCCGCCACCGACGCCTGCGCCAGTGGTCGAAGAAGCGGTTGTGGTCAAGGAAGAAACCATCGTCATTCGTGATGTGCATTTCGAGTTCGACAAAGCCACGCTGACCGGCCCTGACAAGCAAGTGCTGGACAAGGTCGCCGATCGCCTGAAACAGGAATCCTCTACCGCGCAACTGACCGTTACCGGTCACACCGACAGTGTCGGCAGCGATGCCTACAACAAGAAACTGTCGGATCGTCGTGCGCACTCGGTGGTGGAATACCTGATCCAGCAGGGCGTGCCGCGTGCCAGCTTCGTTTCGGTGTCGGGTCTTGGTGAAAGCCAGCCTGTGGCTGACAACAAGTCGGCTGATGGTCGTGCACAGAACCGTCGCACCGAAATCAAAATCGTCCGCTAGCCCCTCTCGCATCCGCGGCTTGTGCAGTCGCGGATGCGGGTCTTTACTCCTGTGTAACCGGTATGGGCCGGTACACAGGAGCGTTCACAAATGCGTCTTTTCTCAAGGTCCGTCTTGCCGGTGCTGCTGCTTGGCAGCTTGCTCACCGGTTGTGCCACTCACAGCGATGGCACCGCCCCCCTCAATCAACGTACGTGGCCGATCTGCAGCCTGCTTGGCGGTCTGGTCGGCGGCGGTCTTGGCGCCATTGAAAGCGCCGGCTGGGCCGGCGGCGGCGCGGCATTGGGTATCGTCACCGGCGGGCTGATCTGTTACGCCCAGGATGGCGACGAAGACAGCGACGGCGTCTTCGACCGCCGCGACCGCTGCCCGGACACTCCGGAAAACACCGAAGTCGATCACCGTGGCTGCCCGCTGCCGCAATATCCGGTGGCAGTCAAACCGGTCGAACCGGCGCCGCAATCTGAAGTGATCACCTTGAGCGATGCCGGCAACGTGCTGTTCGATTTCGACAAGTCCGATCTGACCCCGGCGGCCAAAGCCCAGCTCGACACCTTGATGGACAAGCTGCGCAATGCCGATGTGGTCAGCATCAAGGTCATCGGGCACACCGACAGTAAAGGCTCCGACGCCTATAACCAGGCTTTGTCCGAGCGGCGCGCGAGCAGTGTCGCAGCGTATCTGTTGAGTCAGGGGCTGGCGCCGAACAAGCTCACCAGCGAGGGCCGAGGCGAGAGTGAGCCGGTCGCCGATAACGCCAGCGATGAAGGCCGCGCGGAAAATCGCCGGGTCGAGCTGCACATCAATCGTTAGCAACCGTCTGTAGTGCGCAGGCTAGAGCTGCCGGGTCGAGATCGTCGGCCCGGCAGCCATTTCATCCGCGTTTGCACAAATTTCATTTTTCCCTCTGGCTTATCCCCCGCAGAAGCCGGTACTGTGCGTGCAAAGAATAATTCGCAACACGGGGGAGCGTATGAAGGTGTTCTGGGGGCTGGGGCGTTTGCTGACCCTGCTGTTCTGCTGCGTGGTACTGGCCAATCAACTGGTGCCGTTTGTTCATCCGCTGCATCTGCTGGTCAATCTGGCCGGCGCTCTGTTGTTGCTGATTCATCTACTCGAAGTGCTGCTGTGCAATCGCAGCCTCAAGGGTCGTCCGCACCCTTGGCGTGATCGTGGCCGCATTCTGTTGTTCGGCGTTTTCCACCTGCAAACCATCCCGGCCCCGGCCGCTCCGGAGGCTTCTTCCCATGCGTAAACTCTGCCTGCTCGCTGCATTCATCAGTCCACTGGCCTGCGCCCAGGTGGTCAACGTGCAAAGCAATTCTTTGATGCGCTTGCCCAACACCACCAGCACGCTGCAACTGGAGAAACTGGAAGTCGCCGATTACGGCACCTTGCTGATCCCGTCCAACGTGACTGAATTGAACATTGATGAACTGCGTCTGGGCCACGAAGCACGTATTGCTATCGTTCCGGCTGAACAGGCGCTGGAAGTGAAGGTCAAGCGCGCTGAATTGAGCGAGGGCAGCCAGATCACCGCGCGCGGCGCCCCCGGCACTTATGAAAAAGCGGCCCGGGCCGGGCGCAATCTGAACCTGCAATTTCAGGCCCTGAGCGCGCCTCAACTGACGGTCGATGCCCGTGGCGGCAGGGGCGCGCCGGGTTTCGTCGGCCTCGACGGCGGCAACGGTGAAGATCCGGGCTGCACCTATGGCTCGGCCGGCCACGGTGCCGATGGCAGTGACGGCAGCGATGGTCAGCCAGGCGCGCCGGGTGCGCTGGTGCGCCTCGCCGTACCACGGGATTTCCCAGTCGAGCTGATCAAGGTCAACGTGGCTGGCGGTGCCGGCGGACCGGCGGGTGTCGGCGGCAAGGCGGGCAAGGGTGGCAAGTCCAAGGGCTGCCTGGTCTATCGCGCTGATGGCGGCAAGAACGGCAAGGCCGGCGCGGATGGCCAGCCTGGGCCGGTGGGGGCGGCGGGTTCGGTTACCGTGCAACGGCTCTGAAACTGCGACCCACTCTCTGATCAATAAAATGCTTTGGTGAGTGAAGATCTTTGGTGAGTGAAGATCTTTGGTGAGTGAAGATCTTTGGTGAGTGAAATTATGTGGCGAGGGGATTTATCCCCGCTGGGTCGCGAAGCGGCCCCGCTCTAAAAATCAAAAGCGGGACTGCTACGCAGCCCAGCGGGGATAAATCCCCTCGCCACAACTGTGTTCACAGCAGAAAAATAGTGCGATTCAGAGCATCGGTCTCGCCGCCGCTACCGCCACCAGCACCAACCCGACAAGCAGATTAAGCCCCACCACCCGCCGAATCCGCCCCAGCACCGCCGCACCCGCCGGCCAATCCTTCGCCTCAACCGCCTTGCGCAACTCTGGCAGCATCAACCCCTGAATGCGGATGAACAGTGCCGTCATCACCACGTACAAACCGATCATCACCTGCACGTACTTCGGCGCGGTTTCAAATCCGACCTGCTGCAGATGCAACATGCCCACGCCGCTGATCGGCAACAGGATCACCGCGACCCAGACCCAACGGAAAAAACCTTGAAACACTTCCACCCACAGGGTCAGGCGAGCGGGGCCGTCCAGAGCCTTCACAGCCGCAGGGCGCAAGACCATCCAGGCGAAAAACATACCGCCGACCCACACCAGAGCGGCGAGGACATGCAGGGGGTAAACGAGGCTAAAAGGTGTCATTGGGTCACTCCGTTCTGCGCGGGATCGATTAGCGGGGTATGATAGCCGCCGAATCAAACCACTGAAAATTTATCCAGCGTTTTGCGCCCGACACTCAATGATCAGCACTGAACTCAAAACCACGATCCAGGGCGCCTATTCGCGTTTTCTAGAGGCCAAGAGTCTCAAGCCGCGTTACGGCCAGCGCCTGATGATCGCTGAAATCGCCAAAGTCCTCGGAGATATCGACACCGACGACGAAGGCCGGCGCAGTGGCGACCCCGCGATTGTCGCGGTGGAAGCCGGCACCGGTACCGGCAAGACCGTGGCCTACAGCCTGGCGGCGATCCCCACGGCGAAACTGGCCGGCAAGCGTCTGGTCATTGCCACCGCGACCGTCGCCCTGCAAGAGCAGATCGTCTACAAGGATTTGCCTGACCTGATGCGTAACAGCGGGCTGAATTTCAGTTTCGCCCTGGCCAAGGGCCGTGGCCGCTACATGTGCCTGTCCAAGCTCGACATGCTGTTGCAGGAAGGCCACGCACAAACCGCCACCGCGCAGTTGTTCGAAGAAGAAGGCTTCAAGATCGAAGTCGACGAGGCCAGTCAGAAGCTGTTCACCAGCATGATCGAAAAGCTCGCCGGCAATAAATGGGACGGCGACCGCGACAGCTGGCCGAACGCGCTGGAAGACGCCGACTGGGCGCGCCTGACCACCGATCACAGCCAGTGCACCAACCGTCATTGCCCGAACTTCGGCCAGTGCGCTTTCTACAAGGCTCGCGAAGGCATGGGCAAGGTTGACGTGATCGTTACCAACCACGACATGGTCCTGGCTGACCTGGCACTGGGCGGCGGCGCCGTGTTGCCTGACCCGCGCGACACCATTTACGTGTTCGACGAAGGTCACCATTTGCCGGACAAGGCCATCGGCCACTTCGCTCACTACACGCGCCTGCGTTCCACCGCCGACTGGCTGGAAACCACCGCCAAGAACCTGACCAAGCTGCTGGCCCAGCATCCGTTGCCGGGCGATCTCGGCAAGCTGATTGAGCAGGTGCCCGAGCTGGCGCGGGAGATCAAGACGCAGCAGCAGTTCATGTTCACCGCCTGCGAGCAGATCGCCGATTTCAAACCGGGCGAAGACGTCGAAGGCCGCGAGCGCCCGCGTCATCGCTTTGTCGGCGGGGTGATTCCCGAGGATATGCGCGAGATGGGCATCGAGCTGAAAAAAGGCTATTCGCGCCTAAACGACCTGTTTCAACGCCTGACCGACCTGCTCAAGGAAGGCATGGACGGCGAGGTCAACATCGGTATCGCCAGCAATCAGGCCGAAGAATGGTATCCGCTGTTCGGCAGCCTGCTGTCCCGCGCTTCCGGCAACTGGGAATTGTGGACCGCGTTCACCGCCGAAGACCCGGAAGACAGCCCGCCCATGGCACGCTGGCTGACCCTGGCCGAAAGCGGCTCGCTGTTCGACATCGAGGTCAACGCCAGCCCGATTCTGGCGGCGGAAACCTTGCGTCGCAGTTTGTGGAACGTCGCTTACGGCTGCTTGGTGACGTCGGCGACGCTGACGGCGCTGGGCACCTTCGACCGTTTCCGCATGCGCGCCGGTCTGCCGAAAAAAGCCGTCACCGCCGTAGTGCCGAGCCCGTTCCATCATGCCGATGCCGGCGTGTTGCGTGTGCCGGACCTGAAGGCCGACCCGCGCGATGCTGCTGCTCACACGGCGGCGATCATTCGCGAACTGCCGGATCTGGTCGACGGTTCCCGTGGCACGCTGGTGCTGTTCTCCTCGCGCAAGCAAATGCAGGACGTATTCGACGGCCTCGACCGCGACTGGCGCAAGCAAGTGTTCATTCAGGGCAACCTGTCGAAACAGGAGACCCTCAACAAGCACAAGGCGCGGGTCGACGGCGGTGATTCCAGCGTGCTGTTCGGGCTGGCCAGTTTTGCCGAAGGTGTCGACTTGCCGGGGGCCTACTGCGAGCACGTGGTGATCGCCAAGATTCCGTTCTCGGTGCCCGATGATCCGGTTGAGGCCGCGTTATCGGAGTGGATCGAGGCGCGCGGTGGCAATCCGTTCATGGAAATCTCCGTGCCCGATGCCTCGCTGAAACTGGTTCAGGCCTGCGGCCGTCTGCTGCGCACCGAAGAAGACCGCGGCACCATCACCTTGCTCGACCGGCGTCTGGTCACTCAGCGCTACGGCAAGGCGATCCTCAATGCGTTGCCTCCTTTCCGTCGTGAAATATCCTGAGACACGGGTGGGCCGATTGGCCCGCCGCGTTGTCTATCTCTCTGCCACCGCTTTTCCACTGGCCTTGACTGGTCGTTAGGGAGAACTCCGTTCTTATGATCCGTCGTTCGTTGCCCGCTGTTTTCGCCTTGATCTTTGCCGCGCCGTTGCTGGCTGCGCCCGCCGGTCAGCAGACGCTGTTCAACTTCGTACGCCCGGCCGACGTGGTCAAGGTCGCCACGGAAAACGCCGACCTGCCGCAGGCCAATGCCGAACAGACCGCGGAAGGCGAAGTGCTGCGCCGGGTGACGTTCAACCCGGTCGCCCGGCCGACCTTGCGCCTGACCCCGCAGACCGGCGCTTGGGACTGGTCGCAGTCCGACATGATGACCCTGCGTCTGCAAAGTGCGATGAATTGGGCGGTCACAGTCTATGTGCAGATCCAGAGCAACGATGGCCGCACTCTGGTCAGCCGCGTCGATCTGCCGGCCGGCCCCGCGCAGACCTTGCTGGTGCCGCTGGTGGCTTCGACGCCGCTGAGCCAGGGCATGAAAGCCGGGCCGCCGATGCCGATGACCGTCGATGGCCAACGCATCCTGCTGGCCAGCAGCACTGGCGAGATCGACCGCAGCCAAGTGGTCTCGGTGAGTCTGTCGATGGATCAGCCGAAAGTTGCGCAGAGCCTGTTGCTCGAGCGGTTCGGCGTGCAGGACGGCGAATCGGTGACGCGGGCGGTGTACGGCAATCTGGTCGACGCCTACGGTCAGTCAACCCGTAGTAAATGGCCGGAAAAAGTCAGCAGCGACGAACAACTGAAAAGCGCCGCCAGCAAAGAGCAGCAACAGCTGAATACGTGGCTGGCCGAGCGTGAAAAGGCTTCGCTGGACAAGTTCGGCGGCTGGAACAAAGGCCCGGCGTTCAAGGCCAGCGGATTCTTCCGCACGGAAAAACGCGATGGCCGCTGGTATCTGGTGACTCCTGAAGGCCACCCGTTCTATTCGCTGGGCGTCAACACCGTCAGCGCGCAGGTCAATCAGACCTACGTCGCTGGTCGCGAACACATGTTCGAATCGTTGCCGAAGAACGACGACCCGCTGGCCGCGCATTTTGGCGAGGGTGACAACCGTGGCGGCAATGGCGCCGACCAGGGGCGTGGCTACGGCAACGGCCGCTGGTACGACTTCTATGGCGCCAATCTGCAACGCCTGTACGGCGAACCGTGCAAGGCAGACAGCGACAACAAGGCCGGGATTGCCGAAGCGGCGAAGGCTGGGGCGGCTGAGGCCGGTTCGGTGCAGGCCGCTGAAACCGCAGCGGTGCCTGCCGAGCCAAAATCCGGTATTGCCGAAGCGGCGCAGACCGATGCGGTGCAAGCGTCCAGCGAGGAAACCGCTCCGTGCAAAGCCACTATTGATGAAGAACGCTGGACCCGGCATACCCTCGATCGGCTGCAAGCCTGGGGCTTCAACACAGTGGGCAACTGGAGCGCGCCGTCGCTGGCGGATGCTGAGCGCGTACCGTACACCTTGCCGCTGTCGATCGTCGGCGATTACACCAGCATCAGCACCGGCAGCGATTGGTGGGGCGGCATGCCGGATCCGTTCGATCCGCGTTTCGCCATGGCCACCGAGCGCGCCGTGGCCATTGCCGCCCGCGATCACCGTGACGATCCGTGGCTGATCGGTTATTACGCCGACAACGAACTGGCCTGGGCTGGCCCAGGCGACGATCCGAAGGCTCGCTACGCGCTGGCCTACGGCACGTTGAAAATGACCACCGACGTGCCGGCCAAACGCGCCTTTCTCAAGCAATTGCGCGACAAGTACCGCAATCAGGCCGGACTGTCCAAGGCCTGGGGCATCGAGTTGCCGGCGTGGGAATTGATGGAAGACCCTGGCTTCGTGCCGCCACTGCCGAACCCGGAGCATCCGGAGATCGAAGCGGATTTCAAATACTTCCAGAAGGTCTTCGCCGATACCTATTTCAAGACCATTTCCGATTCGCTGAAATGGCACGCGCCGAACCAGATGCTCCTGGGCGGTCGCTTCGCCACCAGTACGCCTGAAGCCGTGGCGTCCTGCGCGCAGTATTGCGATGTGTTGAGCTTCAACATGTACACGCTCAAGCCGCAGGACGGCTATGACTTCGCCGCGCTGGCAGCCCTGGACAAACCGGTGCTGATCACTGAATTCAACTTCGGCTCGGCTGACCGAGGCCCGTTCTGGGGCGGCGTGACGCAGCTGGCCAAGGAGGAAGATCGCGGCCCGGCCTATGCCAACTTCCTCAAACAGGCACTGAGCGAACCGTCGATTGTCGGCGTGCACTGGTTCCAGTATCTCGACCAACCGGTGACCGGGCGTTTGCTCGACGGCGAGAACGGCCATTTCGGTCTGGTCGGGATGACCGATCTGCCGTATCAGGGCTTCGTCGAAGCGGTGCGCAAAAGCAATCTGCAGGCGCTGGAGCAACTGGGCAAGGAGGCGCAGAAAACCCCGGCGGCGGAAGTGGAAGGCGGGCGCAAGGGCGAGGCTGGCAAAGCGCCGGGGGCTGCACAGGCGGGTGGGCATTCGGGGAATGGTCACTAGGTTTCAGACCGCGTTATCGTTCTTCGCGAGCAGGCTCGCTCCCACACTGGATATCAACAGCAGCGCAGATCCCCTGTGGGAGCGAGCCTGCTCGCGAAGGGATCGCCACAAATTGCGGATCAACCGTCTGGCCCGCGCCTGTTCCCAAATCCCTCAAGGGCTGGAACAATGCGGGCCACTTTGTAGAGCGTTTTCGCGGGGGAGTTGCGGGTGCAGATTCAGGGACATTACGAGCTTCAATTCGAAGCGGTGCGCGAGGCTTTCGCCGCACTGTTCGACGATCCCCAGGAACGCGGCGCAGCCCTGTGCATCAAGGTCGGTGGAGAAACCGTCCTCGACCTCTGGTCCGGTACCGCCGACAAGGACGGCGCCGAGGCTTGGCACAGCGACACCATCGCCAACCTGTTCTCCTGCACCAAGACCTTCACCGCCGTTACCGCGCTGCAACTGGTGGCCGAAGGCAAGTTGCAACTCGATGCCCCGGTTGCCCGCTACTGGCCGGAATTCGCCGCCGCCGGCAAAGAATCCGTCACCCTGCGCCAATTGCTCTGCCATCAGGCCGGCTTGCCGGCGCTGCGCGAACTGCTCGCCCCTGAAGCCCTTTACGACTGGCAAACCATGGTCGACTCCCTCGCCGCCGAAGCGCCATGGTGGACGCCGGGCACCGGTCACGGTTATGCCGCGATTACCTACGGCTGGCTGGTCGGCGAATTGCTGCGCCGCGCTGACGGGCGTGGGCCGGGCGAGTCGATCGTCGCTCGGGTCGCCAAACCGTTGGGCCTGGATTTCCATGTGGGCCTGGCCGACGAAGAATTTCATCGCGTGGCGCACATCGCTCGTGGCAAGGGCAACGCCGGCGACGCTGCGGCGCAGCGCCTGCTGCAAGTCACCATGCGCGAACCGACGGCCATGACTACCCGCGCCTTCACCAATCCGCCGTCAGTGCTGACCAGCACCAACAAGCCGGAATGGCGCCGCATGCAGCAGCCTGCGGCTAACGGCCACGGCAATGCGCGCAGCCTCGCCGGGTTTTACGCCGGCCTGCTCGATGGCAGCCTGCTCGAAAGCGAGATGCTCGAAGAGCTGACCCGCGAGCACAGCCTTGGCGATGACAAGACCTTGCTCACCCGTACCCGTTTCGGCCTCGGCTGCATGCTCGATCAACCGGACGTTCCCAACGCCACCTACGGCCTCGGCCCACGCGCGTTCGGCCATCCGGGAGCGGGCGGCTCGATCGGTTTTGCTGATCCTGAGCACGATGTGGCTTTCGGTTTCGTGACAAATACCCTGGGGCCTTACGTTTTGATGGATCCGCGCGCACAGAAGCTGGCGCGGGTGCTTGCCACTTGTCTGTAAAGCTTCAACTGAGGTTCCAGGGTCGGAACCTCGAAGGGATTTTCGTTTCAAAACGGCTGTTTATCCGGGCGAAAGTGCTCTGATTTTTCATTACTTCATTTTGTGGATTTTCAATGTCATCTAAAAAGACCCTCGCCCTGGCCCTGTGTGTAGCGATCACCGGTTGCGCACAGACTCCGAAAAACGATGCAGACGGCGGCAGTTGGTGGCCGTTCGGTTCTTCCGACAAAGTCGCGGCCAAAGATTCGGCCCCGGCTCCGGCTCCTTTGAAACCTGCGGCGACTGCGCCAGTGGCCAAGGCCGAAAGCAGCAACCCGTGGTACTGGCCGTTCGGTTCCAGCGATGAAGCGGCCAAGGCTGATCTGAAAGCCGAGGTCAAACCTGAAGCCAAACCGGTCGAGGTGGCCAAAGCCGAGGCGCAGTCCAATGGCAAATGGTGGTGGCCGTTCGGCGGCAAGGACCAGCCAACCGCCAAAGCCGTGCCGATGCCCGATCCGAAGGTGACTCAGGCCTGGCTCGACGACTACGAGCCGCGTCTGCGTGAAGCGGTGAAAGACAGCAATCTGCAACTCGAGCGTCGCGATAACGTGCTGGTCGTAACAGCCCCTGTCGAAGGCTCGTTCAACCCGGATCGCCCGGCGATGCTGCTGCCGGTCACCCTTGGCCCGTTCACTCGCGTAGCGAAAATCCTTGAAGCCGATCCGAAAACCGCAGTGCTGGTGCTCGGTCACAGTGACACCAGCGGTGCCGCACCGGCCAACGTCAAGCTGAGCCAGGAACGTGCGCAATCGGTGGCAGCGATCTTCCGCCTCAGCGGCTTGCAGCGTGATCGCCTGATGCTGCGCGGCATGGGTTCCGAAGCGCCGCGTGCGGCCAACGACAGCGTTGAAGGCCGCGCCTTGAACCGTCGTGTCGAACTGCTGGTGACTCCGCAAAACACCATGGTTGCGCTGCTGAGCAAATACAACATGCCTGCGCCGAAGCCGGTGACGATGGTTGCTGCGCAAGACGTCAAGCCAGTGGCCAAACCGGTTACCCCGGCGCCTGCCGCGAAAAAAGCCGCTGTGCCGGCGGCGAAAAAGGCGCCAGCCAAGAAAACCGCCGCCAAGGCTCCTGCGAAGAAGGCACCGGCCAAGGCTCCAGCGAAAAAAACTGCACCGGCCAAAGCCGCCGCGACCGACAAGAAAGTCGCCGCAGCCGACGCTGCCAAGAAGTGATCCGCTAACGAAAAGGAATCCGCCATGACCCAGGCTCTGGCCGATATGCGTCGCGACTACACCCGTGACGGTTTGACCGAGGCGCAAGCCCCGGCCGAGCCGTTTGCGCTATTTCACCAGTGGTTCGCCGATGCGGTGAAAACCGAGCAGGCGCCGGTGGAAGCCAATGCCATGACCCTGGCCACGGTCGATGCCGACGGTCGTCCGCATTGTCGCATTCTGTTGCTCAAGGGCCTGGACGAGCAGGGCTTCACCTTCTTCACCAACTACGACAGCGCCAAGGGCCAGCATCTGGCGGCCAACCCGTTTGCTGCCATGACCTTCTTCTGGCCCACCCTGGAGCGCCAGGTGCGCATCGAAGGGCGGGTGGTCAAGGTCACGCCGCAAGAGTCCGACGCGTATTATCAGGTGCGTCCTCTGGGCAGTCGTCTCGGCGCCTGGGCCTCGCCGCAGAGCCGGGTCATCAACGGTCGTGGCGAACTGGAAGATTTGCTCAAGGCCACCGAGCAACGCTTCAGCGACAGCCAGCCGCACTGCCCGGAACATTGGGGCGGTTACCGCTTGTTGCCCGAGCGCATCGAGTTCTGGCAGGGCCGTCCGAGCCGCCTGCACGATCGCCTCAACTACCGCCTCCAGGGCGTCGAGTGGATTCTGGAACGACTGGCACCCTGAGCAGTCTACCGAGCGAGATAAACGCGGATGGCGCAGGATCGCTGATTTGACGCTACCTTGAGTGGACGCTTGCGGGCATCTGTACCAGGCCTGAATGGAAGCCAATTTTATCCGGATGGTGTCGTGACAGGCGCCAGGCCACGGGGTTTAATGAACACATGTTCTTTTGGAGTTGATGCTATGCGTAAGTCTGTTCTGCTGGTTGCTTCCTTTTCGACGATGGCGATGTTGCTGACCGGCTGCCAATCGAGCCTCACCGGCGACTCCTACTCCCGTGACGAAGCGCGTCGTGTGCAGACGATTCGCATGGGCACCATCGAATCCCTGCGACCGGTAAAAATCGAAGGCACCAAGACCCCGATCGGCGGCGCAGCAGGCGCAGTGGTCGGCGGCGTCGGCGGCAGCGCTATCGGCGGCGGCAAGGGCAGCATTGTGGCTGCGGTCATCGGCGCAGTGGCCGGCGGCCTGCTTGGCTCGGCCACCGAAGAAGGCCTGACCCGCACCCAAGGCGTGGAAATCACCGTCCGCGAAGACGACGGCAGCATGCGCGCCTATGTGCAGCAGGTTCAGGAGAATGAAGTCTTCCGCGTTGGCGAGCGGGTACGGATCTCCACCGTTGGCGGAACCAGCCGCGTTTCGCACTAAGCGAGAAGCTGGGCAAATGAAAACCCCGATCAGGTGACTGGTCGGGGTTTTTCTTTGTTTGTGAATTGCTCATTCAGTATGTGGCGCAGGTGCCCATGAAGTATTCGAGGCCCTTTGGAAAACTGACGTTGAGCAGGTTTTCCAATGCGGTTACCTGATCCTGAGTCAACAACAGCTCGCCGGGTTCCACCTCATCCAAGGGCTTTGATTCAATGAGCTGAGCCACTTTTTCATTCATCTCGCTGCCTGTGATATCCAGCTCGAATTGCAAGGAGTCGTCTTGGGCTTCGTCAGGGAAAAAACCGGTAATTAAAAGAAAGTGCATGGAGCTAATACTTCCGGGGCTGTTAGCCGTAGTCAAACGAAATTTGATAGTCGTGAACTCTCAAATCGATTTGATGTTGAAAATACGGCTGAATGGTGGCGAGCCAATTTTGAGCGACGTTGAAACTGCCATTGTTGATGTTGTCCGCGGCGGGAATCCCCAAGGCGTTTAACACTGACTCGTCACCACCCAGGTCTTTTGACGACTCTTCCCCCTGAAACTCCAAGGTTGCTGTGTCGTACCATTCCAATCTCAGTTCCAGTCCCATCTACCATTGATCCCGGTAAACGAACGATACCTGATAGTCGTAAGAAGAAAATTGAATGGAATGCTGGAAGTGGGGCTGGAGAGTCTTGATCCAATCGGCTTTTACATCAAATCCGCCGTTATTGAAGCTTTTCGACGGTAGGCCTAATGCTTCCATTAATGAGCCGTCCTCGCCAAAATCTTTCGACAGTTCCTCCCCCTCACCCAGTTCGGTTTGTTGGTCGTACCATTCGAGTCTGGCTTTGAGTCCCATGTAATCCTCATAAATATTTTTTAATACTACGGTTTTTTTTGGGTGGATCTATCTGTTCACCAGTTCTGTGGTCGTAAGAGCCTAAATGGCTGCCATCACTTGCGCGGTAGCCTTCAAGCTCGCCGTGTAAATAGTCCCATTCATAAATTATTCGGCCTTTTGCATTGATCCAGCGATCCCGGAGCCCACCGTTGAACGGCGTTTTCTTTTTTGCTCTTCTTAAATCGGGAAAGGCTGTGATATCCGACGTTTCGGGAGCGGGGTGATAGGTATGTCCCGCTTCAGCGGTGCCTTTCGCAGAGCTGACAACGATGTAAATCGGTTTTACACCCGAGTCTGTGGGAAACACCAGAATGAAATCTTTGTACTCCGGCGGATAAAGCGGATTCACCAGTATCCCGTCCGCCGCCTTCGTCGGTGGATACACCCAGATATGCGGTGCCTGCGGTGCGGCCTCCAGTGCTGGAATGCCGAGAATGTCCGAGCCATCCACCGCCGGGGTCCAGAGCAGTTCGACGCCTTCACCCAGATCGGCAACGAACCGGTCGCCACGCGCAATGAACTGCACGACATCGACCATTTCCCAATCGCGGTTCTTACCGGTGTAGAAACCGTAACCCTTGAGGCTGCCATCGGCCTGTTGCTCGACGCGCAGGCGCACGCGGGTTCGGGCTTGTTTGAATGTGCTCAGTTGCTCATCGGTGTAGAGCGCGCTGTCGCCCAGGCTGGATGGCATCAAAAGCGCAACCAGCCCCACCAACGTCGCAGCCGCCGCAGGGGAGGCGAGCGCCGGTAGCACTTCAAAAGCCGAGCCTGCCAAGGCCAGACTGCCGAACCCGACCGGGATGGTGTTGGCGCTGATTTTCTTGAGAGGAATGCCGCCGCTTGCGTCGGCTTCGCGAGCGCCGAGCAGGATCAGCTCGCCGTAATCCTTCAGGCTGTCGGTCGGTACCATGCCGGAAGGATTGCTGTAATCGATAATCGCATCCGGCAACTTGCAGGACTTGGCGAATACACAGCCGGCACGCACGGCTTCAGGTTTTTTCGCAGCCACTTCACGGCTGTGCTCGAAAGCCTCCTGCCGCGCCAGCATCGCGTCGTAAGCGTTTTGCCCGGCTTCGCGCTCGGCCAGTTCTGCCGCCGTCATATACCGCCAGGTAACGTGATGCCCGTCGCCCTGCGGTGGGTTTTGCACCCGGGGAATGTCCTTGTTCCGCGCCACTGATCGTCCCTTCGTTAATCATCGACAGCCCCTCGGAAAGGGGCTGCACGACGTTATCGAAGCGGGGAAAGTGTGGCTGTAGGACGGGTCGCTAATGACGTGGGGATTGTTCGCTGCGTAACTGTCAGGCGAGGAATCTGTGGCGAGGGCCAATCTCCCTCGCCACAGGGGTCATTGCAGTTGTGAATTCTTGCGACTCGCCGCCGCCGTCACCGCATAACCTATCACCGCCGCGAGAATCGAGCCGGTGAGGATGCCCATGCGATCCATGCCGGCGTAATCACTCACGCCCGGTTCGAAGGCCAGCGAGCCGACGAACAGGCTCATGGTGAAGCCGATGCCGCAGAGGATTGCCACGCCGAGGACCTGACCCCAGTTGGCGCCTTGGGGCAGGGCGGCGATGCCGATCTTGACCGCCAGCCAGGTCAGGCCGAACACGCCGACGGTCTTGCCCAACAGCAGGCCGATGGCGATGCCCATCGGTACGTCGTGGGTGAAGCTTTCGACGGTGACGCCGCTCAGTGACAGGCCGGCGTTGGCGAAGGCGAACAGCGGCAGGATGCCGTAGGCGACCCACGGGTGCAGCGCGTGTTCGAGGGTCAGCAGCGGCGACGACTCGGCGTTTTTCGTGCGCAGGGGAATGCAGAAAGCCAGGGTCACGCCGGCCAGTGTCGCGTGGACACCGCTCTTGAGCACGCAGACCCAGAGGATCAGGCCGATGATCATGTACGGCCCGAGCTTGACCACGCCGAGCCGGTTCATCGCCACCAGCGCGGCAATGCACGCAGCCGCCAGGCCAAGGGACAGGGTCGAGAGTTCGCCGGAATAGAAGATTGCGATGATGACGATGGCGCCCAGGTCATCGATGATCGCCAGGGTCATCAGGAACAGTTTCAGCGACACCGGCACGCGTTTGCCGAGCAGGGCCAATACGCCGAGGGCGAAGGCGATGTCGGTGGCGGTCGGAATGGCCCAGCCGCTCAGGGCGGCGGGGTTGTCGCGGTTGAGGAACCAGTAGATCAGCGCCGGCACCAGCATGCCGCCGATCGCCGCTGCGCCGGGCAGGACGATCTGCGAAGGCTTGGACAATTGGCCGTCGAGCACTTCGCGTTTGACTTCCAGACCGATCAGCAGGAAGAACATCGCCATCAGGCCGTCATTGATCCACAGCAGCAGGGGTTTGGCGATTTTCAACGCGCCGATCTGCGCCACCACCGGGGTGTCGAGCAGGCCGGTGTACAGCCACGACAGCGGTGAGTTGTTGATGATCAGCGCGAGAACGGCTGCGGCGATCAATAGCAGACCGCTGGCGGCTTCCAACTGAAAGAAACGCGTGAAAGTGCTACGCAGAGGCAAGGTCGCTCTCCATCGAATCAAGAAAAAGGTGAAACACCCTAACCCGTACCGTTAGTTGTTAAAACAAAAGTTATATTCTTTTTTGTTATATGTCGTTACAGGCTGTCTGGCTCGGGCAGCACTGAGCCTAGCAGTTGCCTGACACATTGAGACTCAGCTGTATCTTTGCCGCCTGCGGGATTTTTCCTAAGCTTGCGGCAGACCTTTTTCAGAAGACCGATCTTCTGGCTGATTCAACGAGAACCGAAACCATGAGCGACAACCGACAGTGGGCACGCGAAGCCATCCGCATCATCGAGGCGGACTTCCAGCGCAGCGCCGACACCCACCTGATCCCTTTGCCGCTGCCCGGTTTTGCCGGCATCGAGTTGTATTTCAAGGACGAATCGAGCCACCCGACCGGCAGCCTCAAGCATCGCCTGGCCCGTTCGCTGTTCCTTTACGCGCTGTGTAACGGCTGGCTGAAACCCGGCGCGCCAGTGATCGAAGCGTCCAGTGGGTCGACGGCGATTTCCGAAGCGTATTTCGCGCGCATGCTCGGTTTGCCGTTTATCGCAGTAATGCCGGCGACGACTTCGAAAGAGAAGATTGCCCAGATTGCTTTTTACGGCGGGCAGAGCCATCTGGTGCAGGATCCGACGCAGATCTACGCCGAATCCGAGCGCCTGGCCCGCGAGCATGGCGGGCACTTCATTGATCAGTTCACTTACGCCGAACGTGCCACCGACTGGCGAGCGAACAACAACATCGCCGAGTCGATCTTCCAGCAGATGCGCTACGAAAAGCACCCTGAACCGACCTGGCTGATTTCCAGCCCCGGCACCGGCGGCACCACCGCGACCCTCGGCCGTTACGTGCGCTATCGCCAGCACTGCACCCGCGTGTTGTGTGCCGATGCCGAGCGTTCGGTGTTCTTCGATTTTTACCAGACGGGAGATGCCAGCCTGCGTCTGGATTGCGGCTCACGCATCGAAGGCATTGGCCGGCCTCGGGTGGAAGCGTCGTTCCTGCCCAAGGTGATCGATGCGATGGTCAAGGTGCCGGACGCCCTGTCGCTGGCGGCCATGCATTATCTGGCGCAGCGTTTGGGGCGGCATGTCGGCGGGTCGAGCGGGACCAATCTGATCGGTGCGCTGATTGCGGCGCAGCAGATGAAAGCGGCGGGGCAGTCGGGGTCGATCGTGGCGATCCTGTGCGATGGCGGAGAGCGTTATGCCGACACGTATTACGATCAGCAATGGCTGAAGGCGCAGGGCTATGAACTGGGTGATTTGATTGCAGTGGTGGCGGCGAGTGCCGAGCGCGGGGAGGCGCTGCCGACCTCGGTGCTGCGCGCCAACATCTGAAGAAACGCAAAAACCAATGTGGGAGCGAGCCTGCTCGCGAAGGCGGAATCACATTCAACAACTTCGTTGAGTGACAGACCGCTTTCGCGAGCAGGCTCGCTCCCACAGGGTTTTGTGTTGGGTCAGCTGATGCTGATCAGGCTTCCAGGCCGAGGATATCGCGAGCCACTGCCTCGGCAATGCGAATCCCGTCAACACCCGCCGAGAGAATCCCGCCGGCATAGCCCGCGCCTTCACCGGCCGGGAACAGGCCTTTGACGTTCATGCTCTGCAGCGACTCGTTGCGGGTGATGCGCAGCGGCGATGAAGTGCGCGTCTCGATCCCGGTCAGCACGGCGTCGTGCAGCGAATACCCGCGAATCTGCTTCTCGAACGCCGGCAAGGCTTCACGGATCGCCTCAATGGCAAAGTCCGGCAGCGCCAAGGCCAGATCGCCCAGCGCCACGCCCGGCTTGTACGACGGCTCGACTTCGCCCAGTTCGGTCGATGGAATGTCGTTGATGAAGTCGCCAACCAGTTGCGCCGGAGCCTTGTAGTCGCTGCCGCCAAGGATGAACGCGTGGGATTCCAGGCGCTCCTGCAACTCGATACCGGCGAGCGGGCCGCCCGGATAGTCGACTTCCGGGGTAATGCCGACGACGATGCCGGAGTTGGCATTGCGCTCGTTACGCGAGTACTGGCTCATGCCATTGGTGACCACGCGATTGGGCTCGGAGGTCGCCGCGACCACGGTGCCGCCCGGGCACATGCAGAAGCTGTAGACCGAACGCCCGTTCTTGGCGTGGTGCACCAGTTTGTAATCGGCCGCGCCAAGTTTCGGGTGGCCGGCGTACTTGCCCAGGCGCGCGCGGTCGATCAGCGATTGCGGGTGCTCGATGCGGAAACCCACCGAGAACGGCTTGGCTTCCATGAACACGCCACGGCTGTGGAGCATGCGGAAGGTGTCGCGGGCACTGTGGCCGAGGGCCAGAACCACATGCTTCGAATGCAGGATTTCGCCGCTGGCCAGTTGCACGCCGACCAGTTGGCCGTCTTCGATCAGCACGTCGCTGACGCGCTCCTGGAAGCGCACTTCACCGCCCAGTTCGCGGATCTGCTCGCGCATGTTTTCGACCATACCGGTCAGGCGGAACGTACCGATGTGCGGCTTGCTGACGTAGAGGATTTCTTCCGGCGCGCCGGCCTTGACGAACTCGTGCAGGACTTTGCGGCCGAGGAATTTCGGGTCCTTGATCTGGCTGTACAGCTTGCCGTCGGAGAACGTGCCCGCGCCGCCTTCGCCAAACTGCACGTTAGACTCGGGATTGAGCACGCTTTTGCGCCACAGGCCCCAGGTGTCTTTGGTGCGCTGACGGACTTCGGTGCCGCGTTCGAGAATGATCGGTTTGAAGCCCATTTGTGCCAGCAGCAGGCCGGCGAAGATGCCGCACGGGCCGAAACCGACGACGATCGGCCGCTGACCCGGATCGCTCGGTGCCTGACCAACGAATTTGTAGCTGACATCCGGCGCCACGTTGACGTTACGGTCGTCGGCAAACTTGCCCAACACTCTGGCCTCGTCGCGTACGTTGAGGTCGATGGTGTAGATGAAGCACAGTTCGGAGGACTTTTTGCGCGCGTCATAGCTGCGCTTGAACAAGGTGAAATCGAGCAGATCATCGCTGGCGATGCCCAGGCGTTGCACGATGGCGACGCGCAGGTCTTCTTCGGGATGGTCGATTGGCAGCTTGAGTTCAGTGATTCGTAACATGGCGGGGATCCGGATTCGCGGGGCGCACAACTGCGCCAGGGCGTTTGAAGGCGGCGATTATAAGCCGCCGCGAGCGGATCCGTGGGGGAAAAACGATCAGTCGTTGCGTGCGCCGCCGAAATAGCCGCAGCCGCGCTGGACCTGACCGTCGATGCGCAACTCGGCGCTCATGTGCTGCACGCTGCCGGTGCTGCTGTCGACGCAGCGCTGTGGCGCCACCCACAATTCGATGCGCTGGTTGTTGGCTTCGCTGCTGAGATTGAAGCGGCCGTCGCCCAGTTGCTCTTCCACATACGGCACGGCGAGTGGAGCCTGGCCGTCGCGCTCGATGACCATGCCTTTGCCGCTGACCTTGACGTTCCACTCCGGGCCATGGCCGGCGGCGCGCAGGATCAGCAGTTTGAAATTCGGATCGTCGCAGGCCGTGCCCGAGCGCTCGACGCGATACAACTGGCCGAGGTCGAGACGGTCGCCGGAGACCTTGCCGCGCGCATCGGCAAACAGCTTGCCCTGTTCGTCGGCGAGTGTAGCGGCCTCTTGCAGGACGCTGGTGCCGCCGATGTCGTTGACCACCAGTTGCCGCTGATCCTGGCACGGCTGGAACACCAGTTTGCCGTCGGCGGCGGTCAGTTGCCCCTGCATGCGCGTCTGTCCGGCATGGGACACACTTTCACGCTGGCCGTCGAACAACTGGCAGGCGGCAAACATCGGCAGCAGGGCAACGAGGACGAACGAACGGGCAACACGCATCTTTGGCTCTCCAGACAAGTGCTGCCACGTTACGCAGCCTGACCGCTCATCACAAGGGCCTTAACCCACGTGAAACGTCTGCCCTGTTTGCAATCCTTCGACACTTTTCGCGTAGGCCAATGCCACTTCCGCGGCAGGAACCGGCTTGAAGCCACGGAAGTAGGGCGCGTATTTGCTCAGGGCTTCGGTCAGTACGGTCGGGCTCACCGAGTTCACCCGCAGGCCACGCGGCAGTTCGATGGCGGCGGCGCGGACGAAGCTGTCGATGGCGCCGTTGACCAGCGCTGCCGAGGCACCGCTGCGAATCGGGTCGTGGCTGAGCACGCCGGTGGTAAACGTGAACGAAGCGCCATCGTTGGCGTACTCGCGGCCGATCAGCAGCAGATTGACCTGACCCATCAGTTTGTCTTTCAGGCCGAGGGCGAAGCTGTCTTCGGTCATGTCGTCCAGCGCTGCAAAAGTCACGTTGCCCGCCGCGCAGATCAGCGCATCGAACTTGCCGGTCTGTTCGAACAGCTTGCGGATCGAGGCGCTGTCGCTGATATCCACTTGCAAGTCACCGCTGTTACGACCGATACGAATGACCTCGTGGCGTTGCGACAATTCTTTGTCCACCGCTGAGCCGATGGTGCCGCCTGCGCCTATCAACAGAATTTTCATCGTGCTGTACCCCATGTGTGTGAATGAGGTTTCAGTCTAGGGTGGTTTTTTTTGCGGATAAGCGCACTAATAGGCAACCTTTGGTTTTCAATTGGAAACAATCCATGAGCGAAATGGATGATCTCGCCGCGTTCGCTGTGCTGATCGAGGCCGGCAGTTTCACCCTTGCGGCGCAGCAGTTGGGCTGCAGCAAGGGCCAGTTATCCAAGCGCATCAGCCAGCTCGAAGCGCAGTTCGGTGTGGTATTGCTGCAACGCACCACCCGGCGCTTGAGCCTGACGGCGGCGGGGGCGGCGCTGCTGCCGCAGGCCCAGGCGCTGGTGGTCCAAGTCGAACGCGCACGGCAGGCTTTGGCGCGGTTGAAGGACGACATGGCCGGCCCCGTGCGCATGACGGTTCCGGTGTCGCTCGGCGAGACCTTCTTCGACGGCTTGCTGCTGGAGTTTTCCGGGCAATACCCGGAGGTGCAGATCGAGCTGGAGCTGAACAACAGTTATCGCGATCTGTCGCGCGATGGCTTTGATCTGGCGATTCGCGCCGAAGTCGCCAATGACGATCGGCTGGTGGCCAAGCCGCTGTTGGCGTGGCACGAAATGACCTGCGCCAGCCCGGCCTACCTCGAGCGCTTCGGCGAGCCGGCGACGCCGCATGCCTTGGCCGAGCATCGTTGTCTGCTCAACAGCCATTACAGCGGTCGCGAAGAATGGCTGTATCACCAGCAGCACGAGTTGCTGCGGGTGCGGGTCTCGGGTCCGTTTGCCAGCAATCACTACAGCCTGTTGAAGAAAGCAGCGCTGTCCGGCGCCGGCATCGCCCGTCTGCCGTCGTATCTGCTGCAAGCGGAACTGGCTGACGGCCGCTTGCGCTGGTTGCTGCGCGATTACCAGACCCGACGCATGCCGATGTATCTGGTGCACCCGTATCAGGGTGGATTGCCCAAACGCACGCAGGTGTTGGCGGATTATTTGATGGGCTGGTTCAAGCGCAGTGGCGAGGCGCTGGATCGACTCCAGCGCTGACACCGAACCTGTGTAGGAGCTGCCGAAGGCTGCGATCTTTGGATTTTTAGAAGCAAGATCAAAAGATCGCAGCCTTCGGCAGCTCCTACAGTTTCAGGTCAGCCTTGGCATCGGCGGGCAATCAGGTGATCGATCGACAATTTGCCCGGCCCGGTCGCCATCAGGTACAGCAACACCGCCGCCCAAGTGCCGTGGGTCGGGTAGGCAGCCGGGTAGACGAACAGTTGGATAGTCAGGGTCATGCCGAGCAGTGCCAGCGCCGAAAATCGTGTGGCGAAGCCGAGCAGGATCAGCAGCGGAAACACATGCTCGGCAAACGCCGCCAGATGCGCGGCAATTTCCGGCGAAAACAGCGGCAGGTTGTACTCGCTCTGAAACAACGGAATCGTCGAGTCGGCCAAACGTGGCCAGCCCAGTTCAAAGGTGCCGTCAATCAAGTCGACGGCCAGTCCTTCGACCTTGGTTTGCCCGGATTTCCAGAACACCGCAGCAATGGAAAAACGCGCGATGAAGGCAATCAGGCTGTGCGGGATTTTTTCCAACAGCGCGATGACGCGCAGGATAAAAGCGTTCATGGCAACTCCTTGTAATTCAGACGGGTAATCGCGTTATGCGCAATCAGTAAGGCGAGGGTTTGCGCGAGATCGAACGGCGGGCTGTTTTCTGCCGCCGCGAGCAGTGGCGAGTCCTGGAGCAGATGGCCAATGAACACGCTCGCACCCGCCTCAAGAGCAAACACCTCAACGTCGAGACCGTTGCGCAGCACCAGGGCATGCTGGCCTTGATGGAGGCCAATGCCCGCCAGACTTGGCTCCTGCTGATGCGCGGCCCAGATCGCCACGACCGCAAAAGCAGAGTCGAGCAGGTGCAGCGAGGGATGGAGTTCGAAACACAGTTCACTCAGCGTCTGCGGATCGGCCAGCGCGGCACTGACTTGTTCAGGCCGGATCGGCTGCGCATCGGCGGCGTGGTAGGCAACAGTGCGCAAATGCTCGAGTCGCGCGACATCAGCCACATAAGGCACGCCGGCAATGGGTTCGAATTGTGCGATAAAGTCGGCGAAGTCCTCGCCATAGCGGCTCATCAACGGACTTTGTGGCGGCTGACTCTGGACGAAAATCGCCGCCATGGCGCGGAAGAATTCCTCGCCGACCAATTGCAGCACCACTGGATAACTGTCGGCCAGGGCATTGATCAGCGAACTCTGCACGTTGTTGCGATAGACCGCAAAACGCCGCGACGGATCGGCGCCGTTGTGGCTGCACAGGCCCTTGGGATACGGCAGTTGCGCATTGAGCAGGGCGGCGGCGAAGTCCGCTTGCGTGCTCATGCCGCACGCTCCGCGCGACGCAACAGCGTCTCGGCTTGCTGCGCTTCGGCGAACAATGCGTTGAAAGTCGGGACGTGATTATCGCGTTCGATGAGTGTCGCCACCGGGCCGATACGGCGCAGCACTTGCCGGTACAGATCCCAAACGGCCTGATCAACCGGCGCGCCGTGATCGTCAATCAGCAAGCGGTCGCCGAGGTTGTCGCAATCTTCAGCGAAGCCGGCCAGATGAATCTCGCCGACTGCGTGCAGCGGTAACGCATCAAGGTAGGCCAAAGGATCGCGCTGATGATTGATGCACGACACGTAGACATTATTGACGTCGAGCAACAAGCCGCAGCCGCTGCGGCGGATTACTTCGGCGATGAACTCGGCCTCGTCGATCGTCGAATGCTCAAACGCCAGATACGTCGCCGGGTTTTCCAGCAGCATCGGTCGTTTCAGAGTGTTCTGCACCTGGTCGATGTGCGCACAGACGCGGTTCAGTGTCGGCGTGTCGTAAGCCAGTGGCAGCAGGTCATTGAGGAACACCGGGCCGTGGCTCGACCACGCCAGATGTTCGGAAAAGGCTTGCGGTTGATAGCGCTCGATCAGCTCGGCGAGGCGTTTGAGGTGCTGGCTGTCCAGCGCGCCTTCGCCACCGATCGACAGCCCCACGCCGTGCAATGACAGCGGGTACTGTTCGCGAATCAGACCGAGAAAATGATGAAACGGGCCGCCGGCCACCATGTAGTTTTCGGCGTGGACCTCGAAGAAACCGAGGTCCGGTACGGAGCCGAGCACATCAAGGAAGTGCCCGGTCTTGAGCCCCAGCCCGGCGCGGGCAGGGAGCTCGGTGCGAGCTGCCTGAGTGCGCGGCAGGGACGGTTCGTGATGACTGAACATGAGCGTCACTCAGGCAGGACGTGGATCAGGACTTGGCTTTGAAGGCTTCGAGCTGACCGAAACCGGTCGGCGAGGTTTTGCTCTCGGTGGTGGCGCAGGTGCCCTTCGGAACGAGCTTCCAGGCGTTGGCCTGATAGTCCATTTTCGCCGTGCCGGCGCAGGTGGTGCCGGCACCTGCGGCGCAATCGTTCTTGCCTTTCAGGGCTACGCCGAAGCATTTTTCCATGTTGGCATCAGCGGCTTGAGCGGTGGAGACAGTGGCGATGCTCAGAGCGGAACCGAGAGCCAGAACCAGAGCGGTGGCGGACAGGGTACGGGTAGTCGCAGTCATGATGTTTCTCCAGGTTTATCAGGGTTTCTGCAAGTGCTGTTGCGCTTGCTTGTCCCTCTAGAGAACGGGTGGGGGGATGCGTTACAGGTGGGGCGATAAATATATAAAAAATTTCGGATTCAGCAGTATCCCTGTGGGAGCGAGCCTGCTCGCGAAGGCGGTGTGACATTCAACATTATTGGTGCGTGATACATCGCTTTCGCGAGCAGGCTCGCTCCCACAGAGGATCGGTGTTTTTCGTTTGGGCATAAAAAACGGCCCGAAGGCCGTTTTTTTGTGCAGCGATAACACTCAACCGCCGAGGTACGCCTCGCGTACTTTCGGATCGGTCAGCAGCGCTTCACCGGTGCCTTGCATGACCACGCGGCCGTTCTCCAGAACGTAGGCGCGGTCAGCGATTTTCAGCGCCTGGTTGGCGTTCTGCTCGACCAGGAACACCGTCACACCGTCCTTGCGCAGCTGTTCGATGATGTCGAAGATCTGCTGGATGATGATCGGCGCCAGACCCAGCGACGGCTCGTCGAGCAGCAGCAGCTTGGGCTTGCTCATCAGTGCACGGCCGATGGCGAGCATCTGCTGTTCACCGCCGGACATGGTGCCGCCGCGCTGGTTGAAACGCTCTTTCAGGCGTGGGAAAAGTCCGAGGACCTTGTCCATCTGTTCCTGATAGTCGCCCTTGTCGGTGAAAAATCCGCCCATCGACAGGTTTTCTTCCACGGTCAGACGGGCAAACACTCGACGACCTTCCGGGACCACGGCGATGCTCTTGCGCATGATCTGCGACGAGTCCTGGCCGACCAGTTCCTCACCCATGTAGCGGATGCTGCCGCTGTGCGCCTGCGGCGAACCGCACAGCGTCATCAGCAGCGTGGATTTGCCGGCACCGTTGGCGCCGATCAGTGTCACGATCTCGCCCTGACGGACTTCGACGTTGACGCTGTGCAGGGCCTGGATCTTGCCGTAGAAGGTGGAAACGTTTTCGAACTGCAGCATTTACGCTTCCCCCAGGTAGGCTTTGATCACTTCAGGATTGTCGCGGATCTGTTCCGGCGTACCGTCGGCCAGCGGCGTGCCCTGATTGATCACGACGATGTGGTCGGAAATGCTCATGACCAGTTTCATGTCGTGTTCAATCAGCAGCACGGTGACGTTGTGCTCTTCGCGCAACACACCGATCAGCGCCTTGAGGTCTTCGGTTTCCTTCGGGTTCAGGCCGGCGGCCGGTTCGTCGAGCATGAGAATCCGCGGACGGGTCATCATGCAGCGGGCGATTTCCAGACGCCGTTGCTGGCCGTAGGCGAGGGTGCCGGCGGTGCGGTTGGCGAACTCTTTGAGGTTGACCTTTTCCAGCCAGTATTCGGCAAATTCCATCGCCTCGCGCTCGCTTTTGCGGAACGCCGGGGTCTTGAACAGGCCGGACAGGAAGTTGGTGTTCAAGTGACGGTGCTGGGCGATCAACAGGTTCTCGACCGCAGTCATGTCCTTGAACAAACGCACGTTCTGGAAGGTACGCACCACGCCTTTGAGCGCGATCTTGTGGCCCGGCAGGCCCTGGATCGGCTCGCCGTCGAGCAGGATGCTGCCGCCGGTAGGCTGATAGAAGCCGGTCAGGCAGTTGAACACGGTGGTCTTGCCGGCGCCGTTCGGGCCGATCAGGGCAACCACCTGTTTTTCCTTGACGGTCAGCGCCACGCCGTTGACCGCCAGCAAGCCGCCGAAGCGCATGCTCAGATTTTCGACTTTAAGGATCTCGCGGCTCATTTGCGCAACTCCATGTGTGGGCGTTGCATCGGCAGCAGACCTTGTGGACGCCAGATCATCATCAGCACCATCAGCGCACCGAACATCAACATGCGGTACTCGCTGAACTCACGCATCATTTCCGGCAACAGGATCATCACGATCGCCGCCAGAATCACACCCAATTGCGAGCCCATGCCACCCAATACGACGATGGCAAGGATGATCGCCGACTCGATGAAGGTGAACGACTCGGGCGTCACCAGCCCCTGACGCGCGGCGAAGAAGCTGCCGGCGAAACCGGCGAACGCAGCGCCCAGGGTGAAGGCGGAGAGCTTGATCACGGTCGGGTTCAGGCCCAACGCGCGGCAGGCGATTTCGTCTTCACGCAGCGCTTCCCACGCACGGCCGATCGGCATGCGCAGCAGACGGTTGATCACGAACAGCGCGGCCAGTGCGAGCAACAGCGCAACCAGGTAAAGGAAGATCACCTTGTTGATCGAGTTGTATTGCAGGCCGAAATACTCGTGGAACGTCTGCAGGCCTTCGGCGGCTTTGCGCTCGAAGGTCAGGCCGAAGAACGTCGGTTTTTCGATGTTGCTGATGCCGTTCGGACCACCGGTGATGTCGGTCAGGTTACGCAGGAACAGACGGATGATTTCGCCGAAACCCAAGGTCACGATCGCCAGATAGTCGCCACGCAGACGCAACACCGGGAAGCCCAGCAGGAAGCCGAACGTCGCCGCCATCAGGCCGGCAATCGGCAGGCAGATCCAGAAGCTCAAGCCGTAGTAATGCGACAGCAGCGCGTAGCTGTAGGCGCCGACGGCGTAGAAACCGACGTAGCCCAGGTCAAGCAGACCGGCCAGACCGACGACGATGTTCAGGCCCAGGCCGAGCATCACGTAGATCAGGATCAGCGTTGCGATATCCACCGCGCCACGGGAGCCGAAGAACGGCCAGACCAGGGCGATCAGAATCAGCGCAATGATGAAATAGCGCTGGGTGGTTGGCAGGGTCAGGAAGTTGCTGGCCTTGGCCGGGATCAACGGCATGCCCGGCGAGGAGCGCCAGGCCTTGCTGATCTGCTGGTTGAACAGCACGCGCAGGAACATCAGCACCGAGCAGATCGCGATGGTCGCGAGTACCGCAGGGCTGGTGTTGTGCACTTCCAGATTGATGCCGACGATGGTCAGTTTCAGACCCAGTACCGGGTAGGCCACCGCCCACACCAGCAAGGCACTGAACAGTGCCTGTTTAAGATTCCTAGTCATACTTTCTCAACCTCCGGACGGCCCAGAATGCCGGTCGGACGGAACAACAGCACCAGAACCAGCAGGCCGAACGCAACGACGTCCTTGTACTGGTCGCCGAAGATATCGGCACCGAACGCTTCCGCTACACCGAGCACCAAGCCGCCGAGCATGGCCCCGGGGATGCTGCCGATGCCGCCCAGTACCGCAGCGGTGAAGGCCTTGAGGCCGACGAGGAAACCGGCGTTGGGGTTGATCACGCCGTATTGCATGCTCAGCAGCACCGCAGCGACCGCCGCCAGCGCAGCACCGATGACGAAGGTCAGGGCGATGATGTTGTTGGTATTGATGCCGAGCAGGTTGGCCATCTTGATGTCCTCGGCACAGGCGCGGCAGGCGCGGCCCAGACGGGAACGGGAGATGAACAGGGTCAGGCCGAGCATGGCGATCAGGGTCACCACGAACACCACGATCTGCATGTAGGAAATCAGCACTTCTTGTGCGCCACCCGGACCGAAGGCGAAGTTGCCCGGGATCAGGTTGGGGATAGCTTTGTCCTTGGAGTCTTGCGCCAGCAGAACGGTGTTCTGCAGGAAGATCGACATACCGATGGCAGAAATCAGCGGGATCAGACGGTTGCTGCCGCGCAGGGGGCGGTAGGCGATCCGTTCGATGCTGTAACCGTAGGAACTGGTGACGACGATGCTGGCGATGAACGCCGCGGTCATCAACAGCGGGACACTGTCGAGTCCCATCATGGTCAGCCCGGCGATGGCGATGAAGGCCACGTAGGAACCGATCATGTACACCTCGCCGTGGGCGAAGTTGATCATTCCAATGATGCCGTAGACCATCGTGTAGCCGATGGCGATCAGGGCATACATGCTGCCAACGTTGAGGCCGTTAACCAGCTGTTGGAAGAAGTGATAGAGGTCAGGCATTACAGCGCTCCTAAAAACCTGTACGCATTTCACTGGTGGAGTCATTTTCCCGCCCGGCCCCGTGGATCTCTATCCACTTCGAATCCGGGTTTTGCCAGCGAACCGCTGATGACGGTTTTGAGATTTTCAGGTGGGCAGACTGGCGGATCACGCCAGCGCGGCCCATACATTCGCAAAACAAAGCCCACGGCACGCCGTGGGCTTTATTGGCAGTCAGTCGGGCAAGGCCTTACTGAGGCGAAACTTCGGTTTTAGGTTTGCCGTTGTGCCACTCGTACACGACAAATTTGAAGTCCTTCAGGTCGCCTTTGTCGTCGAAGCTCAGGTCGCCGGTCGGGGTCTTGAACGAACCGGCGTGGATGGCTTCAGCCACTTTGGTCGCGTCTTCGGACTTGGCCGCCTTGATGCCTTCGGCAATCACGGTCACTGCCGAGTAGGACGGGAACACGAACGGACCGCTCGGATCTTCCTTCTTGGCCTTGAACGCGTCAGCCAGGGCAACGTTGGCCGGATCCTGGTCGAAGGATTTCGGCAGGGTCACCAGCAGGCCTTCGGACGCATCCTTGGCGATCTGGGTGATCGAGTCGTTACCCACGCCTTCCGGACCCATGAAGCGGGCTTTCAGGCCTTTTTCCTGAGCTTGGCGCAGGATCAGACCCAACTCCGGGTGGTAGCCGCCGTAGTAGACGAAGTCGACGCCGGCTTGCTTGAGCTTGGCGATGATGGCGGAGAAGTCCTTGTCGCCAGCGTTGACGCCTTCGAAGACGGCAACCTTGGTGCCTTTCTTCTCGAGGGTCGATTTCACCGCGGTGGCGATGCCTTCACCGTACTGCTGTTTGTCGTGCAGCACGCCAACCACTTTCGGTTTCACGTGATCGGCGATGTAGTTGCCGGCGGCAGGGCCTTGGGCGCTGTCGAGACCGATGGTGCGGAAGATCATTTTGTAGCCACGGGCGGTGATGTCCGGGCTGGTGGCAGCCGGGGTGATCATGATCACGCCTTCGTCTTCGTAGATGTCCGAAGCGGGCTGAGTGGAGCTGGAGCACAGGTGACCGACCACGAACTTGACGCCGTCGTTGACGACCTTGTTCGCTACCGCTACCGCTTGTTTCGGATCGCAGGCATCGTCGTATTCAACGGCTTCGAGTTTCTTGCCGTCGACGCCGCCCTTGGCGTTGATCTGCTCGATGGCCATCTTCGCGCCACTGAACTGCATGTCGCCGTACTGGGCTACTGGACCGGTTTTAGGACCGGCGATACCGATTTTGATGGTGTCAGCTGCGAACGAATGGCTGGCAACCCCGGCCAGAACCATAGCGGCAAACAGTTTGGAAATCTGCTTAGTAGCCTTAGTCATAGTGCTCCACTCTTACTGTTGTATTTTTTAGAGTTCTGGCGCCGTAGCAGCAGAACCGGGTCAGATATCTTTGCGATACCCTCCGGAAAATGCCCCGGCAACTGTACCGGTACAGTGTAGAGCGCCGCTTGATCAACTGGGAAGCGGGCGCCACGGGGCAAAACTTGGGGGTGTCGCATTTTTGAATGAAAGAGACAGAATTGCGGCGGGGCAATCGGGGGCATATATCCCAAAAGGCAGCATTCCCTGGCGTTCCTGCTCTTTTCGTTCGGTGCAGCGATTTGCAACCGGGTTTTTCTGACGGACCACCGACGTTATCATTCGCGTCGATTTCTTTTCCGGACAGCTCCCATGAATCAAGAACCTAGCACCCTCTATGCCAAGCTGCTTGGTGAAACGGCATCTATTACCTGGAAAGAGCTGGAGCCGTTCTTCGCCAAGGGTGCCCTATTGTGGGTCGACCCTGACCTGGATTTGATCGCCGCCGCCGAGGCCGTGGCCTCGGATGAAGGCGAGAAAGTCGCGGCCTGGCTGGCCGACGACAAGGTCGCCAAGCTGTCTGAAACGCGGGCGCTGGATATTTTCGAACGTGATCCGCAGCTGTGGGCCGTGGTGGTTTCGCCGTGGATTCTGATCCAGGAAAGGGCGACCGTTTAATTGCCTGCACCCTTTTGGTGCCTCGATTGCCGCGCCGCAAGTGTGTAGCGGAGTAGCGTGATGGCACCTTGCCGTGGAGAAATGCCACGCCTCACGGTGACGTAAACGTAACGGGAACAGTTTATGGAGCGGCCTGAGGGTCGCTTAATTGTTTCTGAATGTTCGCAGTGTTGGAGTTTGTCGGTGAAGTCGAGGGCGCCTTCGCGAGCAGGCTCGCTCCCACACTGGAATGCACTTTCCTGTGGGAGCGAGCCTGCTCGCGAATGGGGCGACTCGGTGCTGGATCAGACCGAGTAAGTCTTGCCGGTATGGTTATTCAGCGAAATGACCTTGGTCTTGCCAATCCGGTGGCGGTAGATCTCGCGCAGGTACTTGATCGACTTCTTCACGCAATCGCGTGACAGGCGAATGTCATTGATCGAGACGAACTTGTCCTTGTCGTTGATCAACTCACGGTATTTCTTTTCGTACATCGGTTTGATCGCGTACCAGTTGGTATCGAGGATCTTCGCCGGGTTCTCGAATTCGTTGAGCAGGTCGTCGATCCGCTCCTCGTCGAAGTCTTCCTGAATGATGAAGTCGAGAATCGAGTTATCCAGCGTCTCGTCGAAACGGTACGGATTCTTCGCGAAGCAGCGCTTGATGAACGCCACGATCAGTGTGAGGAAGTCGTCCGACAGGCACGGGCTCTTGGCGATCAGGGTGGTCAGCGACAGGTTGGCCGAAGCGCCGATCACCAGCGCGTAGCGCTTGAGCGTGGTGTTGGGGAACAGGCTGTTGAGGTGGGTCTTCAACCGGTTCAGATCCATGTACGACAGTTTGTAGTCTTTCGGCAGCGAGACGATCGAGACCACCGACGAGCAATTCTTGAAGAAGTGCAAATCGTGCAGCGCGGCGGCGTCGTAGCCGGAATTCTTGTACTGCTCAAGCGAAGCGCGATAACGCTTGGATTCGATCGGCAGCAGGCTGATGCCTTCGATGGCCTGAGTGACCTTGTTGAAGTGCGGCAGGTCGATCGAACGGAAGAACAGGTCGTCGATGTTCAGGCGCTGTGGCTCTTTATCGAAGACCTTGAACTTGTCGCTGCTCGGCGGCGGGGTTTCCGGCACTACCGATTCGGCGTAGGCAATCGCCACAGGCCCGGCCAGACTCATGAACAGGTCGTTGGCATCCAGGCGGATGGTTTCGCCGATGTCGATGCCGGCGCGGCGGAAGTAGTTCTGGTCGTAGTCGGTGGTGACTGCCTGCGCCGTCAGAATGTTGAAGATCTGTTGCGAGATGTACTGGTTGGCGTGCTTCTCCATGGCATTGACATCAATGTTCTGGATGTTGCCGTCATCGCTTTCTTCGGCGTAACGCATGATGTCGTTGGAGATCAGCATCATCGCGTTCCACGGGCGGATACGCCCCATCACGCTGGCTTCGCTGCTGTCTTCGTTGGCGAAGTTGTAGGAGAAATCCCATTCTTCCGACAGGTACTTGCAGAGCAGGCGCCCGGCGTTGATGTGCAGCGCCTCGGACATTTCGCTGCGGTGGTCGGAAATGTTCGGCAGCACGCAAATGCCGCTGGTGAAGATTGGCTCAAAGACAAACGAATGGCCGCTCTTGCCGTCATGCTCATCCATCGGCTTGGTGTCGAAGGTCTTGTTCATGTACGAGTGCTGCTGCGCCAGACCGAACTCCGAGGCCATGCCCGAACCGGTACCGCCGCCGGCACTGAAGATCGAGAAATACAGGCGCGACTGGTTGGCCTTGATTCCGCAGCTGTCGATCAGGTACGAGTGGATCATTTTCCAGTCGGGGCTGGAGAAGCGCTGGGTGTCCTTGTTGAGGATGATCTTCGCCAGATACTGGCCGAGGATCGGCGCGTTACCGGCGCCACCGGCGTGGACTTCGGACAAGTCCATGATCTTCATTTTGCTGTAGTCGCGCAGGAAGCCGCTTTTCTCGCCCTTGCGCGAGAAACGGATGCGCCCGGCGATGTCCTTGTCGAGGTCGCCAAGCATCACCAGCGGTTCGACCAGAAACACCGGTTTGGTCGATTTGCTGGTGCCGATGCGCAGGTTGTTCTTGATCCACTGCGCTGGGCTGTAGCCCTTGTCGGCCAGGCGTCGGTCGCTCGGGCGGTCTTCGGTGTTGAACTCGTTGAGGTAGAACTTGCGCGCGTTGTACACCAGCTCCGCCACGTCGAGGGCGATGTTGGAGCCGCAGCGACCGAGGCCGATCAGGCACACCGAGGGAAATTCCTGGTCGTTGTGCTGCTCGTTGTCGCCTTCCTGATGCGCCGGGCGCGGGAACACCGAATCGCGCAGGCCGTCGAGGTTATCGAGGATGCGGTCAGTGTTGGTTTCGGTGAAGTACAGGTATTGCTGGGTCGACAGCGGACGCGAAGGCGGCGTCGGTCTGGATAATGACGCGCTGTTCGCGGCGGGGCTCAGGGTCAGATCGGCTGTTGCACTGGCGGGGTTGTTTTTAGAGGTCATGGTGCGCCATTTACCTGGACTGGGTTGGCCCGCCGAACAGTGCCGGCGAACCTCACGGAATAAGATCTCGCGTCTTGTGTGCGCGAATACGGCCCGGGCGTCGTAGTGCTGGCTGGTCTGATCGCCGGGCGGAATCCTTTCCTGATCGTTGATGAATCGGCCATGATTCGGTGATCTTTAATCGAAAAGAGGCGAAATGATGTCAACGCTACCTTCGTTGGGGTTTGCCGGAATCGGCCTGATGGGCCTGCCCATGTGCCGGCGTCTGCTGGCGGCGGGTTACCCGTTGACGGTGTGGAACCGCAACCCGGACAAGTGCGCACCGCTGGTTGCGACCGGCGCCCGCCAGGTATCGAGCCCCGCCGAACTGTGCGCACACGCCGACATCGTTATGCTGTGCCTGGCCGATACCGCCGTGGTGCGTGAAGTGGTGTTTGGCACTGGCGGTATCGCCGAAGGGGCAAAAAACGGCCAGCTATTGGTGGATTTCTCCAGTCTTGAACCGACCGCGACTCGCGAGATGGCCGCAGCGCTGGCCGAGAAAACCGCCATGGGCTGGCTCGATTCACCAGTGTCCGGCGGCGTGGTCGGCGCCGAGGCCGGCAGTCTGGCAATCATGGTCGGTGGTGCAGCGGCAGATCTTGAGCGCGTGCGCCCGGTGCTGCTCAGCCTTGGTCAGCGCGTCACGCACATGGGCGGCATCGGTGCCGGCCAGGTGACCAAGGCCTGCAACCAGATGATCGTCGCGTGCAATGCGCTGGTGATTGCCGAAGTGGTGGCGTTGGCCGAGCAGGCCGGGGTCGATGCCAGTCTGATCGCCGAGGCGCTGGCCGGTGGCTTTGCTGATTCGAAGCCGTTGCAGATCCTTGCCCCGCAAATGGCCGAAAGCCGTTTCGAACCGGTCAAGTGGCACGTGCGCACGCTGCTCAAGGATCTCGACACAGCAGTGAAATTTTCCCGCGAGCAGGGCTCGGCGACGCCAATCAGCGGATTGGCCGCACAGTTGATGCGCCTGCATGGGGCGCAAGGCTTTTTAGCGAAGGATCCAGCGACGCTGGTGCAAATGTATCGCGCGCCAGACTCAACGGATTGACCCCGAGCACGGGTTTGCGCTGGTTGATTTCATCGAGCACCGCGCGCAATTCGTCCAGCGGCACCGGGCGGCTGAGCAGATAACCCTGAATGAAGTCGCAGCCCGAACGCTCGAGAAACTCATATTGCTCCAGGCTCTCGACGCCCTCAGTGACCACCTGCAGATGCAGGGTGTGGGCCATGACGATGATCGCCTGCACGATCTCTATGTCCGCCGTGGCGGTGGGAATGTCGAGGATGAACGAGCGGTCGATTTTCAGGGTGTTCAGCGGCAGACGCTTGAGGTAGGCCAGCGACGAATAGCCGGTGCCGAAATCATCGATCGACAGCGACACACCGAGGGCGCGGATCTGCCGCAGCAGCACCAGAGTGTCGGCGATATTGCCCATCAAGGCGTTTTCGGTGACCTCCAGTTCCAGGCGTTCCGGGGCAACGCCCGCCGTGTGCAAGGCGTGCTCGATCTCCTCGGCCAGCTCTTCGCGCGCCAGATTCAGCGGCGAGCAGTTCCAGGCGATTTTCAATTCGGCACAACCATGCCGCGACAGCTCGCCAAGATCCTTGCAGGCGCGGCGCAGCACCCAATTGTCCAGTTCGGCGATCAAACCGTTGTTCTCGGCGATACCTATGAAGCGATCCGGTGTGAGCAAACCGTGAACCGGATGCTGCCAGCGAATCAGCGCCTCGAGCTTGGTCACGCGTCCGGTTTTCACTTCGAAGATCGGCTGGTAGTAGAGCATCAGCGCGTTGTCTTGCCGTAGCGCACTGCGCAGTTCTTCTTCCAGTTGCAGCTCGAAACTGGCGCGGGTCTTCAGGCTGGAATTGAAGAAGTGCAGACCGTTGCGCCCGGCGCCTTTGGATTGGTACAGGGCCAGGTCGGCGTGTTTGAGCAGCTCTTCGCAGGTAGTGCCGTCTTCGGGAAACAGGCTGATGCCGATGCTGGTGGTCATCACCATGCGCCGGCCGGCCAGTTCGATCGGCTCTTTCATCTTGTGCATGATGCGCTGCGCCATACCGCGCGCCTCTTCGCGGTCGCGCAGGCTGATGAGGATGCAAAACTCGTCGCCGCCGAACCGCGCGACCACGTCTTCGTGGCTGCGCACCGAGCTCTTGATGTGCTGGGCGATGACTTTGAGCAGCGCGTCACCGGCATCATGGCCGAGGCTATCGTTGATGCGCTTGAAGTGGTCGATGTCGAGAAACATCACCGCGAGCATGCCGCCTTCGCTGGTTTTCTGGCTGAGTTTTTCGGCGAACATCTGGTTGAAACCACGGCGGTTGATCAGGTTGGTCAGCGCGTCGTAATTGGCCGCTTGCTGCAAAGACATGCGCGCCTGATCGAGTTGGCTGAGCAGGGCGTTGACCCGGCGCAGGTCGTTTTCCTTGTTCTGCAGTTTCTTGTCGGCGAGGGCGGCGCTGATCGCACTGCCGAGAATCAACAGGATGATCAGCGCCACGGTCAGGCCAAGTTGCAAATGCCCGGTTTCACTGCCGCTCGCTGCCAGGGCACCTTCGGGAAGAACCAGATCCAACGCGGCCATGCCGGTGAAGTGCATGCTGATGATGCCGGCGCCGAGAATCAGCGCCGCGCTGTACTTGAGCAATTGATGCGCGACCCCGCTGCCTTCGCTGAGATAGCGCGCCACCCACAGCGCGGTGAAACTGGCGCCGATGGCAATCAGCACCGACAGCGCTAACAGCCCTGGCTGATAGTAGGCGGTGGCGCTCGACTTCATCGCGGCCATGCCGACGTAATGCATGCCAGCGATGCCCAAACCGATGACACACGCGGTCTTCAGGCAATGCAGCGCGCTCGGCTGCACCTCACTGAGAGTGTGCATGGCCAGCCACGAGGCGAGCAGAGCGATCAGTAACGACAAGAGGGTGATGCCGAGGTCGTACTGAATATCGATGGGGGTCTGGAAGGCCAGCATGCCGATGAAGTGCATGGCCCAGATGCCGCCGGCCAGGCAGGTCGCGCCGATCCAGCGCCAGATGCGCCGCGACCCCGGATCTTCGGCATGCACCAGGCGCTCTGCCATGTCCAGGGTGGCGAAACTCGCCGCGCAGGCGACCAGATAGGCCACCATCACCAACAAAGGGTTGTGGCTGCAATCGAGGAGAATCTGCCCGCTCGCCGGCAGCTCGGCAACAAACTGCAAACCAAGCCACTCCATAGCATGCCCCGTCTCGGATTCATCTGGCCCGTGCGTCAATCAACGCAGGCGAATGGATGGAGTATAGAGGCGGTTTTCACGCTGCAAGGCGTAGTGGCACATTGGTGGTAATGATTTTGCCATTAGCCTCATAGCGATTTGCGCTAAGGCTCAGGCAATGCGCTCCAGCGGCAGATCATTCCAGTGTGGCGGCAAGGGCGGCAGGCCGTGGGCAGCGCGGGCCTTGTCGCAGTCCGGATTGTGTTCGCCGTTCTCCCACGACGCCTCGAACTCACGACACGTACTCGAGCGCTTGTCATAGATCGTGCAGGCCACGGCACTGCCGACCTCACCCGCCAGGGACATGCAACGCGCCGGTTTGCGATCGGTGCCGATCATTGCCACCCGGCTCGGGGTGATCTGCGCGACCAGTTCATCGGGCACCGTTCCGCCAGAGGATGAGCACTCACCCCAGAAAAAAGACACACGAAAATGGGAACAGCAGGCACCGCAATTCAGACACGGACTGGCTTCGGACATGGGCGGGGGTATCAAAGGGATTGATCGGAAGATCCGGACGGATCCGGCGGCCATTCTAGACTTTGCCATGGCGTTGGGAAGGGGGGCGCGAAACTATTTTTTTGTCGCCGGATTTTGCCGCGAAAGCCCCGTATGGCGGGGGATTCCAGACTTATCAAGGGCTTACGTTTCGTTACAGTGCGATGGGTCGATATCAGGCTGACGAATGATGACAGACAGCCCCCGTGCGGCTGACTAGATTGCAGGTTCCGGGCTCGACGCGCTGGCAGTGAAGCCCTCATAACAATAAAGAGACGGACCCATGCAGAACTCGACCCAAGCGGCGAATGCCTGGCGCATTCTGTTCCTGCTGTTCCTCGCCAACCTGTTCAATTTCTTCGACCGCACCATCCCGGCGATCATCATCGAACCGATCCGCATGGAATGGCACCTCAGCGACTTTCAGCTGGGCATCATCGGCACCGCGTTCACCATCGTTTACGCCATTGCCGGCCTGCCACTCGGGCGCATGGCCGACACCGGTTCACGCAGCAAGCTGATGGGCTGGGGCCTGGCCACCTGGAGTGCGCTGACTGCGGTCAACGGTATGGTCGGCAGTTTCTGGAGCTTTTTGATCGTGCGCATGGGCATCGGCATCGGCGAAGCCAGTTACGCACCAGCGGCCAACTCGCTGATCGGCGATCTGTTTCCGGCGCACCGTCGGGCGAGGGCGATGGGTATTTTCATGCTGGGCCTGCCGCTGGGGCTGCTGCTGGCGTTCTTCACCATCGGCGCGATGGTCAAGGCCTTCGACAGCTGGCGCGCGCCGTTCTTCATCGCCGCCGTGCCGGGGCTGATCCTCGCGGTGTTCATGTTCTTCATCAAAGAGCCGAAACGCGGCGCGGCTGAAACCGTGCAGGTCTCGCAAGAGAAAGTCGACAGGCCTATCCGCCGCGTTCTCGCTGTGCCGACCTTCCTGTGGCTGGTGATGGCCGGGCTGTGCTTCAACTTCGCGACCTATGCCTGCAACTCGTTTCTGGTGCCGATGCTGCAACGCTACTTTCTCATGCCGTTGCAGGAGGCAGCGGTGGCCACGGGCGTGATCGTCGGCGTCACCGGACTGGTCGGGCTGACCCTTGGCGGCTGGATCGCCGACAAGATCCATCAGCGTTTCGCCAGTGGGCGGCTGTTGTTCGCCGCGTTCAGTCTGATCATTTCGACGTTGTGCACAGCCTGGGCGCTGCATGCCGGGCGCATTGAGATCGGCGTGTTCGTCGCGGTGTTCAGCGTTGGCTGGCTGTTCGCGTACAACTTCTATACCTGCGTGTACACGGCAATTCAGGACGTCGTCGAACCGCGCCTGCGGGCCACGGCGATGGCGTTGTTCTTTGCCGGTTTGTATCTGCTCGGCGGCGGGTTGGGGCCGGTGGTCGTGGGTGGTCTGTCGGATCACTTCGCGCACACGGCGATGCTGGCGGCAGGGGCTGAGCAGATGACCGAAGCGTTCAAGGCTGTCGGCCTGCATGACGCGATGTACCTGATCCCGGTGGCGCTGTTCCTGACCATGGTCTTTCTGTTTCTGGCATCGCGGTGTTTTGTTCGCGATGCACAGCGGATGAAGGAGGGGTTGGTGGCGGTGGTTGAGCCTGAAATTTCTGCGGCGACTGCCTGACCGTTTTCGCGAGCAGGCTCGCTCCCACATGATCGTTCCCACGCAGAGCGTGGGAACGATCGGCCCGCATCACTGCGGGCCTCTTGGTTTTCAGCGGTGGAGCGGGGCGGTTAGCCCGCTACCAGCACCCGAATCGCTTCCAGGCGCAACGCCGCTTTGTCGAGCATCGCCAGACCTTGCTCACGCTGAGTGCGCAACGCCTCCAGTTCGCTGTCGCGCACGGTCGGGTTGACCGCCTGCAACGCGGTCAGGCGCGCCAGTTCTTCGTCGGTGTCGGCGGCCAGACGGCGGCGCGCTTCGGCCACACGTTCGGCGTGACGCGGGGCGATCTTTTCTTCGCCGGCGTTGATCCGTGGCGTCAACTGATCGCGCTGAGCCTGGATGAACTTGTTGGCGCTGGCGCGGGGCACGCTTTCCAGCTGATCGTTGAGGGTTTCGAACGACACCCGTGGCGACAAGTCGTTGCCATTGGCATCGAGCAGGCAACGCAGCGCCGCCGGTGGCAGGTAGCGACCCAGTTGCAGCGAGCGCGGTGCGACCACTTCGCTGACGTACAGCAATTCCAGCAACACAGTGCCCGGCTTCAACGCCTTGTTCTTGATCAGCGCGACGGCGGTGTTGCCCATCGAACCGGACAGCACCAGATCCATGCCGCCCTGCACCATCGGGTGTTCCCAGGTGATGAACTGCATGTCTTCGCGCGACAGCGCCTGGTTGCGGTCGTAGGTGATGGTCACGCCTTCGTCGTCGCCCAGCGGGAAACTGGCGTCGAGCATCTTCTCGCTCGGCTTGAGGATCAGGGCGTTTTCCGAATGGTCTTCGCTGTCGATGCCGAAGGCGTCGAACAGGGTTTCCATGTAGATCGGCAGGGCGAACTGATCGTCCTGCTCGAGAATCGCCTCGACCAGCGCTTCACCTTCGCCAGCGCCGCCGGAGTTCAGTTCCAGCAGACGGTCGCGACCGGTGTGCAGCTCGGCTTCGAGACGCTCACGCTCGGCGCGTGCTTCGTCGATCAGCGCTTGCCACTCGCCGTCATCGGCTTCTTCGAGCAGCGGCAGCAGGCGTGGGCCGAACTGATGCTGCAAGGCGTTGCCGGTCGGGCAGGTGTTGAGGAAGGCGTTGAGCGCTTCGTGGTACCACTGGAACAGGCGCTCTTGCGGGCTGGTTTCCAGGTACGGCACGTGCAGTTCGATGATGTGTTTCTGGCCGATCCGGTCAAGACGACCGATACGCTGCTCGAGCAGGTCCGGGTGCGACGGCAGATCGAACAGCACCAGATGATGAGCGAACTGGAAGTTGCGACCCTCACTGCCGATTTCCGAGCAGATCAGCACTTGCGCGCCGAACTCTTCATCAGCGAAGTAGGCGGCGGCGCGGTCACGCTCAAGGATGTTCATGCCTTCGTGGAACACCGTGGCCGGGATGCCGGAACGCACGCGCAACGCGTCTTCCAGGTCCATCGCGGTTTCGGCGTGGGCGCAGATCACCAGCACCTTGGTGCGCTTGAGCATTTTCAACTGATCGATCAGCCACTCGACGCGCGGATCGAATTTCCACCAGCGCTCTTCTTCACTGGCTTCCGGCTGCGCCTGGAAGCTGACTTCCGGGTACAGCTCGGCGTGTTCGCCCAGTGGCAGTTCGAGGTATTCGTCCGGGCACGGCAACGGGTACGGGTGCAGTTTGCGCTCCGGGAAACCCTGCACAGCGGCGCGGGTATTACGGAACAGCACGCGGCCGGTGCCGTGGCGATCGAGCAGCTCACGCACGAGGCGGGCGCTGGCTTCAGTGTCGCCATCGTTGACGGCGGTGAGCAGGGCTTCACCTTCGTTGCCGAGGAAACCGTGAATGGTCTTGTGCGCTTCGGCGGAGAGACGGCCCTTGTCGAGCAGTTCCTGCACCGCTTCGGCGACCGGACGATAGTTGTCGCTCTCGGCGCGGAACGCGGCCAGGTCGTGGAAACGATTCGGGTCAAGCAGGCGCAGACGGGCGAAGTGGCTGTCCTGACCGAGTTGTTCCGGGGTGGCGGTGAGCAGCAGCACGCCGGGAATCACTTCGGCCAGTTGCTCGACCAGCGAATATTCCGCGCTGGCCTTGTCTTCATGCCAGACCAGGTGATGCGCTTCGTCCACCACCATCAGGTCCCAACCGGCAGCGAACAAGGCGTCCTGCGCCTTCTCGTCGTCGACCAGCCACTCCAGCGCGACCAGCGCCAGTTGCGTGTCTTCGAACGGGTTGGTGGCATCGCTTTCGATAAAGCGTTCTTCGTCGAACAGCGCGACCTGCAGATTGAAACGGCGGCGCATCTCCACCAGCCACTGATGCTGGAGGTTTTCCGGGACCAGAATCAGCACGCGATTGGCGCGGCCCGAGAGCAGTTGGCGATGGATCACCAGACCGGCCTCGATGGTTTTACCCAGACCCACTTCGTCCGCCAGCAATACGCGCGGGGCGATACGGTCGGCGACTTCGCGGGCGATGTGCAGCTGGTGCGCGATCGGTTGCGCACGCACGCCACCCAGGCCCCACAGCGAGGACTGCAACTGGCGGCTGGTGTGTTCAAGGGTGTTGTAGCGCAGGGAGAACCACGGCAGCGGGTCGATCTGTCCGGCGAACAGGCGGTCGCTGGCCAGACGGAACTGAATGAAGTTCGACAGCTGGGTTTCCGGCAGGGTGACGACTTCGTTCTGCCCGTTGAGGCCGTGATAGACCATCAGCCCGTCGACGTCGTCGACCTGCTGCACGGTCATCTTCCAGCCTTCGAAATGGGTGATGGAGTCGCCCGGCGAGAACCGCACGCGGGTCAGGGGCGCATTCCGTAGCGCGTACTGGCGGGTTTCGCCAGTGGCCGGGTAAAGCACGGTCAGCAAGCGGCCGTCCTGTGCCAGAACGGTGCCTAAACCAAGCTCTGCTTCGCTGTCACTGATCCAGCGTTGCCCCGGTTGATACTGCTGCGCCATGCTGCCTGACTCCCACCTTGAAAAAGCGGGCTATCTTAACGGAATGACGGCTTCAGGGCCAAAGATTACTGGCGTAGGAGCTGCCGAAGGCTGCGATCTTTTGATCTGTGGGAACACTTGGGTTTTGCGTTGTCCCATGAAAGATCGCAGCCTGCGGCAGCTCCTACGGGTGCGAGGTGCATCACACAATTACGACAGGCGGCTCAAGGCGCCTGCACCCCAGCCGATAGCCTGCAGACAGGAGACCTTTATATGTTGCCACCGATGCTCCCCTTGAGCGCCGTGCCGATCACTTCCCAGCAGGATCCGATCCGCCAGCGGCCGGACATCCCGCCGGTGGTGCCGGTGCAGGAAAGCTCCAACGAAAGCACGATCGACCTGCAGAAGCGTGATCCGGAAGAGGATCGTCTGCTCGCGCGCGAAGAACAGCGTCGTCAACAAGAACGTGACCGCCGACGTCGCGAGGCCGATGAAGATCCCGAAGAGCATCTGGCGGTGCCCGGCACTGAGCTCAATGCCGATAACACCGTGCCGGTGGTGCCGCTGATAGACGATCAGCCGCGTCAGGGCTTGTGGGTTGATATCGAGATTTGAGCAGCGACTGGTCAGCGCCTGCGCCAAGCGGCATGATTGGCGCAATCCTGTCGGTGACGGCAGCTGTGATCTCTTCTGCGATGTGCCGGACGCCATGAGCCAAGACGACAAACTGATCGACCTCAGCACTGAACGCGCCAAGCGAGTGCATGACCTCAACGAAAAGCGCCTGAACGAAGTGCGCCAGGCTTTCGAGCAGGCGATGCCGTTGGGAAAAGCCAAGAAAAAGTCGAAGAACAAGCCGAAAAAGCGTTGATCTCCCGCTGCATTGGTTGATGCAGATCAGTTATTTCCCCTCCTTTATTTCCCTTCGTTGCGGATATTGATCCTGGTCAATATGTGCGCCTGTGTGTTTGTTAATTTGAATCCATCGCAGCAAAGCAAAGCAAAGCAAAGCAGGGCCGGGAGGTCAGTCATGTTTTTCGATAACGTGGTGTTTGCCGGGGTTCTCACGGTGGGGCTCATGGTGCTGTTTTTTGCAGGGTTTGGATTTTTTATCTGGAAGGATGCGCATAAGCGGCGCAAGTGAGTTCTTCTGGATTGATGGGCACGCAAGGCATTTTGGGGCGACTTCGGTTGCCCCTTTTTTTTGTGCCTTGGCGGCCTTTGGGCCGACCAGGCTGTTGGGGGTTTGGGTGAATATCCGTTGCTTCGGTAGCGGCTGCTGGCGGTTTCGCCTGACGGCGACTTACTTTTTTACAAGCGCCTAAAAAAGTAAGCAAAAAACGCTAGCTCCTGCGTTCGGCCCTCGCAGGCTCGGGTCCCTTCGCTCCGGGACTGATCCGGGCGCAGCGGCTACGGTTTGCTTCGCTGCACCTCCTTCCGCTGTGTCTGGCTGCGCCAGACGGTCGCTGCGCTCCCACGCCCGGATCAATCCCTCCGCTCAGCCTTCCGACGTCGCCGGTGGATCAAGATCAAAAGCGTTACTCGAGCTTGCGCTCATTGTTGAGTGGTTAGAAGCGTCGCATGGCTTGAGATTTTCGGTGGATTCGCCCCTCACCCCAGCCCTTTCCCGAGGGAGAGGGAGCCGATTTTTGCGGTGTTCAAAACCTGCATTCGACTCGGTATCGCAAGTCGGCGTGTTTCGCCCAAACACCTCGGTCAGTCCCCTCTCCCTCTGGGAGAGGGCTAGGGTGAGGGGCTCTTGATCTGGCTTTGGCTTTTGCTTTTGATCTTTTGCCCCTTCGGCAGGCTTCGTTACGGGATCGATCCGGGGGTGGGAGCGTAGCGACCGTACGACGCAGTCGTACACAGCGAGTGTAGGTGCAGCGAAGCCAACCGGAGCCGCTGCGCCCGGATCGGTCCCGTAACGAAGGTACCCCGAGCCCCAGCGAGCGGGCCGTACGCCGGGGCAAAGCCTTTTGGGTTACCTTTTCGGCGTTTGGAAAAGGTGACTCGCTGTAAGAGCGAAACCGCCAGCGGCAGCACCCGCAGCAACGGATATGCCCCCAATCCAAAAAACAAAAAAGGCGCGATTCCAAAGAATCGCGCCTCCTTCACAAGCAACAATCGATCAACTACCCAAAGCCTTCGAAGCCAACCAGAACAACCCGGCCGACAGCGCCACGGTCGCAGGCAAGGTCAACACCCAGGCCAGCAGAATAGTCTTGACCGTGCCACCCTGCAGGCCGCTCTTGTTGGCAACCATGGTCCCGGCCACACCCGAAGACAACACATGAGTGGTCGACACCGGCAGGCTGAAAATGTTGGCCATGCCGATCAGGCTGGCGGTGGTGATCTGCGCCGACATGCCCTGGGAATAGGTCATGCCCTGCTTGCCGATCTTCTCGCCAATGGTCAGCACTACGCGCTTCCAGCCGACCATGGTGCCCAGGCCCAGTGCCAGGGCGACCGCCAGAATCACCCAGAACGGGGCGTATTCAGTGGTGGTGGTCAGGTCTTTGCGCAGCTTGTCGAGGTCAGCCTTTTCACGGGCTTCCAGGCCTGGCAGCTTGCCGACTTTCTTCGCCGTGTCGTCCAGGCAGAGCAGGTAGCGACGCACTTCGATGCGGCTGTCCGACGACAGCGAATGGTAGTCCGCTACACCTTTGAGGGTATGCAGCAGGGCGGTGATGGTCGGTTCGGTCTGCTGCGGGTTGCAGCGGAATTTCTCCGGCAGGTCGCCTTCCACGCTCTTGCCCAGGGCCAGGAACTCACCCAGCGAATCGGCGTTGCGCTGGTAGAACTGGCTCAGGTGCAGGGTCGCGTCGCGGGTGCGTTCGATCTGGTAGGTGGTGCTGTTCAGATCGAGTACGAACTGCGCCGGGACGATACCGATCAGCACCAGCATGATCAGGCCGATGCCTTTCTGGCCGTCGTTGGAACCGTGCACGAAGCTCACGGCCATGGCCGAGATCACCAGGACCAGACGGTTCCAGAACGGCGGGTGCTTTTTGTCGTCGATCTTGCGGCGCTGTTCCGGCGTCTTGTGCATCTTCGACAGCGGGCGCCACCATTTCAGGCCGATCAGCACCAGCGCGGCGATGAGGAAGCCGGCCATCGGCGAGAACACCAGCGAGGCGCCGATGTCGATCGCTTTCTGCCAGTTCACGCCATCTCTCAGCGGGATGTCGTTGATCAGCGCGTTGGCCAGGCCGACACCGAGGATCGAGCCGATCAGTGTGTGCGAGCTGGAAGCCGGGATACCGAAGTACCAGGTGCCCAAATTCCAGGCGATTGCCGCGGCGAGCAACGAGAACACCATCGCCAGGCCATGGCCGGTGTTCACATTGATCAGCAGTTCAACCGGCAGCAGGTGGACGATGGCATACGCCACGCCAACGCCGCCCAGCAGCACGCCGAGGAAATTGAACACACCGGAAAAGAACACCGCCAGGTGTGGCGGCATGGCTTTGGTGTAGATAACAGTGGCTACCGCGTTAGCGGTGTCATGAAATCCATTGATGAACTCGAAGGCGAGGACAAACGTCAGGGCGAGCAAGAGGCTCACAAGCACCCAAGCATCCAGTCCGCTGAATAAATCGATCATGAAGGTTTTCTGACCCGGTCGTAAGGGGGCGCGATTATGCCAGAAAAGACAGGAAATCGATGCCCCGTCTGCTCACTGGTCACACCCTTCTTCGATTTAATTTGTTGCAGGGCGTGAAAACCAAGCAGCACGCAGGGTTTTTCAACTACTTGATTTTATTGAATAAACTATATTTTCGAGCCGTTTTTTCAGACATCGCAAAGGCTCAAACGCTTGTCTGAAATATCTCTGAAACCTGTGGGACGCTCGTTCATAAGCCCCAGAACAGCGATGCAGCCGCTGCCCGCAGATAGCGGGCGCGCGAGGTGTCGTCTTCCACCGCGCTGTGGCTCAGGCGGACGCCGACTTTCGAATGCTCAACCGCCGTGGCTCATGGCTCTTCGGCTTTGAGTTCCTTTTCGATCTTTTCGATTTCCTGCTTGAACACCTGATCCTGAACAGTAGGGCGCTTGCGCCATGCCTTGCGTTCCGGTTCCGGCTGAGCGGCGTAGGTGGTGACTTCCCCGCCGTAAACTTCCTTGTAACGTTGTTCCTGGCGCTCTAGTTCCGCGCGCAGTTCGTCTTTTGTCACGGTGCTACCTGTATGAGTTGAATTGAATATCCGGTGAAACACACTGCAACGAGTCAATTGAGCGAACCCGCCAGTCATCCACAGCCCGATCAGGCGCGGAGACATTGCAGAGGCGATCAAGACTTCCGTGTTACAGGCGGCTACGGCACCAGATAAAAACTGACGCAGCATCAGTTTCCTGTTTCAGCGAGCGCTGGCGTTGCATGTGTGATGGGCGCCGGGCGCTGGCCGGAGCTGAGACGAAGGACCTCGTTTCAGCAAGTCGCGGGCTTTTGATTAAAGCGCCGCGACTAGGGTGCATTATAGCGGCCGATTCGGGAATGACTATCTTTGCCAAGTTAAAAACGGTTCTGAATGTGTGAGGGTTTTGTTACCGGCAACTTTTACCGCTAGTTAAGTGTAAAGACCGCGTTATAGAACAGGCGTTCTGTTTTTGGCGCCATTAACTGGAACAACTAAGTTGCTAGCAGAATCGCTAAAGCTGCCTCAAGGATGAAGAGGAGGGCGGGGGGCTGGATTGCGATTATCGGTCGGCGGTTCGATAATCGCCCAATGTTGGCGCCGCGATGCTTGTGCATCGCGCGGCGAGCCGTTTGACTAGGCATCGATGCGTGCCGGACAAGGACAAGAAATGAACGATCAAATGCGCAACTCCTTCACGTCGGTGGCGCCGCCCATCGTCGCTTCGCCGGCCAAGCGCATTCAGGCGCTGACCGGTGATCCGGATTTCATGACGTCCCTGGCCCGTGGTCTGGCGGTGGTGCAGGCGTTTCAGGAACGTAAACGCCACCTGACCATCGCGCAGATCAGTCATCGCACGGAAATTCCCCGCGCCGCCGTGCGCCGTTGCCTGCACACGCTGATCAAACTCGGCTACGCCACCACCGACGGGCGCACCTATTCGCTGCTGCCGAAAGTGCTGACCCTCGGCCACGCCTATCTGTCCTCAACCCCGCTGGCCGTTTCCGCACAGCCGTATCTCGACCGTATGAGCGAGCAATTGCACGAAGCCTGCAACATGGCGACGCTGGAGGGCGATGACATTCTCTATATCGCGCGTTCGGCGACCACTCAGCGATTGATCTCGGTCGACCTTTCCGTCGGTGGGCGGTTGCCGGCGTATTGCACGTCGATGGGGCGGATTCTGCTAGCGGCACTGGATGACACCTCCCTGGGCGAATACCTCGACCACGCCGAACTGGTGGCCAAGACCAGCCGCACCATTCATACCCCGGACGCGTTGCTCGAATGTTTGCAGCAGGTGCGTCAGCAGGGCTGGTGCATTGTCGATCAGGAACTGGAACAGGGCCTGCGCTCGATCGCTGTGCCGGTGTACGACGCCTCCGGGCAAGTGGTCGCCGCGCTGAATGTCAGCACCCACGCCGGGCGAGTCAGCCGCGCCGAGCTGGAGCAGCGCTTCCTGCCCGGCCTGCTCAGCGCCAGCCGCGACCTCAGTGCGCAGTTGTTCGCCTGAGGAAGCTGTTCGATAAACGCACAGTGTTGCGTTTATCGAATTGACGCTAAAACCCTCGGATCATTAATGTCGCGGCAGCGTCATCCGGCGCTGATGTGAATGAGCTCGCCGGACTGTCGACCCCATAATAATGACAAGAGGCAACTCACCATGCGCTCGCTCCCCGACTGTCCGTATCCCACCCGTTGTTGCCGGGTTCACCGCAACGCCTGATAACAACCTTCTATTCTTGTGACCGTGCCTTCCTTTGGCCGGCCGCCGTTCGACTGCGTTTTTTGCGTGGAATAAAAATAATGAACCAGCCTCAGTCCGCTGTGGGTAACTGCCTCGATGTGCAGACCTTTATCAACGCCCAACCGATCTCGCGCTATCAGTGGCGAGTGGTGATCCTGTGTTTCCTGATCGTATTTCTCGACGGCCTCGACACCGCCGCCATGGGCTTCATCGCCCCGGCGCTGTCGCAAGACTGGGGCATTGATCGCGCCAGCCTCGGCCCGGTGATGAGTGCCGCGCTGATCGGCATGGTCTTCGGCGCCCTCGGCTCCGGCCCTTTGGCTGACCGCTTCGGGCGCAAAGTCGTACTCGTTGGTGCGGTGATTCTGTTCGGCGGCTTCAGCCTGGCCTCGGCTTACAGCACCAACGTTGAACAACTGCTGGTGTTGCGCTTCCTCACCGGCCTCGGTCTCGGCGCGGGCATGCCCAACGCCACGACGCTGCTCTCGGAATACACCCCGGAGCGCAAGAAGTCGCTGCTGGTGACCAGCATGTTCTGCGGCTTCAACCTCGGCATGGCCGGCGGCGGTTTCATCTCGGCAAAACTGATCCCGGCGTTCGGCTGGCACGCGCTGTTGATGATCGGCGGGATCCTGCCGCTGATCCTCGCGGTGGTATTGGTGTTCTGGCTGCCGGAATCGGCGCGCTACCTGGTGGTACGCAACCGCGGCACCGACAAAGTTCGCAAGACCTTGGCACCGATCGACCCGGTTACCGTCGCCCAGGCCGCGAGCTTCAGCGTGCCGGAACAGAAAACCGTCAAGGCGCGTAACGTTTTCGCAGTGATTTTCTCCGGCACTTACAGCACCGGCACGCTGCTGTTGTGGCTGACCTATTTCATGGGCCTGGTGATCGTCTACCTGCTGACCAGTTGGCTGCCGACGCTGATGCGCGACAGCGGCGCGAGCATGGAACAGGCCGCGTTCATCGGTGCGTTGTTTCAGTTTGGTGGGGTGTTGAGCGCGGTCGGGGTGGGCTGGGCGATGGACCGCTTCAATCCGCACAAGGTCATCGGCATTTTCTACCTGCTGGCCGGGGTGTTTGCCTACGCGGTAGGGCAAAGCCTGGGCAACATCACCTTGCTGGCGACGCTGGTGCTGGTCGCAGGCATGTGCGTCAACGGCGCGCAATCGGCGATGCCGTCATTGGCAGCGCGCTTCTACCCGACCCAGGGCCGTGCGACCGGGGTGTCGTGGATGCTCGGCATCGGCCGCTTTGGCGCGATCCTCGGCGCGTGGATGGGCGCAACCTTGCTGGGCCTGGGCTGGAATTTCGAGCAAGTGCTGACCGCGCTGGTGATCCCGGCGGGGTTGGCGACGGCGGCGGTGCTGATCAAGGGCATGGTCAGTCATGCGGATGCGACCTGAATCGGGCGCAGATCGTTATTGAACAGGCTGGCCCCTTCGCGAGCAGGCTCGCTCCCACATTCTGGAATGCATTCCAAGGTGGGAGCGAGCCTGCTCGCGAAGCTTTTGATCTGATTGTTAGCTGAACAACAATCCGTTCGATAAACGAACACTCAGTCGATTATCGGATTGTTTGGCGATTTTCCCGAGCTTAATCTTCAGTGACTCCGGCGCTGAACCTCGCGCCTTTTTATCACTGGCGATTCCTTACAAGAACAGGAGCCCGCTCCATGGCTGAGATCCTTTCGCTGCACGACGCGGTGAAGCAATTCGTCAACGACGGCGACACCGTCGCCCTCGAAGGCTTCACTCACCTGATCCCTACGGCAGCGGGTCATGAAATCATTCGTCAAGGCAAGAAAGATCTGACGCTGGTGCGGATGACGCCTGATCTGATCTACGACCAACTGATCGGCGCCGGTTGCGCGCGCAAACTGATTTTCTCCTGGGGCGGCAACCCAGGTGTGGGTTCGCTGCACCGTCTGCGTGACGCGGTCGAAAAGCAGTGGCCGCACGCGCTGGAAATTGAAGAACACAGCCACGCCGACCTCGCCAACGCCTACGTTGCCGGCGCGTCCGGCCTGCCGTTCGCGGTGCTGCGTGCCTACGCCGGCTCCGACCTGCCGAAGGTCAATCCGCTGATCAAAACCGTGACCTGTCCGTTCACCGGCGAAGTGCTGGCGGCAGTGCCATCGGTGCGCCCGGACGTCACCGTGATTCACGCGCAGAAAGCCGACCGCAAGGGCAACGTGTTGCTCTGGGGCATTCTCGGTGTGCAGAAAGAAGCCGCGCTGGCCGCCAAACGCTGCATCGTCACCGTGGAAGAAATCGTCGACGACCTCAACGCACCGATGAACGCTTGCGTGCTGCCGACCTGGGCCTTGAGTGCGGTCTGTCACGTGCCGGGCGGCGCGCATCCGTCCTACGCCCACGGTTACACCGAGCGTGACAATCGTTTCTATCAGGCGTGGGACCCGATCGCTCGCGACCGTGAGACGTTTACCGCGTGGATCAACGAATACATCCATGGCTGCGCTGACTTCAGCGAATTCCAGGCCAAATTGGCCGCTGCTTCGGAGGCCAAGTAATGACTTACACCACCAATGAAATGATGACCGTCGCGGCGGCCCGGCGACTGAAGAACGGCTCGGTATGCTTCGTCGGCATCGGCCTGCCATCGAAAGCCGCCAACCTCGCGCGCCTGACTTCATCGCCGGACGTGGTGCTGATTTACGAATCCGGCCCGATTGGCGCTAAGCCGAGCGTACTGCCGCTGTCCATCGGTGACGGTGAGCTGGCCGAGACCGCCGACACCGTGGTGCCGACCGGTGAGATTTTTCGCTATTGGTTGCAGGGCGGGCGCATCGACGTTGGCTTCCTCGGCGCCGCGCAGGTCGACCGTTTCGGCAACATCAACACCACCGTGGTCGGCGACTACCACGCGCCGAAAGTGCGCCTGCCGGGTGCCGGTGGCGCGCCGGAGATTGCCGGTTCGGCGAAAAGCGTGCTGATCATCCTTAAACAGTCGGCGCGTTCGTTTGTCGACAAGCTCGATTTCATCACCTCGGTCGGTCACGGCGAAGGTGGCGATTCGCGTAAACGGCTGGGCCTGCCGGGCGCTGGGCCGGTGGGCATCATCACCGACCTGTGCATCATGGAACCGGAGGAGGGTACCCACGAATTCGTGGTCACCGCGCTGCATCCGGGCGTGACCCGCGAGCAAGTGGTCGCCGCCACCGGTTGGGCGATTCGTTTTGCCGACTCTGTTGAAACCACCGCTGAGCCGACCGAAGTCGAGCTGACGGCGCTGCGTGATCTTGAAGCGCGCACCGCTGCCGCCCACGGTCAGGCACCGGGAGAAGCATGATGCGTGACGTGTATATCTGCGACGCGATTCGCACCCCCATTGGCCGCTTCGGTGGCGCATTGTCCGCCGTGCGCGCCGACGACCTGGCCGCCGTGCCGATCAAGGCCCTGATGGAGCGCAATCCATCGGTGGACTGGAACGCCGTCGATGAGGTGTTCCTCGGCTGCGCCAATCAGGCCGGCGAAGACAACCGCAACGTTGCGCGCATGGCGCTGCTGCTGGCGGGACTGCCGGACAGCGTGCCCGGCGTTACGCTCAATCGCCTCTGCGCTTCGGGCATGGACGCGATCGGCACCGCATTCCGCGCTATCGCCAGTGGCGAAATGGAGCTGGCGATTGCCGGTGGCGTCGAATCGATGTCCCGCGCGCCGTTCGTGATGGGCAAGGCCGACGCGGCGTTTTCGCGCAACATGAAACTGGAAGACACCACCATCGGCTGGCGTTTCATCAACCCGCTGATGAAGGCGCAGTACGGCGTCGATGCCATGCCGCAAACCGCTGACAACGTCGCCGACGACTATAAGGTCTCGCGCGCAGATCAGGACGCCTTTGCCTTGCGCAGTCAGCAACGTACCGCCGCCGCGCAGGCCGCCGGTTACTTCGCCGAAGAAATTGTTGAAGTACGGATTGCCCACAAGAAGGGCGAAACCGTGGTTAGCCAGGACGAACATCCGCGCGCCGATACCACGATTGAAGCGTTGACCAAGTTGAAACCGGTCAACGGCGCGGACAAAACCGTCACCGCCGGCAATGCCTCGGGGGTCAACGATGGTGCTGCTGCGCTGATTCTGGCTTCGGCCGAAGCGGTGAAAAAACACGGCCTGACCGCCCGCGCAAAAGTGCTCGGCATGGCCAGCGCCGGTGTCGCACCACGGGTGATGGGCATCGGCCCGGTGCCGGCGGTGCGCAAACTCGCCGAGCGCCTTGGCGTCGCGGTCAGCGATTTCGACGTGATCGAGCTCAACGAAGCGTTCGCCAGCCAGGGCCTCGCGGTATTGCGCGAGTTGGGTCTGGCCGACGATGCGCCGCAGGTCAACCCGAATGGCGGCGCGATTGCCCTCGGTCACCCGTTGGGCATGAGCGGTGCGCGGCTGGTGCTGACCGCCCTGCATCATCTGGAAAAGACTGGCGGCAAGAAAGGTCTGGCGACCATGTGCGTCGGTGTTGGCCAGGGTCTGGCCCTGGCCATCGAACGTGTCTGACGCACTGCGGCACTTACAAGAACTGAGGAAAGCGAAATGACTGACAAGCCTGGTTACCGTCGCCCACAGGCAGGCACTCAGCCTGACTACCTGCACCCGACGTATCAATCCACCAACCTGCGCTCGCCGTCCAAGCCGTTGGTGCACCTGCCCCATTCACTCTCGGAAATCACCGGGCCGACCATCGGCGCCGAACACGTTGCCGAGAAGGACAATGACCTGACCGCTCAGCACGACGGCGAGCCGCTGGGCGAGCGCATCATCATTCACGGCCGCGTGCTCGACGAAGACGGCCTGCCGGTGCCGGGAATTCTGGTGGAGATCTGGCAGGCCAATGCCGCCGGTCGTTACAACCATGCCCGCGACCTGCACGACGCGCCGCTGGACCCGAACTTCACCGGCACCGGCCGCACCGTCACCGATGCCGATGGCTGGTACCAGTTCCAGACCATCAAGCCCGGCGCCTATCCGTGGGGCAACCACCACAACGCCTGGCGCCCGGCGCACATCCACTTTTCCCTGTTTGGGCCGAGCATTCTTACGCGTCTGGTCACGCAGATGTACTTCCCCGGCGACCCGCTGCTGGCGTATGACCCGATCTACAACTGCGTGCCGGACACTTCGGCCAAGGAACGCCTGATCGCTGCTTTCGATCTGGAAAAAACCATTCCGTCCTACGCCCTCGGTTACCGCTGGGACATCGTGCTGCGCGGCCGTGAAGCCACGCCGATGGAGAAATAAGATGACGCTCTATGCGACCACGTCCCACACCGTCGGGCCGTATTACCACATCGGCCTGACCTGGCTGAACCGCGAAACCCTGGCCAACGAGCTGACCCTCGGCGAGCGCGTGGCGATCACCGGCCAGGTGGTCGACGGCAATGGCGATGTCGTCAACGACGCCATGCTCGAAGTCTGGCAGGCCAACGCCGCCGGCAAGTACGACCACCCGGAAGATCAGCAGGACAAACCGCTCGACCCGAATTTCGAAGGCTTCGGCCGGGTACCGGTGGACGCCGAAGGGCGCTTCCGTTTCACCACGATCAAACCGGGCACCGTGCCGGGGTTGAAAGGCTCGACCCAAGCGCCGCATCTGGTGGTGCTGGTGTTTGCCCGTGGTCTGGTCAAGCATTTGCTGACGCGGATTTATTTTGAAGGTGAACCGGCGAACGTGGCTGATCCGTTGCTGGAATGTGTGCCGGCGGAGCGTCGCGCAACGTTGCTGGCCAAGCAGGATGCCTCGGGTGTTTACCAGTGGAATGTGGTCCTGCAGGGCACCGATGCCGAGACGGTGTTCTTCGATTATTGAGAGAACACCCCAAATCCCCTGCAGGACAGAGTCCCTGTGGTGAGGGGATTTATCCCCGCTGGGCTGCGAAGCAGCCCCAAAAACCAGTCGGCGCGGTATTCAGATGAACCGCGTGTATCTGATTTGCGAGTGCTTTGCACTCGAGCGGGGATAAATCTCCTCGCCACAAAGGCTGATCCATACGTGGGTGATGATCCGATGCGGAACGGGACTGTTGCAAAGTATGTCTAGACTGTGACTGTCCCTATCGAGTGAAAAAACAATGACAACCACCACCTCTCACTACACCGGCGAAGAGCGCAGCAAGCGCATCTTCGCCATCGTCGGCGCTTCCTCCGGCAACCTCGTCGAATGGTTCGACTTCTACGTCTACGCCTTCTGCGCGATCTATTTTGCCCCGGCGTTCTTCCCTTCCGATAACCCCACTGTGCAACTGGTCAACACCGCTGGCGTATTCGCCGCCGGGTTCCTGATGCGGCCGATTGGTGGCTGGATTTTCGGCCGGGTCGCTGACAAGCACGGGCGCAAGAACTCGATGCTCATCTCGATTCTGATGATGTGCTTCGGCTCGTTGCTGATCGCCTGTTTGCCGACCTACAAGGACATCGGCGTCTGGGCGCCAGTGCTGTTGCTGTTTGCGCGTTTGCTGCAAGGTCTGTCGGTCGGCGGCGAGTACGGCACCACCGCGACTTACATGAGCGAAGTCGCGCTCAAGGGCCAGCGCGGATTCTTCGCTTCGTTCCAGTACGTGACGCTGATTGGCGGACAACTGCTGGCGGTGTCGCTGGTGGTGGTGCTGCAACAGTTCCTCACTGAAGAAGACCTGCGTGCCTACGGCTGGCGGATTCCATTCGTGGTCGGTGCGGTGGCGGCGCTGATTTCGCTGTTCCTGCGTCGTTCGCTGAAGGAAACCACCAACAAAGAAACCCGCGCACACAAAGACGCCGGCAGCATCACTGCACTGTTTCGCGATCACAAAGCGGCGTTCATCACCGTGCTCGGCTACACCGCTGGCGGCTCGCTGATTTTCTACACCTTCACCACCTACATGCAGAAATACCTGGTGAACACCGCCGGGATGCACGCCAAGACCGCCAGCTACATCATGACCGGCGCGCTGTTCCTGTATATGTGCATGCAGCCGCTGTTCGGCATGCTCGCCGACAAGATCGGCCGGCGTAATTCGATGCTCTGGTTCGGCGCCCTCGGCACGCTGTTCACCGTGCCGATTCTGCTCAGCCTGAAAAGCATCAGTAGCCCGTTCCTCGCCTTCGTGCTGATCACCCTGGCGCTGGCGATCGTCAGTTTCTACACCTCGATCAGCGGGCTGGTGAAAGCCGAGATGTTCCCGCCGGAAGTCCGCGCGCTTGGTGTCGGCCTGGCTTACGCGGTGGCGAATGCAATCTTCGGCGGTTCGGCGGAATTCGTTGCCTTGAGCCTCAAGGCTGGCGGCATGGAAAACGCCTTCTACTGGTACGTCACGGCGATGATGGCGGTGGCTTTCCTGTTCAGCCTGCGTTTGCCCAAGCAGGCGAAGTATTTGCACCACGATCTGTAAACCCATGTGCGCGGGCTGCGAGGCCCGCGCCGGCAAGGACTGTTTATGACTCAGCGACCGGGCAATCAATTGTTCGATGCCTACTTCACCGCCCGCGATATGCGCGAAGTGTTCTGCGATCAGGGCCGGGTGCAGGCGATGCTTGATTTCGAAGCGGCGCTGGCCCGGGCCGAGGCGCGGGTCGGGCTGATTCCTTCATCGGCCGTGGCACCGATTGCCGCAGCGTGCGACGCGGGCCTGTATGACTTCGCGGCGCTGGGCGAGGCGATTGCCACGGCCGGCAATTCGGCGATTCCACTGGTCAAGGCCTTGGGCAAGCAGATCGCCTCGAGCGATGCCGAGGCCGAGCGCTATGTGCATCTGGGTGCGACCAGCCAGGACGTGATGGATTCCGGGCTGGTCTTGCAATTGCGCCAGGCGCTGGCGCTGATCGAAAACCAACTGGCACAACTGGCCGACTCGCTCGCCGCTCAGGCACAACGTTTCGCCGCCACGCCGCTGGCCGGGCGCACCTGGCTGCAACACGCGACGCCAGTGACCCTCGGTATGAAAATCGCCGGTTGGTTGGGCGCCGTGACGCGCAGCCGTCAGCGTCTGCAACAACTGAAGCCACGGCTGCTGGTGCTGCAATTCGGTGGCGCCTCCGGCACGCTCGCGGCGCTGGGGGAACAGGCGTTGCCGATTGCCGAAGCCTTGGCCGAGGAACTGCAACTGACCCTGCCCGAGCAACCGTGGCACGCCCAGCGTGACCGCATCGTCGAGTTCGGCGCGGTGCTTGGCCTGATCGCCGGCAGCCTCGGCAAATTCGGCCGCGACATCAGCCTGTTGATGCAGACCGAAGCGGCGGAAGTGTTCGAGCCCGCCGCACCGGGCAAGGGTGGTTCGTCGACCATGCCGCACAAACGCAATCCAGTCGGCGCGGCGGTGCTGATCGGCGCGGCCACGCGGGTGCCGGGGCTGGTGTCGACGCTGTTCAGCGCGATGCCGCAGGAACACGAACGCAGCCTCGGTTTGTGGCACGCCGAATGGGAAACCCTGCCGGAGATCTGCTGCCTGGTGTCCGGTTCGCTGCAACAGGCACGTTTGCTGGCCGACGGTCTGGAAGTCGATGCGGCGCGCATGGCCCGCAACCTCGAATTGACCCAAGGCCTGGTGCTGGCCGAAGCGGTGAGCATCGTCCTCGCCCAACGCGTCGGCCGCGACACCGCGCATCACCTGCTCGAACAATGCTGCAAACGCGCCGTGGCCGAGCAGCGCCATCTGCGTGCGGTGCTGGCTGACGAGCCGCAAGTCACCGCCGAACTCAGTGGCGCTGAACTCGATGATCTTCTGAACCCCGCGCATTACCTTGGCCAGGCGCAAGCCTGGGTCGAGCGCGCGGTGGCTGAACACAACGCTTTGAATGTCTGAAGGAGAGGGCTGTGGCTTTCGTTCAACTCGCCGATGGCGAACTGCACTATCAAATAGAAGGCCCGGCCGCTGCGCCGGTGCTGGTGCTGTCCAACTCGCTGGGCACCGACCTGCACATGTGGGACGCGCAGATGCCGGCGTTCACCGAGCATTACCGCGTGCTGCGTTTCGACACGCGCGGCCATGGGCAATCGCTGGTCACCGAAGGGCCGTACAGCATCGAGCAATTGGGCCATGACGTACTCGGTCTGCTCGATGCGCTGCACATCGAGCGCGCGCATTTCTGCGGGCTGTCGATGGGCGGGCTGATCGGTCAGTGGCTGGGGATCAACGCAGGCCATCGTCTGCACAAATTGATCGTGTGCAACACGGCGGCGAAAATCGGCGATCCGTCGGTATGGAATCCACGCATCGAAACCGTGTTGCGTGACGGCCCGGCGGCGATGGTCGCACTGCGTGATGCCTCGATTGCGCGCTGGTTCACCCCGGACTTTTCCGCAGCGCATCCCGAGGCGGCGAAGAAGATTACCGACATGCTCGCCGCGACCAATCCACAAGGTTATGCGGCCAACTGCGCGGCCGTGCGAGATGCCGATTTTCGTGAACAACTGGCTTCGATCAACGTGCCGTTGCTGGTGATTGCCGGCAGCGAAGATGCGGTGACGCCGCCGTCCGGCGGGCACTTCATTCGCGACCATGTGCGCGACGCCGAGTACGCCGAGTTCCATGCGGCGCATTTGTCCAACGTGCAGGCCGGCGCCGATTTCAGCGACCGTGTGCTGGCGTTTTTGCAGGCTCAGTGAGGAAGATTTTGTGGACGAGAAACAACGTTACGACGAAGGCATGCAAGTACGCCGCGCGGTGCTGGGCGATGCCCACGTCGATCGCAGCCTGACCACGCTGACCGAGTTCAACTCGGAGTTCCAGGAAATGATCACCCGCCACGCCTGGGGCGACATCTGGACCCGCCCGGGCCTGCCCCGGCACACCCGCAGCCTGATCACCATCGCCATGCTGATCGGCATGAACCGCGAGGGCGAACTGAAACTGCACCTGCGCGCAGCGGCCAATAATGGTGTGAGCCGTGGCGAGATCAAGGAAGTGATCATGCAGAGCGCGATCTACTGCGGCATACCGGCGGCGAACGCGACGTTTCATCTGGCCGAATCGGTGTGGGATGAACTCGGGGTTGAATCCCGCGAGTGAGGTTGTTGCACTGACGCCTTCGCGAGCAGGCTCGCTCCCACATTGGAATGCATTTCCCTGTGGGAGCGAGCCTGCTCGCGAAAGCGGTAGCGGCCGTAACGAATCACACCCTGGCGACAATAAATATTCGCTTGAATGCAAACAACGTATGCCCATCCCCCTCTTGCGGATAATGCTCATGCACCCGCATCAGGTAGTGATAGATAAACCGCGCCTGTTCCGCTGAACTCAACGCCTGCATCACCGGCCGCAGCGCCGAGACCTTCACCCAGTCATACACCGGCGACTTGCCGTCAACCACCTGCAACTGCTCGGTCTCCCAGATATCCAGCGACATAGTCATGGGCGCGAGCAACCGATAGTAATCCTCCAGTGCCAATAACGGCCGCGCCGCCATGCGCTGGCGCAGTTCAGGTGTGCCCAGTGGTGTGCCACCGGGGCCGCCGTTTTCGAGGGTGTCGAGCATCAGCCGATACCACAGCGCATCGCGCCAGTCCGGCATGTGCGCCGCCAGACAGCCGCCGGGATTCAGATAACCGAGCAGGCGCGGCAGCAGTTTTTCATGGCCTTCGATAAAGTGCAGCACGGCGGCTGCGAACAGCAGATCCGCCGGTTGCTCAGGTTGCCAATCAAGCAGGTCGCAATGTTTCCACAACGCCCGGATCGGCAGGCAGCGTGCCTCAACGAGCATCTGCGCGGAGCTGTCGACGCCCTGCAACTGCGCGCGCGGCCAGCGTTTGGCCAACAACTGCGTGGCAATGCCGGTGCCGCAGCCCAGATCGTAAATACGTTGGGGATTTTGCAGTTCGATACGGTCGAGCAATTCGTTGACCGGACGTTGTCTGAGACGGGAAAACTGCTGGTACGCCTTGGCGTCCCAATCGGGTGCAGTGGTGCGGCGTGTGATCATGAGGTGATCCTCCGGTGATCAAATGGTGTCTTCCGATGACAACCTGGTGCACAGCTGGAGACCGACTACGAAACGGAAGCGTGAAGGGTTGGAGCACCTGAGTCCTTCAGGTTTGCTCACTGTAACCGCCGCCCGCAAAAGCGCTACATGGCCTGACCAATGGCATGCATCTGTGATGGGAATCAAATGTGGGAGCGAGCCTGCTCGCGAAGGCCATTTCATATTCGACACAGATGTCGACTGAAGCAGCGCTTTCGCGAGCAGGCTCGCTCCCACAGTGGAGCATGTTTGGTTAAAGCAGGCTGATCGGGTAGCTGACGATCAATCGGTTCTCGTCGAACTCGTTGTTGCTGAAGTCGCGGCGCATGGTCGAGTTGCGCCATCTGACGTTCAAATCCTTCAACGTGCCGCTCTGCACCGTGTAACCGAGTTCCGATTCGCGACCCCATTCCTTGCCGTCGGTGATCGTCCCGGTGTGCACGTTGTCGCCGCTGATGTAGCGGTTCATCAGGGTCAGGCCGGGGATGCCCATGGCGGCGAAGTTGTAGTCGTGACGCAACTGCCAGGAGCGTTCCTGAGCGTTGTCATAACTGGCGTTGTAGCTGTCGTTGGCCAGAGTCCCGCCACTGGTGCCGTTGACGCGCATCCAGGCGCTGTCGCCGGTGAGTTTCTGCAGGCCGAGGTAGAACGTGCTGCCGCCGTACTTGGCCGAAAACATCCCGTACCAGGTCTTGTTGTCCAGATCGCCGGCACGCGCGCTGCCATCTTCCTTGCCATAGAAAAAGCCGAGGTTGGCGCCCAGCGTCCAGTCACCGAGCGGCTGACTGTGCAGCACATTGAGGTACTGCTGGCTGTAGATGTCCTTGAGTTGCGCATTCCATAAGCCGATCTGTGTGCGCTTGTCGTTGAACAGGTATTCGCCGCCCTGGAAGTTGAAACGGTCAGAGGTGAACGCGGCTTTGCCGGTCATCGACATGTCGCTCATGCTGCTGTCGTCGCGCGGGCTGTTGGCGCGGAACTGGCCGCCATAGAGGGTCAGGCCGGCGATTTCCTTGGAGGTGATCTGGCCGCCACGGAAGGTTTGCGGCAGCGAGCGACCGTCGTCCGAACGCAGAATCGGCAATACCGGCATCCACTCGCCGACCTTGACCTCGGTCTGCGAAAGTCTGGCCTTGAAGGCGACGTTGGTGCGACCGAAGTTGTCCGCCGGGCGCCCGTCATGGTCCAGCGGCAACAACTGCGTACCGCCCGTGCCTTTACCGCCATCGAGCTTGATCGAATACAGCCCGAGTACGTCCATGCCGAAACCGACGGTGCCTTGGGTAAAGCCGGATTTGGCGTCGAGGATGAAACTCTGCGTCCATTCTTCAGCCTTGCCCTGGGTTTTGGTCGGGTTGGTGAAGTTGCGGTTGATATAGAAGTTGCGCAGGTTGAGGTTGACCTTGGCGCCTTCGATGAAGCCGGCTTCTTCGGCGCTTGCCGGCAGGGCCAGACCGGCGATGGCCAGGGCGATCACAGCGGGCAATGCGTAGGGCACAGGGAAAACTGTCATGGACTTGGGTCTCTCTTGTTTTTTTAGGGCGAACGGCTGCGCTGTCGCGGCGGGTGCGGCGCAGGCAACGTGATGCAGGTCTGAGATGCAGCGGTGGCGGTCAGCCGGGCGGGGCAGGGCGCTGGAGCATGGTGTCGAACCTTGTTGTTATTGGTTTTCTGGTTCGAATGGTGAAGGGACTGTGTGTTCAGGTTCAATTGCTGAAAGCGGGTTTTGGGCGGTTATCGAACAGCAAAAGATCGCAGCCTTCGGCAGCTCCTACAGGGCAACGCATTTCAAATGTAGGAGCTGCCGAAGGCTGCGATCTTTTGATCTTCAAAAAACAAAAAGCCCACCAATAAGGTGGGCTTGATGTATTCAGCCGAGGATCAGAACAGCTTCATCTTCGGCGCTTCTTCTTTCAGCGCTTCGTTCTGCGCGGTCTGCGCATTCCAGCCACCACCCAGGGCCTTGTACAGGTTGACCGCACTGGTCAGCTGCGCGAGGCGGTCGGTGATCAGCGCTTGTTGTGCGCTGAACAACTGACGCTGGGCATCGAGGAAGGTCAGGTTGCTGTCGACGCCGATGCGATAGCGACGTTCGGCCAAGCGGTAGTAATCCTGGTTGGCCTGCACGAAGTCACGCTGCGCTTGCAACTGCTCGGTGTAGGTCTGGCGCGCGGCCAGGCCGTCGGCGACTTCCTGGAAGGCCGTTTGAATGGACTTCTCGTAGTTCGCCACGCCAATGTCCTTCTGGATCTTGGCGTAGTCGAGGCTGGCGCGCAGGCTGCCGGCGTTGAAGATCGGCAGGTTGATCTGCGGCTGGAACAGCCACGTCCCCGAGCCACCCTTGAACAGACCGGACAGATCCGGGCTCAGGCTGCCCGCGTTGGCGGTCAGGCTGATGCTCGGGAAGAACGCTGCCCGCGCCGCGCCGATGTTAGCGTTGGCCGCCTTCAGGTTGTACTCGGCCTGGAGGATGTCCGGACGACGTTGCAGCAGGTCCGAAGGCAGACCGGCCGGTACGTCGCTGAGCAGATCATCAGACAGCGGTTTGGCGGCTTGCAGATTGGCCGGGATACCGGTGCCGAGCAGCAGGGTCAGGCTGTTTTCGTCCTGCGCGACCTGGCGGGTATAACGCGCCAATTGTGCCCGGGCGTTTTCCACGGAAGTGCGCGATTGCGCCAGGTCCAGCGCCGAAGCCACACCGACTTCGTTGCTGCGGCTGGTCAGCTTGTAGCTTTCTTCGAAGGCACCGAGGGTGTCCTGCGTCAGCTTGAGCAGTTCCTTGTCCGCTTGCCAGGTCAGGTAGGCATTGGCGACGTTGGCGACCAGACTGATCTGCGTACTGCGGCGTGCTTCTTCGGTAGCGAAGTACTGTTGCAACGCTTGCTCGCTCAGGCTGCGCACCCGACCGAACAGGTCGAGTTCGTAGGCGCTGACGCCGACGGTAGCCGAGTAGGAGCTGCTGATCATCGACTCGCCGGTCTGCGAGGCACGGGCCGGCAGACGCTGGCGGCTGCCGGCGGCATTGGCCGACACTGCCGGGAACAGGTCTGCGCGCTGGATGCGGTACTGCGCCGCGTAAGCGTCGATGTTCAGCGCCGCGACTCGCAGGTCGCGGTTGTTTTCCAGGGCGACCTGGATCAGCTGTTGCAGTGCCGGGTCATGGAAAAACTGCTTCCAGCCCTGTTCGGCAGCGGCTTGCGCCGGAGCCTGGGCCGGCGAATATGCCGGCCCCTGCGGGTACTGGCCTGCGACCGGAGCCTCAGGCTGCTGATAGTCAGGTATCAGCGAGCAACCGCTCAGCACGAAGGCGGCGACTGCGATGGAGAGTAGCGACTTGCTCATTGGCCAGCCTCTTTAGGAGTTTCAGTAGTCTCATCCGCGTCGGTCTTTTTACGCTGACCGATGGACGACACAGTAACGAAGAACAGTGGGACCCAGAAGATCGCCAGGATCGTGGCCGTGAGCATACCGCCAATCACGCCGGTACCGATCGCGTGCTGACTGCCTGAACCGGCGCCGGTGGAAATCGCCAGCGGCACAACACCGAGAACGAAGGCCAGCGAGGTCATGATGATCGGGCGCAGACGCATGCGGCAGGCTTCGATTGCCGCTTCACGCAGGCTGCGTCCCTGTTCATGCAGTTCCTTGGCGAATTCGACGATCAGAATGGCGTTTTTAGCCGCCAGACCGATGGTCGTCAACAAGCCCACCTGGAAGTACACGTCGTTGGACAGACCGCGCAGGCTGGTAGCCATCAGTGCACCGATGATCCCCAGCGGTACCACGAGCATGACCGCGATCGGAATCGACCAGCTCTCATACAGCGCCGCCAGACACAGGAACACCATCAGCAGCGACAGGGCGTACAGCGCTGGCGCTTGCGAGCCGGACAGACGTTCCTCGTAGGACAGACCGGTCCAGGAGATACCGACACCGGCCGGCAGCTTCTTGGCAATCGCTTCGACTTCAGCCATCGCTTCACCGGTGGAGTAGCCCGGCGCCGGAGCCCCGAGGACCTCGACCGCTTCCACACCGTTGTAACGCGCCAGTTTCGGCGAACCGTAGACCCACTCACCCTTGGCGAACGCCGAGAACGGAACCATGGTGCCTTCGGCGTTGCGCACGTACCACTTCTTCAGGTCTTCGGGGCTCATGCGCGAATCCGGCTGGCCCTGCACGTAGACTTTCTTCACCCGACCACGGTCGATGAAGTCGTTGACGTAGCTACTGCCCAGCGCGATCGACAGGGTGTTGTTGATATCGCTGATGGTGATGCCGAGGGCACTGGCCTTCTCGTCGTCGATTTCCAGCTGGAACTGCGGCTCATCGTTCAGGCCGTTCGGACGCACTTGGGTCAGCACCTTGCTTTGCGCCGCCATGCCAAGGAACTGGTTGCGCGCTTCCATCAGTTTTTCGTGACCGATACCGGCGCGGTCTTGCAGGAACACGTCGAAACCGGTGGCGTTACCCAATTCCAGAACCGCTGGCGGGGCGAAGGCAAACACCATCGCGTCACGGAAACTGAAGAAGTGTTGCTGGGCACGCGCGGCGAGCTTGAACACGCTGTTGTCGGCGTTACGTTCGCCCCACGGTTTGAGCATGATGAACGCCATACCCGAGCTCTGCCCACGGCCGGCGAAGTTGAAGCCGGTCACGGTGAACACCGAAGCCACCGCGTCCGCTTCACCACCGTCCTTGTTCGGACGCAGCAGGTACTCACGCATTTCATCCACGACCACCTGCGTGCGCTGGGCACTGGAACCGGCCGGGGTCTGAACCTGGGCGAACAGTACGCCCTGGTCTTCTTCCGGCAGGAACGCGGTCGGGATGCGGGTGAACAGCCAGATCATGCCGACGACGATCAGCAGATACGCCAGCAGGTACGGCGCCTTGCGGGTCAGCATGTTGCCGACGCCGCGCTCGTAGCTGCGTACGCCACGGTCGAAGTTACGGTTGAACCAGCCGAAGAATCCTTTCTTCGGAGTACCGTGCTCGCCTTTCGGAATCGGCTTGAGCATGGTCGCGCACAGCGCCGGGGTGAAGATCAGGGCAACCAGTACCGACAGGGCCATGGCCGACACGATGGTGATCGAGAACTGCTTGTAGATCACACCTGTCGAGCCGCTGAAGAATGCCATCGGCAGCAGTACCGCCGAGAGTACGAGGGCGATACCGACCAGTGCGCCCTGGATCTGGCCCATGGATTTCTTCGTCGCTTCCTTCGGTGACAAGCCTTCTTCGCTCATCACCCGCTCGACGTTTTCCACCACGACGATGGCATCGTCCACCAGCAGACCGATGGCCAGCACCATGCCGAACATGGTCAGGGTGTTGATGCTGAAACCGGCGGCGGCGAGGATGCCGAACGTACCGAGCAGTACCACTGGCACGGTCATCGTGGTGATGACGGTGGCGCGGAAGTTCTGCAGGAACAGGAACATCACCAGGAACACCAGCGCGATCGCTTCGACCAGGGTGTGCACCACGCCTTTGATCGACTCGGTCACCACCGGAGTGGTGTCGTACGGGAACACCACTTCCATGCCTTGCGGGAAGAACGGCTTGAGGCTGTCGATGGTGTTGCGCAACGCTTTGGCGGTATCGAGAGCGTTGGCACCGTTGGCCAGTTTCACCGCCAGACCGGACGCCGGGCTGCCGTTGAACTGGGCGCTGATCGCGTAGTTCTCGCCGCCGAGGCCGACTTCAGCCACGTCTTTGAGGCGAACCTGCGAGCCGTCCTTGTTGACCTTGAGCAGGATTTCCTTGAACTGCTCAGCGGTCTGCAGACGGGTCTTGCCGATGATCGTCGCGTTCAGTTGCTGGCCCTGCACGGCAGGCAAGCCACCGAGCTGACCGGACGACACCTGGACGTTTTGCGCGGCAATGGCGTTTTTCACGTCGACCGGGGTCAGGTTGAAGTTGTTCAACTTGGCCGGGTCGAGCCAGATACGCATCGCGTACTGCGCACCGAAGACCTGGAAGTCACCGACACCGGCGGTCCGCGAGATCGGGTCCTGCATGTTCGACACGATGTAGTTGGACAGGTCGTCCTTGGTCATGCTGCCGTCACGCGACACCACGCCGATCACCAGCAGGAAGTTCTTCACTGCCTTGGTCACGCGGATACCCTGTTGCTGCACTTCCTGCGGCAGCAGCGGGGTGGCCAGGTTCAGCTTGTTCTGGACCTGTACCTGCGCGGTGTCGGAGTTGGTGCCTTGCTCGAAGGTCGCGGTGATGGTCATGCTGCCGTCGGAGTTACTTTCCGACGACACATAACGCAGGTTGTCGATACCGTTGAGCTGTTGCTCGATGACCTGTACCACGGTGTCCTGCACGGTTTGTGCGGACGCGCCCGGGTAGGTCACCTGGATCGCAATGGCCGGCGGCGCGATGCTCGGGTATTGGTTGATTGGCAATTTCAGGATCGAAAGTGCCCCGACCAGCATGATCACCAGGGCGATTACCCAGGCGAAAATCGGACGGTCGATGAAGAATTTTGACATGGGTTACTCCCCTTTGCCGCCGGCGGCTTTGTCAGCTGCCTGTGCGGGGGCCGGGTTCTTGGTGCCGACGTTAGTCGCTTCGGTCGCTTTGACCTCGACGCCCGGTTTGACGTACTGCAGCCCTTCGGTGATCAGACGATCGCCGGCTTTCAGGCCGTCTTCGATCAGCCACTGGCTGCCGACGGTGCGGCTGGCCTTGAGCTGACGCAGTTCGACCTTGTTGTCGGCGCCGACGACCAGTGCGGTCGGGGTGCCTTTGAGGTCGCGGGTCACGCCTTGCTGTGGCGCGAGGATCGCTGCGCTGTTGACGCCGGCCTGCAACTGGGCGTGGACGAACATGCCTGGCAGCAGGGTGTGATCGGGGTTGGGGAACACGGCGCGCAGGGTCACCGAGCCGGTGGTCTGGTCAACCGAGACTTCGGAGAATTCCAGCTTGCCGTCGAGCTTGTACTGGCTGCCGTCTTCCAGGGTCAGCTTGACCGCAGCGGCGTTGTCGCCAGCCTTCTGCAGACGGCCGCTTTCCAGTTCGCGGCGCAGTTCCAGCAGTTCCACCGACGACTGGGTGACGTCGACGTAGATCGGATCGAGCTGCTGAATCACTGCCATTGCATCGGCCTGGCCATTGCTGACCAGTGCGCCTTCGGTCACCGAAGAACGGCCGATACGGCCGGAGATCGGCGCATAGACCTTGGTGTAACGCACGTTGATCTGCGCAGTCTGAAGCGACGCTTCCGATTGCAGGCGGTTGGCCAATGCGGTGTCGTATTCCTGACGGCTTACGGCTTGCTCATCGACCAGTTGCTTGTAGCGGTCGGAGATGGACTTGGTCGAACGCAGGTTGGCTTCGGCACTTTTCAGCGTCGCTTCATAGACCGACGGATCGATCTGATAAAGCTGCTGACCGGCTTTGACGTCGGCGCCTTCCTTGAACAGGCGCTTGAGAATGATGCCGTTGACCTGCGGGCGAACTTCAGCGATGCGGAACGCACTGGTGCGGCCCGGAAGTTCCGAGGTCAGGGTAAAGGCTTGTGGTTGCAGGGTGACGACGCCGACCTGAGGGGGCGGAGCGGCTGGGGCCGCTTCTTCCTTTTTACATCCGCTGAGCAGCGATGCCAGGGCGACGGCAGTGACCAGAGCGGTAACAGCTGGCTTGAATTGCATGAAGATCCTCGGGTCAGGCGCGCATGAAGCGCACAAGAAGTGTGAAAGAGTAAAAATCGGGCACCGGGTGGATAAGTAGCTTGCTAAGTAATATACTTACGTTCATGGTTGTTTGTAAACACCTGCGCCGCGTACCCACCCTGTTACAAAAGTCGTCGCAAGGTTTGAAATTGTAGGCCGGGGAGTCGATTCACGAGAGATCGCCCCCTCTTTATTCAGCGGATATTCAGCCATCCCTGAAACATCCTGTTTGAGGTTTTACTGCCATGGTCCGTCGTACCAAAGAGGAAGCTCAGGAAACCCGCAGCCAGATTCTGGAAGCGGCCGAGAAAGCCTTTTATGAAAGGGGGGTTGCCCGCACCACCCTGGCGGACATCGCGACCCTCGCCGGCGTGACGCGTGGCGCCATCTACTGGCATTTCAGCAACAAGGCCGATCTGGTCCAGGCGATGCTCGACAGCCTGCACGAACCGCTGGATGAACTGGCCAAGGCCAGCGAAAGCGAGGACGAACCGGACCCGCTGGGCTGCATGCGGCAGTTGCTGATTCATTTGTTTCATCAAGTTGCACTGGACCCGAAAACCCGGCGCATCAACGAAATTCTGTTTCATAAGTGCGAGTTCACCGATGAAATGTGCGATCTGCGCCAGCAGCGCCGGACGGCCAGTCTCGATTGCAATCTGCGCATCGGCCTGACCCTGCGTAATGCGGTGAATCGCGGCCAGTTGCCGGAAGACCTCGACACTGCCCGCGCGGCCATCAGCATTCATGCCTACATCGACGGCCTGCTGTACGGCTGGCTGCTGGCCCCGGACAGCTTCGAACTGCACGCCGAGGCTGAACGCTGGGTCGACACCGGGCTGGACATGCTGCGCCTGAGCCCAAGCCTGCGCAAATGAAACAAAATGCGCAATTGCCCGGCAGGATGTCAATCAGCCGCCATGGCTGATCATCGCGGCGGGGAGTTTAAACGTAGCGAGTCGTGGATTTTGTAGGGAAATTGTGTCGCTGTTGTTAAACGGTGTTTGCTTGCGCTTGTCCTGCGCCAATAGCAAAAAGCCCCTGACTCTCAAAAGTCAGGGGCTTTCTTATTTCTGCGCTACAGCGTGATTACAAGGTCGGATAGTCGATATAACCGACCGGACCCTTGCCGTAGAAAGTCTCCGGATGCGGCTCGTTCAGCGGCGCATCAGCCTGCAAACGTGCCGGCAGGTCCGGGTTGGCAATGAACGGCACGCCGAACGCTACGGCGTCTGCCTTACCGCTGGCCAGCCACTCGTTGGCGCTTTCCTTGGTGAACTTCTCGTTGGCGATGTACGGGCCACCGAAAGCTTCTTTCAGTTGCGGGCCGAGGCTGTCGGCGCCTTCTTTTTCGCGCGAGCAGATGAACGCGATGCCACGCTTGCCCAGTTCACGGGCGACGTAGGTGAAGGTCTCGGCAAGATTGTCATCGCCCATGTCATGGGAATCGGCACGCGGTGCCAGGTGCACACCAACGCGGCCAGCGCCCCAGACTTCGATCGCGGCGTCGGTCACTTCCAGCAGCAGGCGCGCACGGTTTTCCAGCGAGCCGCCGTACTGGTCGGTGCGCTGGTTGGTGCTGCTTTGCAGGAACTGGTCGAGCAGGTAGCCGTTGGCGCCGTGGATTTCCACGCCGTCGAAACCGGCGGCCTTGGCGTTCTCGGCACCGGTGCGGTAGGCGTCGACGATGTCGGCGATTTCAGCGGTTTCCAGAGCGCGCGGCGTTGGGTAGTCGGCCAGCGGACGCACCAGGCTGACGTGGCCCTTTGGCTGGATGGCGCTTGGCGCGACCGGTGCTTCACCATTCAGGTACGAAGGGTGAGATATGCGGCCGACGTGCCACAGTTGCAGGAAGATCTTGCCGCCGGCGCCGTGAATCGCTTTGGTCACGTTGGCCCAGCCACGCACTTGATCGTTGGACCAGATGCCCGGGGTGTCCGGGTAGCCGACGCCCATCGGCGTTACCGAAGTGGCTTCGCTGAGGATCAGGCCGGCCGAGGCGCGTTGTACGTAGTATTCGGCCATCAGCGCGTTCGGCACACGGCCTTCGTCGGCGCGGCAGCGGGTCAGCGGGGCCATGATGATGCGGTTGTTCAGCTCGATGTCGCCGAGTTTGATCGGGTCGAAAATAGTCGCCATGTCTAAAAGCCTCTCTTTAATAAAGGAAGTTGATCAGTTGGAAGCAGGGGCCAGCTCGGCATTGCCGTTCTGGCGGAAGGTAATCAGGGTTACCAGCAGGGCCAGTACAGCCAGCGCGGCGGCAGCCAGTGGCACGCTGGTCAGGCCGTAGCCGTGGGCGATGACGCTGCCGCCGACCCAGGCGCCAAGGGCGTTGCCGACGTTGAAAGCGCCGATGTTCAGGGTCGAAACCAGGTTCGGGGCAGCCTTGCCGAAGGTCACCACGTTGACTTGCAGTGCCGGCACAGCGGCGAAACACGCGGTGGCCCAGAGGAACAGAGTGATTTCAGTCGGGATCAGCGCGACGCTGGTCCAGCTCAGCACCGTGGAAACCACGGCCATGGCGATGAACACGCCGATCAGCGTGGCGGCCATGCCTTTGTCGGCGAGTTTGCCGCCGATGATGTTGCCGACCGTCAGGCCCAGACCGATGAGCATCAGCGTCCAGGTCACGCCACGCGGCGACACACCGGTGACTTCACCGAGCAGTGGGGCGACGTAGGTGAACAGGGTGAAGACCGAGGCGGCGAACAGCGCGGTCATGCTCAGCGACAGCCAGATGCCGGCGCCTTTGAGGGCGGCGAGTTCGGCGCGCATGTCGAGTTTCTCTTCGTCACGCTTGGCCGGCAGAAAGCGGATCAGGCCGATCAGCGCGATCACACCGATGACGGTCACTGCCCAGAAGGTCGAACGCCAGCCGGCTTCCTGACCCAATGCGGTGCCCAGCGGTACGCCAAGTACGTTGGCCAGGGTCAGGCCGGTGAACATCAAGGCTACTGCCGAGGCACGTTTGTTGGGCGCGACCAGATTGGCCGCCACCACCGAGCCGATGCCGAAGAACGCGCCGTGACACAGCGCGGTGACTATCCGGGCAAACATCAGCACGTTGTAGTCGCTGGCGATGGCGCAGAGCAGGTTGCCGACAATGAAGATGCCCATCAACGCCACCAGCGCTGCCTTGCGCGGCAACCTGGCGGTGGCCAGCGCCATGAACGGTGCACCGATGGCCACGCCCAGGGCGTAACCGGTGACCAGCCAGCCGGCGCCGGGAATCGACACACCGAGATCCGCCGCCACGTCGGGCAGCAGGCCCATGATGACGAACTCGGTGGTGCCGATGGCGAAGGCGCTCAGGGCGAGGATGAGAAGCGAAAGGGGCATGCAGGTTTCCTTGTCGGCTGACTGACGTTAAGGGTCAGAGCTCTTTACTGAGAGTGCTGAGAAACGCCTGGATGACGTCCTCGTTACGTTTGAAGAAATGCCACTGCCCGGCCTTCTGGCTGCTGATCAGCCCGGCCCGTTGCAGGGTCGCCAGGTGGGCCGACACGGTCGATTGCGACAGGCCGCAACGCTGATCGATCTGCCCGGCGCAAATACCGTATTCGTGGTTGTGCAACTGCTCGGGGAATTCGCCTTTCGGGTCCTTCAGCCAGTTGAGGATGTCTCGCCGTACTGGGTGCGCCAGGGCTTTTATTATTTCGTCGAGGTCGAGGTTCATGGCTTGGGCTCGTGTTGGCAGTAGCGATATATCGCGATGGGACGAACTTTAAATCGTCGGATCGCGATATACCAATATGAATTCGGTCTGACGAGCGCATAAATCGTTATATCGGGTTATAACGATACGAGGATGCTGGAGCAGCAAGCGCAGTGCTAAGCTGCGCCCATGAACTATCTCGCGCATTTGCATCTCGGCGGCCAGCGCCCCGGTCAATTACTCGGCAGTCTCTATGGCGACTTCGTCAAAGGTCGGCTGCAAGGCCAGTTCGACCCGGAGGTAGAGGCGGCGATTGCGCTGCATCGGCGGATCGACGTGTTCACCGATCGGCATCCACTGGTGGACACTGCCCTGGGCCGCTTCAGCGAAACGCGGCGGCGTTATGCCGGAATCGTCCTCGATGTGTTTTTCGATCATTGCCTGGCGCGGGACTGGACGCTGTATGCCGACCGACCGCTGGAGCAGTTCACCGCAGACGTCTATCAGGTGCTGTCCCGCGAACGGCAATTGCCGGAGCGGCTGGCAAAGATCGCCCCGCACATGGTCGCCAACGACTGGCTGGGCTCGTATCGCGAGTTTGAGGTGCTGGAGCAGGTGCTGCGCGGGATCTCGCGACGGCTGACCAGGCCGGAGGAATTGGCCGGGGCAATGGCGGAGTTGCGGCGGTTGTATGAGCCGTTGAGTGAAGACTTCAGCTTGTTCTACCCGCAATTGCAGGATTTCGCACAAAACTCTGATCCACTGAAGATCTGAATGTGGGAGCGAGCCTGCTCGCGAAGGCGTCCTGTCAGTCAATATATTCGGCGACTGACAGGTCGCATTCGCGAGCAGGCTCGCTCCCACAGGGGATTTGTATTTTCAGGCGGCGATCAAATCGCCTGCGCGACGCGGTTCGGCAGGTTTCGCCACCTCACCAAACAACACCTTCTGCACCGCCTGCTGCGCTTCGAACGCCAGCGCCGCGCGCTCGCGGCCCTGACAGGCAATCGGCTTGAGCAGATGCACCTCGACATCGCCGCAGTCGTTGCTGAACAGGCGCATCAGGTGCGAGAGCAGGTCATCGTCACCAATGAACGGTGCGAGCGTATCGATTTCGCCGTCACGCAGATAACGAATCGCCACCGGTTGCAGCATCACCTCGGAATCGATCGCCGCCGACAGCAGGCGACCATGAAAGGTGCGCAGCGAACGGCCATCGGTGGTGGTGCCTTCGGGGAACATCAGCAGCGCATGTTCGGTTTGCAGATGGCGGGTCATCTGCTTGCGAATCAACTGGCTGTCGCCCGACCCACGGCGGATGAACAGGCTGCCGGCCTTGGCCGCTAGCCAGCCGGCCACCGGCCAGGTGCGTACTTCGGCCTTGGACAGAAACGACAGCGGCGTGAGCATGCCCAGCAGCGGAATGTCGGTCCACGACACGTGATTGCTGACCCACAGCATCGGCTGTTTCGGCAGCTCGCCATGGACCCTCACGCGAAACGGCAGGGCGTTGCTCAGCCGCGCCATGAAGAAGCGCGACCAGCGCTGGCGCCGCTCCATCGAGTGGGCCAGACCGATGCGTTCGAACACGCCGAAGACGCTCGCCATGGTCAGCCCCAGCGTCACCACCAGCAGCACTCGCGCGATTCGCGCGTACACCCGCAACCGGCTCATCACACCGCCGCCTTGAAGTGTTTGGCGTAGCGCGGGCAGAGTTCGTCGCGCTTGAGCAGGATGAACACGTCGGCCACCTGGAAGTCTTCGTCCCAGCACGGCTCGCCGCAGATCTTCGCCCCGAGGCGCATGTAGGCCTTGAGCAGCGGCGGCATTTCGGCGATGACGTTGGACGGAATATCCAGCGTCGGCAGCGGATTTTTCGGCTCGGCGCGCAGGTGTTCGGTGCACAGGTAACGTTCGCGCAGACGCTGCATGATCGCGTGGGCCTGAATGCCGCCGTCCTGCATCGGGATGCTCGCGCAACCCATCAGATAGCTGTAGCCGCCCTGATTGAGCACTTCGGCCAATTCGCCCCAGAGCACGGCGATGGTGCCGCCGTTGCGGTATGCCGGATCGACGCAGGTGCGGCCGATTTCCAGGATCGGGCCTTGCAGATGGGCGAGGCCGTGCAGGCTGAATTCTTCTTCGCTGTAGAACTTGCCGAGGCTGCTGGCGGCGGTGTGATCGAGCAGACGCGTGGTGGCGACCAGGCGCCCGGTGTTCAGATCACGCACGCCGATGTGGCTGCAGTGAACATCATAATCATCCATGTCCAGACCCAGTTCGGCGCCTTTCAGTTTGGCGTTGAACTCGCCGCTGAAGACGGCGAAGCGCAGGGCCTGGGCTTGCTGCAAGGCTTCGGCGCCGATCAGGCGTTCGGCTTGCAGGCGGCGTTCATTGCCGGTGTCGCTGATGCGGGCGATTTGCGTCATGTGAATCTCCGTACGGGCCTTTAACCCGTCGTGGGTTGCAGCCGATCGACTTTCTTTATGCAGCCGTGTTGTGCAAAGTCAGGCTATGTAGCCCCGGTGTCATCGCCATGAACGTTCGGTGATGCTTATATGACAGCCCACAAGGAGGCGCCCATGCCCTGGCCAGATCTGCTGCACCGCCGTGAACGCTTGCCCGCCGCAGCTGATCTGGCCGAGGGCTTTGCAACGTTGTTGCAGACGCTGGGCAACGTCACGCCGTTCGAATTGGCGGTGGCCGGCGGGCGGCGGATGGCGACGCCGGGGCTGGCGTTTCTGGTCGGTTATCAGGCGGCGCTGCGCATGTTGTGGCCGAGCGCGCCGCTGAGCCTCGGCGCCTTGTGCGCTACCGAACAACGCAGCCTGCGTCCGGCCGATATGCAAACGCGGCTGCGCGATTTGCGCTTGAGTGGGCGCAAGGATTTCGTCACCGTAGGCGACGCCGCCGATTGGTTACTGGTGGCTGCGCGCAGTGAGGAGCCTGGCGAAACACCGCGCCTGAGTCTGGCGGTGGTGTATCCCGGCGAGCCCGGCGTGAAGGTGGAAAAACTTCCGGCGTTGCCGTTGATGCCGGACATCAGCCACGGTCGCCTGTACCTCGACGGCGCCCTGTGCGAATTGCTCGCTGGCGATGGCTGGGACGCCTACGTCAAACCGTTTCGCACCCTTGAAGATGTCTACGTGCTCAGCGCCATGACCGCGTGGTTGTACGGCGTCGGCCAGGACAGCGACTGGCCGCAGGCCCTGCAATTGCGTTTGCTGGCGCTGCTGGCCGGGTGCGCCGAGGCCAGCCGGCAAGCGCCGAACAATCCGCCCGGGCATGTGCTGCTGGGCGGGTTGTTTGCGCAGTTTGAAGCGCTGGCGGGGGAGGTGGACCAGGCATTGGGCAATGGCCCGGTGGAGTGGGCGCAGATGTGGCAGCGGGACAAGGGCGTGATGCAGTTGGCGGCAGGGGCGAGGGCGAAGCGGTTGGCCAAGGCTTTGGCGGTGACCTGAGCGGCCCCTTCGCGAGCAGGCTCGCTCCCACAGGGACGGTATTCTTCAATTGAAATGCGATCAACTGTGGGAGCGAGCCTGCTCGCGAAGGCGGCCTCAAAATCACCATACATCTGTCATAAACCCCGACTAGTCTCGACAGGTTCATTCCCAGAGCGCCCACCATGTTCAAAGGCCTGTCCCTGTTCCTGCTGCTGATCAGCCTCACCGTCCGCGCCGAACAGTGGCCCGGCGAGCAATGGCCCATCGCCCCGCAGATCACCGGCCCGGCCGTCGAGGCGCTGGAAAACTACGCCTTCGCGCCGCGCAACGACGCCACCCGCGACGGCATCCGCACCGACGCCTTGCTGATCATCCACGACGGCCAGATCATCTACGAACGCTACGCCGCTCCGACCACTGCTCAGACACCGCATCTGACCTGGTCAATCAGCAAAAGTCTGCTGGCAACCGTTCTCGGTGTGGCCTACGGCGAAGGCCGGTTCAAACTCGATGATCCAGCGCTGAAGTTCTACCCGGCGCTGGAAAAACACCCGGCGATCACCCTCGGCCATCTGCTGAACTGGGCCTCCGGTCTCGATTGGCAGGAGGACTACGAATACGCCCCGCTGAAATCCTCGGTGGTGGCAATGCTCTACACCCGCGGCCATCGCGACATGGCCGCGTTCACCGCCGCACACGACAGTTATGCCGCAGCGGGTCAGGCTTTCCGTTATTCCAGCGGTGACAGCAATCTGCTCGCCGCTGCCCTGAAAACCATGGTCGGCGCAGAGCGTTACGCCGACTATCCGTGGACAGCATTGTTCGAGCCGTTGGGCATTCGCCACGCCGTGTGGGAAAGCGATGCCAGCGGCACATTTGTCGCCTCGTCCTATGCCTATCTCACCGCGCGGGATCTGGCGCGGGTCGGTCTGCTGATGGCGCGCGGCGGGCGCTGGAACGATCGGCAGTTGCTGCCCGAGGATTGGGTGGCATTCAATCTCAAGCCCTTTGCCGGCTACAAGGCGCATCAGGACGAAGCCATGCCCGGCGGCCATTGGTGGCTCAATCGTCCTGTCGACGGCGCCACATCACCATGGCCCGACGCCCCATCCGACACCTTCGCCGCCCTCGGCCACTGGGGCCAGGCGCTGTACGTAATGCCCAGCCAGAAGCTGGTGATCGTGCGTTACGGCGATGACCGCGATGGCAGCTACCGGCACAACGAACTGCTCAAACGCGTGTTGCAGGCGGTGCGGCGATGAAGCGCTTTCTATTGTTGCTGTTGGTCGTGCTGCTCGGCTGGGGTTGGTATGAGCGGGAGAATCTCCGGGCTTTCCCGGACATCATCAGCGCCTACACCGCCAAGGAATATTGCTCGTGTCGTTATGTGATGAACAACGACGCCGGGTATTGCCGTGGCTATGTGAAGCAATGGCTGCCAACCAGCGGTTTTACCGATGACGCTTCGAGCAAAACCATCACCGTCAGCGGCATGGGCCGCAGCAACAGCGCGCAGTGGCTGAGCGAACGCCAGGGCTGTCGCCTGAATCCTTGAATTATCTGGTCTCCCCTGTGGGAGCGAGCCTGCTCGCGAAATCGTCGCAAGCCGCAATACATGCTGTGCGGGGAGCATTGCATTCGCGAGCAGGCTCGCTCCCACAGGGCTTGCAATAACTTGGCGGGCGGTTAAGGTTCGTGCAGGTTTATCGCCCCCACGAGTGTTCAATGTTCAACCGCTCCCTCTATACAACCTTCGCCAGTCTGCTGTTGACCGCCGTTGCGCTGCCGGCCCAGGCCAATTGGTATCTGGACGGCGAGTCGTCGCGGCTGTCGTTCGTCAGCACCAAAAATGCCAGCGTTTCGGAAGTGCAGCGCTTTCTGGTACTGCACGGCAAAGTCGATCCCAACGGTCGCGCCGAAGTTGAAGTCGAGCTCGAATCGATCAACAGCGGCATTCCGCTGCGTGACGAGCGCATGCGCAAGGAGCTGTTCCAGATCGAGCAGTTTCCCGCAGCCACCATCACCACCCAAATCGACCTGCGCCCGATCAACGATCTGGCCCCCGGCGCGCAGCTGGAGTTGCGACTGCCGCTGACCGTCAGCCTGCACGGCAAGCAGCACGAATACCCGGCCGAGTTGCTCGCCACGCGTCTGGATGATCGGCGCTTTCAGGTGGTGACGCTGGAGCCGCTGGTGATCAACGCCGAGGATTTCGATCTGGCGCCTGGCCTGGAAAACCTGCGCAAACTCGCCGATCTGTCGGCGATCAGTCTGTCGGTGCCGGTGGGTGCGGTGCTGATCTTCACGGCGCGCTGACATGCGCGGTGCGGTGTTCCCCTGGCGTGACGGCAACCGTTTCGAACTGTTGATCGACGGCCCGCAGTTCTTTCCGCGCATGCTCGAGCACATCGCTGGAGCTACCGAGCAGATCGAACTGGAGCTGTACCTGGTCGAGGCCGGCGCCTGCGCCGAAGCCATCGTCCAGGCGCTGGTCGCGGCGGCCGAGCGCGGAGTGCGCGTGCGTTGCCTGTTCGATGATTACGGCAGCCTCGCGTTCACGTTGCATCTGCGCCAGCGCCTGACCCAGGCCGGGGTCGAGCTGCGCTTCTACAATCGCCTGAGCTGGCGGCGCTGGGTCGGCAACTTCTATCGCGACCACCGTAAATTGCTGTTGGTCGACCAATGCCTGGCCGTGGTCGGCGGCACCGGCGTGACCGATGAATTCTGGACGCCGGGCCACGATGTCAGCGAGTGGCACGAAGTGATGGTCGAGATCAGCGGCCCATTGGTGATCGATTGGCAATTGCTGTTTGATCGCCAGTGGATCGCCAACCGTTACCGCCGCGCCTGGCGCCCGGCCGCGCATTTCGGCTTGCCGCGCCTTCCCCGCGTACCGGACAAGGGCGAAGGCATGGGCCGCGTGGCGTATGCCGATGCCCGTCAACATCGCGACATTTTGCAGTCGTTGTTCCGTGCGTTGAACAGCGGGCAAAAACGCATCTGGATGGCCACGCCGTACTTTCTGCCCACCTGGAAAATCCGCCGCTCCCTGCGCAAGGCTGCCGCGCGCGGTGTCGATGTGCGGTTGCTGCTGACCGGCCCGCGCACCGATCACCCGTCAGTGCGCTACGCCGGCCATCGCTACTACCCGCGCCTGCTCAAGGCCGGGGTGCAGATCTTCGAATACCAGCCGTGTTTCCTGCACCTGAAAATGGTTCTGGTCGACGAATGGGTAAGCATCGGTTCGTGCAATTTCGATCACTGGAATCTGCGTTTCAATCTGGAGGCGAATCTGGAAGCGCTGGACCCGGCGTTGACGGCAGCGGTGGAGGCGAGTTTTGTGAAGGACTTCGGCTTGAGTCAGCTGGTGAGCCTGGAGGAATGGCAGCGCCGACCGTTGTGGCGGCGGATCAAGCAGCGGGTGTGGGGCTGGGTGGATCGGTTGGTGGTGAATATTCTCGATAGACGCGGATAACCACGATTTTGAATACACCCTGAATCCAATGTGGGAGCGAGCCTGCTCGCGAAAGCGGTGTGTCATTCAGCAATTTTTTGTCTGAATGATCGCTTTCGCGAGCAGGCTCGCTCCCACAGTGTTTTGCAGTGTTGCTGCTGTTACAGCAGTTCAAAACTCTGCTGCGTCACGTCCTGGGAATCCAGGCCGATCTGCACGTTGAACTTGCCAGGCTCGGCTGCGTATTTGAGCTGGGCGTTGTAGAACTTCAGGTCTTCCTCGGTGATGGTGAAGTGCACGACCTTCTGTTCGCCGGCCTTGAGCATGATCTTCTGGAAGTTCTTCAGTTCTTTCACCGGGCGAATCATCGAACCGGTGACGTCCTGGATGTACAACTGCACCACGGTTTCGCCGTCACGCTTGCCGGTGTTCTTGACCATGACGCTGGCGTCGAGCTTGCCGCTGGCGTTCAGGGTGGTCGATGACAGCGCCATATCGCTCAGGGCGAAGGTGGTGTAGCTCAGACCATAACCGAACGGAAACAGCGGGCCGGTGGTGTCATCGAAATACTGCGAGGTGTAGTTGCCCGGTTTGCCCGGCGTGAACGGCCGGCCGATGCTCAGGTGGTTGTAGTAGGTCGGGATCTGGCCCACGGAACGCGGGAAGGTCACCGGCAGTTTGCCCGACGGGTTGTAGTCGCCGAACAGCACGTCGGCGATGGCGTTGCCGCCCTCGGTGCCGCTGAACCAGGTTTCCAGAATCGCATCGGCCGACTGGTTCTCTTCGAGAATCGTCAGCGGACGGCCGTTCATCAACACCAGCACCAACGGCTTGCCGGTGGCTTTCAGCGCGCGGATCAATTCGCGCTGGGTTTCCGGGATGTTCAGGTCGGTGCGGCTCGAGGATTCGTGGGACATGCCACGGGACTCGCCCACCGCTGCAACGATCACGTCAGCATCCTTCGCCGCTTTCACCGCTTCGTCGATCAGCACGCTGGCCGGGCGCGGGTCATCGACCACTTCCGGGGCATCGAAGTTGAGGAAGTTCAGGTAGTCGAGGACCTTCTTGTCGCCCGTGATGTTGGCGCCACGGGCGTAGATCAGGTTGGCCTTGTCGCCGATCACTGAATTCATGCCATCGAACAAAGTGACCGATTGCGCCGGGCGCCCGGCGGCGGCCCAGCTGCCCATCATGTCGATCGGCGCTTTCGCCAATGGGCCGACCAGCGCGATTTTCGCGTCTTTCTTCAGCGGCAGGGTTTCGTTGTGGTTCTTCAGCAGCACCAGACTGCGACGTGCCACTTCGCGGGCCTCAGCGCGATGCAGGCGGCTTTCGGCGTAGGTATCGGCCGGGTCATCCTCGGCCTTGCCGATGCGCAGGTACGGGTCCTTGAACAGGCCCATGTCGTACTTGGCCGCGAGCACTTCGCGCACAGCGTTGTCGATGTCTTTCTGTTCGATCTCGCCGGACTTGAGCAGCCCCGGCAGCTCTTTGCCGTAGAGGGTGTCGTTCATGCTCATGTCGATGCCCGCCTTGATCGCCAGCTTCGCCGCTTCGCGACCGTCGCGGGCGACGCCGTGCTTGATCAGTTCGAAGATCGCGCCATGATCGCTGACCGCCAGACCTTTGAAGCCCCAGTCCTTGCGCAGCAGGTCGTTCATCAGCCAGGTGTTGGCCGTGGCCGGAATGCCGTTGATCGAGTTCAACGCCACCATCACACCGCCAGCACCGGCATCGATCGCGGCGCGGTAGGGCGGCAGATAATCCTGGTACATCTTCACCGGGCTCATGTCGACGGTGTTGTAGTCGCGGCCGCCCTCGACCGCGCCGTAAAGGGCGAAGTGCTTGACGCTGGCCATGATGCTGTCGGCGGCGCTTGGGGTCTCGCCCTGATAGGCCTTGACCATGACTTTGGCGATGCGCGAGGTCAGGTAAGTGTCTTCGCCGAAACCTTCGGAGCTGCGGCCCCAGCGCGGATCGCGGGAGATATCCACCATCGGCGCGAAGGTGATGTCGAGGCTGTCAGCGGCGGCTTCTTTAGCCGCAACGCGACCGGACTGGCCGATGGCGTCCATGTCCCAGCTCGACGCAAGGGCCAGCGGAATAGGGAAAATCGTACGGTGACCGTGGATCACGTCGTACGCGAAAAACATCGGAATCTTCAGGCGACTGCGCATGGCCGCGTCCTGCATCGGACGGTTTTCCGCGCGGGTGATCGAGTTGAACGTGCCGCCGATGTTGCCGCCGGCAATTTCCTTGCGGATCAGCTCGCGGGGCATTTCCGGGCCGATGCTGATCAGGCGCAACTGGCCGATCTTCTCGTCGAGGGTCATTTGTTTCATCAGGTTGCTGATGAAAGCGTCCTTGTTTTCCAAAGGTACCGGGGGCGTGGCGGCCAGTACCTGATGACTGGCCAGGCTGACGAACAGACCCAGCAAACACAGCTTCTTCATGAATTTTTTCTCTAGAGCCCAAACGGTGATGTAACACCGGCCAGCCAAAATGTAGGGAGCGACTATTGTTGTTCGGGTGCCGGCGCAAAATCCTGAGCCGGAAAACCGCAGCCGACAGCGGCAACGTGAACGCGAAGGGCACTTTTTAGCCGATTAACCCGTCGCATGCCAGTGGCGGCGCCGATTATGCCCCAACCGCTGGCCGGGAATGCCCAGCGCTCGGTTTTTAAATCAAATGTGTCATGGAGCATCACTGCAATGAATATCAGCTCAACCTCCCGTTCACGGCTACAGATCGCCACGTTGCTGGTGTTCGCCACGCTGTTGACCGCGTGCGGCATCAACAATATCCCGACCCTCGACGAACAGGTCAAAGCCGCCTGGGGCCAGGTGCAGAACCAGTATCAGCGCCGCGCCGACCTGATCCCCAATCTGGTGGAAACCGTGAAGGGCTATGCCGCCCATGAGCAGGAAACCCTGACCGCCGTGATTGAAGCGCGGGCCAAGGCGACGTCGATTCAGGTTGATGCCAGCACCCTCGACAATCCCGAGAAGCTCAAGCAGTTCCAGCAGGCGCAGGATCAACTGACCGGCGCATTGAGCCGTTTGATGGTGGTCTCCGAGCGCTATCCGGATCTGAAGGCCAACCAGAACTTCCTCGCCTTGCAGTCGCAACTTGAAGGCACGGAAAACCGCATCGCCGTGGCGCGTCGCGACTTCATTCTGGCGGTGCAGAAGTACAACACCGAGATCCGCACCTTCCCCGGTCGCCTGTGGCACAGCGTGATGTACAGCGATCTGCCGATGCGCGAAACCTTCGAAGCCACCACGCCCGGCGCGGAGAAGGCCCCGGAAGTGAAATTCTGATTCGAGGTTGCCCATGCGTGTGTTGAAACTGGGCCTGGTGCTGATGCTCTGGCTGTTCGCCGTCAGCGCCCGGGCCGAACTGACGTTTCCGCCGCTGAGCGGGCGCGTGGTCGATCAGGCGCAGATGCTCGAGCCATCGATTCGCGCGCAACTGAGCCAGCAATTGCAGGCGCACGAACAGGCCACCGGCGAGCAATTGGTGGTGGTCACGTTGCCCGATCTGCAGGGCACCACCATCGAGGATTTCGGCGTTCAGCTCGGTCGGCACTGGGGCATCGGTCAGAAAGACAAGAACAACGGCGCCTTGCTGATCGTCGCCCGTGACGAGCGCAAACTGCGCATCGAAGTCGGCTATGGCCTGGAGGATCGCCTGACCGATGCGCAGTCGTCGGTGATCATTCATCAGGTCATCACGCCGGCGTTCAAGTCCGGCAATTTCAGCAAAGGCATCAGCGACGGCGTTGCGGCGATGCTGGTGGTGCTCGGTGGCAATCCGCTGGACGAACCGTCGACCGTGTACGAATCCAGCGGCGACCCGGCGGATGATTTCATCTCACGGCATCCGGCGCTGTTCATGTTTCTGGTGATGTTGTTCATCCTGACGGTGTTTGTCTGCCAGATGCTCGGTATCCTGCCTGCCGGCCGGGGTGGCTCCGGAGGAGGGGGCGGCTTTGGCGGAGGCGGCGGATTCGGCGGCGGTGGCGGTGGCGGCTTCAGCGGTGGCGGGGGCAGTTTCGGCGGCGGCGGTTCGTCCGGCGGCTGGTGAGATCAAAAGAATAATGAGCAGGCACTTTTCGACATGGCATTACTGACTGAACACGAACAACGCAAAGTCGCCGAGGCCATCGCCCGGGTCGAACGCGACACCGACGCCGAACTGGTCACGGTGCTCGCTGCCCGCGCCGATGACTACGCGTACATCCCGCTGCTCTGGGCCAGTCTGCTGGCGCTGGTGTTGCCGGGCATCGTCCACTACCTCACGGGCTGGCTGACCCTGCGCAGTCTGCTGCTGGTGCAATGGGGCATGTTCATCGTCCTGTGCCTGCTGTTTCGTCTGCCGAAAATCACCACGCATCTGGTCCCGCGCCGCGTGCGCCACTGGCGCGCCTCCAACCTGGCGCGGCGGCAGTTTCTCGAACAGAACCTGCACCACACCGTGGGCAGCACCGGCATGCTGATTTTTGTCTGCGAGGCTGAGCGCTATGTGGAGATTCTGGTGGACGAGGGGATTTCCAAACGGCTGGATAACAGCAACTGGGACGCGATTGTCGCAGCGTTCATCGAACAGGTCCGCCAGGGCCGCACGCTGGAAGGGTTTGTCACTTGCGTGGAGGCGTGTGGCGAGTTGTTGAAGGTGCACGTGCCGGTGACGCAGGTGCGGAACGAGTTGCCGAATCGGTTGGTGGTGTTGGGCTGACGCAGTCGCGCATATTTGGCCTCTGTGGCGAGGGGATTTATCCCCGATCGGCTGCGTAGCAGTCGCAACACCTGCGCGCGTGGTTTGACGGGCCGAACACAGAGGGCCGCTTCGCGCGCCATCGGGGATAAATCCCCTCGCCACAAAGGTCGTTGTCATGGATTTTGCCGTTGGGTAAATAAGAGGGTGTCCCCAACCCCCATCCCCCCTAAAATACCCGCCATTCCCGATTCCGCCCGTCCGAGGCCGTTTGTCCATGTCCGTTTCCGCTGCTTCCGCGCCGTCCGCCAAACCGGCCGCCGATCACCACGCCCAGTTCATCGAGCTGCTGCAAGCCAGCCTCGACGACAGCGGTTTCATCAAACTGGTGCTGGCCAAGTACGTCGGTGAAGAGGCGGATCTGCAACGGGTCATCATCAAACCGGTGACGGTCAAGGCGCAGCCGTGCCTGTCATTCGTTTATCGCTACAAGACCCGCGACATCACCAAAAATCTGCCGCTGAGCGAAGGCGTGGCGCTGATCGCCGGGCTGCTGCCGGCCTCGTTCAAAAATGCTCATTTACTGGCGCTGACCGACGAAGCGCAGCTGGAATACAGCAAAAAGGGCAAGAGTTCGCTGTTCAAGAGCAAACCTCAGCAATTGCGTGAAGCGCCGTCCGCCGAGCACAACCGTGAGAAAAACCGCTTCCTCGAATTGAGCCGTCCGTTCCTCAAGGACCTGGGCGTGACCAATGCACAACACGAGCTGATCCCGGCGATGTCGCGCAAGTGGAAGCAGATCAACAAGTTCATCGAAGTGTTCAGCCATGCCCTGACCTCGTCGCCGCTGGCGCTGGACAAACCGGTGCGGGTCGCCGATTTCGGTTCGGGCAAGGGCTACCTGACGTTCGCCATTCACGACTACCTGCGCAACACGCTCAAGGCCGAGGGCGAAGTCACTGGCGTCGAGCTGCGCGAAGAAATGGTCACCCTGTGCAACGCCGCAGCGAGCAAGCTCGAGCATCCGGGGCTGGTGTTCAAGTGCGGTGACGTGCGCACAGTGGCGCCGAGTGAGCTGGACGTGATGATCGCCCTGCATGCCTGCGACATCGCCACCGATTACGCGATTCACACCGGCATCCGCTCGGGTGCGTCGATCATCATGTGCTCGCCGTGCTGCCACAAACAGATCCGCCTGCAGATCCAGAGCCCGGCGCTGCTCAAACCGATGCTGCAATACGGCTTGCACCTCGGCCAGCAGGCGGAAATGGTCACCGACAGCTTGCGTGCACTGTTCCTCGAAGCCTGTGGTTACGAGACCAAAGTCTTCGAGTTCATCTCGCTGGAACACACCAACAAGAACAAGATGATTCTCGCGGTGAAACGCGCCGAGCCGGTTAATCCAGCGCAATTGTTGGCAAAGATCGAAGAGCTGAAAGCGTTCTATCACATCAGCGAACACTGCCTGGAAACCCTGCTGCGCGCTGACGGTTTTCTCGCCTGATAGCCTGAAATACACCCCTGTAGGAGCCGCCGAAGGCTGCGATCTTTTGATCCTGATTATTTAAATGCAAGATCAAAAGATCGCAGCCTTCGGCGGCTCCTACATTTATCGCGATCGAGCGTAGTAAGCCTGGAATTACCGCAACCCTTGGATACGGTCTACCTTGAATACTCCCAGACCTTTCCCCGAGGAGTTTTCCCATGGCCGCGAAAAAGATCCTGATGCTGGTCGGCGATTACGTCGAAGACTACGAAGTGATGGTGCCGTTCCAGGCCCTGCAGATGGTCGGCCACACGGTCCACGCCGTGTGCCCGGACAAGTCCGCCGGCAGCACCGTGCGCACGGCGATTCATGATTTTGAAGGTGATCAGACCTACAGCGAAAAACCCGGTCACCTGTTCGCGCTCAATTTCGACTTCGCCAAGGCCCGCGAAGCCGATTACGACGCGCTGCTGATTCCCGGCGGTCGCGCTCCGGAATACCTGCGACTGAACGAAAAAGTCCTCGAACTGGTGCGCGCCTTCGATACCGCCGGCAAGCCCATTGCCGCGGTCTGCCATGGCGCGCAACTGCTCGCGGCGGCGGGTGTGCTCAAGGGGCGTGAGTGCAGCGCGTATCCGGCCTGCGCCCCGGAAGTGCGTCTGGCCGGTGGCACCTATATCGACATTCCGGTGACCGACGGCCATGTTCAGGGAAATCTTGTCACCGCTCCGGCCTGGCCGGCGCATCCTAAATGGCTGGCCGGTTTCCTCGGTCTGCTCGGTACGAAAATCACCTTGTAGTCGATGCAGGCGACAGATCGCAGGCGCTGGTCTTTACTCTGAAGCGCGAAATCTCTCAATCGCCCCTAGGAGAAACAGACATGTCCGGATGGTACGAAGTGAGCAAAAGCAGCAACGGCCAATTCAGGTTCGTGTTGAAAGCGGCGAACGCCGAAACGATTCTGACCAGCGAGCTCTACAGCACCCGCGCCGGCGCCGACGGCGGGATTGCCTCGGTGCAGGCCAACAGCCCGCTGGACGAACGTTACGAGAAAAAATCGACCAAGGACGGCCACCCGTACTTCAACCTGAAGGCGGCCAATCACCAGATCATCGGCAGCAGCGAGTCGTATTCATCGGATGGCGCGTGTGACAAGGGCATCGCCAGCGTGAAGGCCAACGGCCCGACGAAAACCATCAAGGACAAGACCCTGCCTGTCCTCTGAGCTCAGGGCATGAGCCTTTGAAATCAAAAGATCGCAGCCTTCGGCAGCTCCTACACCTGGAATGCATTTCCATGTAGGAGTTGCCGAAGGCTGCGATCTTTTGATCTTGCTTCATACCTCAACCGGTACCGACAATTTCGGATCACCCAACGCATGGCTCTTGGCATCAAAGAACCGCAACTCAACCCCGGTACCTTCAAACACCTTGGCGTAGTGACGCTTCTGATGCTGGATGAACGCGGCACTGCGCGGGTAAATCGAGACCGCCACGCACTTCGGTCGGGCCAGGCGCAACGCCCGCACCAGATGCGCATCCTGCTCGCCCAGCGCGTGGCCGAAGATGCACAGGCTGTCGCCATGGGCCAGTAACTGCTCGTAGCAGAACGACAGATAATCCGAGCTGCGAATGGTCTTGAGCTTGTCTGCGCTCGGCCCTTCGGTGACGAACAGCGGCACGTCATCCAGCGTCTTGATCGTGTTGTTGATGGCGAAGCTGCCGAGCAGGGTGCCCTCGGTCGAGGTCAGTTTGCGTGCGGTGCCGTCCTGATTGCGCACCAGATGCAGACCACCGTGCAGGTACAGCAGACGCGGTTTGTCGGTGGCGCTCTGGCTCAGATCGAAACTCGCGTCGGCGCCGTTGAACAGGTCGTCGATGGTCTCGCCGGGATGTTGCAGTGCCCAGTAATTGAGCAGGTCGTAGTTGGTGGTGAACACCGTGTGATAGCGCGCCAGTTCTGCATTGAGCACCGTCAGTGTCGAAGGCTGCACCAGCCGCCACGGGATGTGCACCGCGTGCACGGTGTTGATCAGCGCTTCCTTGATTGCGTAATAGCGATTGCGCGGCGCCGCCGAGCTGACCGCCAGGGCCTTGTTGACCCGGCTGGTGGTTTTCAGGGCGCCCAGCACTTGCTCGAAGCTGCGGGTTTGCAGCGCGTCGAACACCGCCAGTTCCGATGGGCTCAGCGGTTTCTCTTCGACCGTACGGGCGTTTTCGAACAGCGAGTCGTAGCCGAAGTCATCCCACACCGCGCGGCTGGCGCCATTGCCCACCAGCAAACCCTGAAAATCGTTCGCGGCGCGCAAGGCGTTCCAGTCTTCGAGGGTGGCGTCGACATTGAGAAAATCGGTCATTGCGTGGGCGGTCTCAAAACAAAGGGCAGATGGACGGCGACTTTATCACGAGCGGACATTGAGCCAGATCAACATCGCTCGTGACCGATCGGTCGATTCTGTGCGCACCCGCCGAATCGAGGCAGTCGATCCGGCTTCAGTCAGGAGACACACGATGAGCAGCACCTTCTTCATTCCGGCGGTCAACATCATGGGCAGCGGCTGCCTCGACGAAGCCATGGTCGCGATTCGCAATTATGGCTTTCGCAAGGCGCTGATTGTCACCGACGCCGGGCTGGCCAAGGCTGGCGTCGCCGCAATGATCGCCGAGAAACTGGCGATGCAGGACATCGATTCGGTGATCTTCGATGGCGCCAGACCGAACCCGACCACGGCCAATGTCGAATCCGGGTTGGGGCTGCTGAAGGAAAGCCGTTGCGATTTCGTCGTGTCGCTGGGTGGCGGCTCGCCGCACGATTGCGCCAAGGGCATCGCCCTGTGCGCAACCAATGGCGGGCAGATTGGCGATTACGAAGGCGTCGACCGCTCGAGCAAGCCGCAATTGCCGCTGATCGCCATCAACACCACCGCCGGCACTGCCAGCGAAATGACCCGCTTCTGCATCATCACCGACGAATCGCGCCACGTGAAAATGGCCATCGTCGACCGCAACGTCACGCCACTGCTGTCGGTCAACGACCCGGAGTTGATGGTCGCGATGCCCAAAGGGCTGACCGCCGCCACCGGCATGGATGCGCTGACCCACGCGATCGAAGCCTACGTCTCGACCGCCGCCAACCCGATCACCGACGCCTGCGCTTTGAAAGCCATGAGCCTGATCAGCAGCAACCTGCGTCTGGCCGTGCGCGACGGCAGCGACCTGGCGGCCCGGGAGAACATGGCTTACGCGCAGTTCCTCGCGGGCATGGCGTTCAACAACGCCTCGCTCGGATTTGTCCACGCCATGGCGCATCAGCTCGGCGGCTACTACGACTTGCCCCACGGCGTCTGTAACGCCGTGCTGTTACCGCATGTACAGAGTTTCAATGCGCTGGTCTGTGCTGATCGACTCAGGGATGTCGCCCACGCCATGGGCGCGGATATTCGTGGTTTCAGCGCGGAGGAGGGCGCACAGGCGGCGATCAATGCCATTCGCAACCTTGCCAAGGACGTCGAGATTCCCGGCGGACTGCGTGAGCTGGGCGCGAAACTCAGCGATATCCCGGTGCTCGCCACCAACGCCTTGAAGGACGCCTGTGGACTGACCAATCCACGGGCGGCGGATCAGCGCCAGATCGAGGAAATTTTCCGCAATGCGTTTTGAATGAAGGCGCGCAGGCGAGCGAAGTCGGACAAGCCTTCGCTTGCTTCTGCGACCACGGCAAATGTCCGCACACGGCCCCAATCTGAAACCTTGCCGGCGATGTTGTGGACGGCGGAGATACGGTACTGCCCGACCGCCAGGGAGGGTGCTGCCGGGGTTTGCCATTTCCGGTCGCTTTCGACCGCTGCTCTGGCAATCTCCAGGCCAGTGTCCAGATCGAAAATACTGACGAAACCCTCGGCTCGCATGACATCTCCCGAAAAGATCAGAGGCGTATCGACCTGCGCGCCCTCAATCGGTTCGACAACGACCGGGACGTCGATCTCGGGCCGCAGTCGCACCTCATATCCGCGCTCTTCGCTCCATTCGGACGTGATGCCTGCATACGTCTGGTGGGCGTGAATCTTCTGCTGGCCCTGGGCCTGAACGCCGGTGATGCTGAACGCCCATCGTCCATTTGCGCTGACCAGCCCTTCGCCAAGCGAATGGGTGTTTTCAATGTTCCAGACCTGCACAAGAGCATTGGGTATGCCGCTGCCGAGCAACAATGTCGCAGGTCCCGTCGTGCTGGCCTCCTCGGGATAAGTGATGGTCGGGGCCGGTTGTGAAATTTGCTCGTCGCGAGTGCTCATCATGCTTCTCGTCCATGGCTGATTTGAACGCTGAGGTTGGCATGACATGCCTGAATTCGAACCTGTAAGAACTACCAGTCATTCAGTCTTTTTTACACAGTAGGTAATTTCTTTTTCTTCTAAAAAACTGTCATTTCTGTCAGTTGTCCGGCGTGGCGACCTGGGGTCGAATGCTCGCTACGAGGGGGTCGACGTCGATCTCTTGAGGAGCATACGAACATGTCGGAATCTATCGCGCCATTGTCCCCAAACGTGCAGTCAGCCGGGGAGCTGGATGCGCTCTTTGGTCTGCGAACGCTGAAATTCCCCGGAGCGGGCAAGACCATTGCCAAAGGCGTGGCGATCACGCCTTCGGAGCAGATCATGGTCAGCGCTACCGTCGAGCAATCGGGCCATTCGTACTACGGCCTTGCGCGCCTGGATGCCGATGGCAATCCGGATCCGGCTTTCGGCACCGGCGGATATCTCAGCGGCCAGTTCGGCACAGGCTCGCTCACGCAAGGCGGGCCGTTGATTGTTGATGCGCTCGGACGATTCTGGATGTGCGGTGTGATTGGCGTGGTCAAAGACCAGACGCTTGAATATCAGCAAGTCATCGCCCGGTTTTTGCCCGATGGCTCGCCGGACATTGATTTCGGCGGCGACAGGAATGGCTACCGGATTGTGCCCATGCGTATTCCTTCCCTGTTCGGTGCCACCCATGGGCAACTGCTGCTGGCGAAATCCGATCCGCAGCTTGCGCAGCCGGACAGGCTGCTGTTCGTGACCGCGCAAAAGGGTAGTGGCTTGCTGACGCGATTCCATCTCGATGGCTCGGACGATTTATCGTTCGCCAGCAACGGTTGGCTGCCCCTGTCGCTGCCAGGGGTGGCCATTTCGCTGTCCGGGATCATCCAGCTCGACGATGGGAGGATCCTGCTGCATGGCAAAACGGAAGTAACCAATCAGGGATTGGTCATGGCGTTCGACCACAACGGGAAAGTTGCAGAAGGCTTCGGCGAAAAGGGCCTACTGCTATTGAACCTTCAGCGTAATGGCAAGCCGCTCGAAAGCCACGTGACCGACATCGTTGTGCAAACTGCGCAGCGCCTGCTTCTGCTCGGTTCGGCGGTCGAGTCAACGGACGGCACGAAACTGCAACACGCGTTGATCAGTGGTATTACCTACGCCGGCCAAATGGATGACGCGTTCAACAACCCTGTCCTCAGCCCGACGTTGCATGAACTCGACCTGAGAGGTTGGCAAGCAGGGTTTGCGCTGGATGATATCGCTGGCAAACGGATTGTGGCGGTCGGACAGACCTCGGGCAGCACACGAGGCTTGTTGACGGCAGGCTTTCTGGTCGATGGTGCAGTGGATGATTCGTTTGATGTCGAGGGCGCGAAGGACATTTCATGGCCAGCCATCGATGCCTGCCTGCAAGGCTCTTCGATCCTGGTGTTGGGTCGCAGGGACGACAGCGCGCAGCTGGTTCGCTTGCTGACCGCGCCTGTCACAAAACAGCGCGCCAGCATGGGCAACTGAGCAGTCAGCGGTAAAACCGGGCTATCCTGCCGGCTCGGATGAACCCTGCCTTCGAGCCCACCATGCTGCAAAAAAGCCTGATCCGCCGTCTCGACCTGATCACTCTGCAACTGTTCGTCGCCGTCCACGAGGAAGGTACGTTGACCCGTGCGGCTGCGCGCGAAGCCATCGCGGTGTCGGCGGCGAGCAAGCGCCTGATGGAGTTGGAGGAGGCGCTGGGCATCGCTTTGTTCGTGCGCCAAGCCAAAGGCATGATCCTTACGCCGGCCGGTGAAACCCTGCTGCACCACGCCCGGCAGATGCTCTTCAATGTGGAAAAGATGGGCCTGGAGCTGGGTGAGCACAGCCATGGTGTGCGCGGTTACGTGCGCATGCTGGCCAATCTTTCGGCGATCATTCAGTTCCTGCCCGAAGACTTGCGCGACTTCTCCGCGCGGCAGCCGCAGGTCAAGACCGACCTTGAAGAACGCCCCAGCGCCGGGGTGATTCAGGGCGTGCTCGATGGCGTCGCCGACCTCGGCATCTGCTCCGACGACAGCGACACCAAAGGCCTGCACAGCGTGTTGTACCGCCAGGACAAACTGGTGGTGGTGATGCTCCCGGAGCATCCGTTGGCTACGCGCGCATCGGTGACTTTCGATGAAACTCTCGACAGCGATTACGTCGGCTTGCACGCAGCCAGTTCGATCAACATGCGTACCCATGCGGCGGCGCGGCAGGCCGGCAAAGTCCTGCGCATCCGCATTCATGTGCCGGGATTCGATGCGGTGTGCCGGATGGTCCAGGCGAACATGGGCATCGGCATTCTGCCGCAGCGAGCCTATGAGTTGTTTGGTCAGGCACTGGGCTTGCGTGCGGTGCCGCTGACCGATGCCTGGGCGGATCGCGCTCTGATTGTGGTGGTGCGCGATGAGGCAGGGTTGTCGCCGGTGAGCCGGATGTTGTTTGAGCATTTGCGCGGGCGGTAGATCTTCATTGCGGCTGATGGCCTCTTCGCGAGCAGGCTCGCTCCCACATTGAACTTGTGTGAACACAGAATCTGAAACCACTACAGATCCTTGTGGGAGCGAGCCTGCTCGCGAAGGCGGCCCTGAATTCACCCCGCAATCACAGCGGAGCATTCGCATTTCGCGAACGCCCATTGCCGAGAGACGGCTGGATTCGCTGACGATCGTTCCTCTAGCCTTGGCGACATATTCCAAGAACAAGAGGTACCCGCGATGACTGCCCCTTTGAGTGCAATCAAAGTGATCGAGATCGGCACCCTGATCGCCGCGCCGTTTGCCGCGCGCATGCTTGCCGAGTTCGGCGCCGAGGTGATCAAGATCGAAGCCATGGGTCAGGGCGACCCGCTGCGCAAATGGCGCAAGCTGCACGAAGGCACATCGCTGTGGTGGTACCTGCAATCGCGCAACAAGAAATCCCTGGCGCTCAATCTGAAATCCGCTGAAGGCATCGAACTGGTCAAGCAACTGGCCGGCGACGCCGACGTGATCATTGAAAACCTGCGCCCCGGTGCGCTGGAAAAACTCGGTCTGGGTTGGGACGTGCTACATGCGCTGAATCCGAACCTGACCCTGGTGCGTATCTCCGGCTACGGCCAGACCGGCCCTTACCGTGACCGGCCCGGTTTCGGTGCGATTGGCGAGGCCATGGGCGGCATCCGCTACACCACCGGCAATCCCGATTCGCCACCGGCGCGGGTCGGCGTCAGCCTCGGCGATTCGCTGGCCTCGTTGCACGCGGTGATTGGTGCGCTGATGTCGCTGTTGCGGGTCAAGACTGGGCAGGGCGGTGGGCAGATCGTCGATGTGTCGCTGGCCGAAAGCGTGTTCAACGTCATGGAAAGTCTGGTGCCGGAATACGACATGCTCGGCCATGTCCGCGAACGCAGCGGCGGCGCCTTGCCGGGCATCGCGCCCTCCAATACTTACCTCACGTCCGACGGCGCTTATGTGGTGATTGCCGGCAACAGCGACCCGATCTACAAGCGCCTGATGCACACTATCGGCCGCGCTGATCTAGCCGAGGCAGAAGAATTCGCCCACAACGACGGCCGCGCGGCGCAGAGCGGTTTGCTCGATGCGGCCATCACACACTGGACCAGCAGCCTGCCGATCGACGAGGTACTGGCTGCTCTCGAAGCTGCCGAAGTGCCGGCCGGGCGCATCTATTCGGTGGCTGATATCGTCGCCGATCCGCACTATCAGGCGCGGGACATGCTGCTCGATGCCGAGTTGCCCGGTGGCGCAACGGTGAAGATGCCCGGCATTGTCCCCAAACTCTCGGAGACCCCCGGCGGAGTGAACTGGTCCGGGCCGAAACTGGGCCAGCACACCGACGCTATTCTCGCCAATCTTGGCCTGACTGAACTCGACATCGAACGCCTGAAAAACCAAGGGGTGGTGCAATGATCACTGACTATTCGCAAACCCTGATCGTCCAGGAAGTCTCACCCCGCGACGGTTTGCAGATCGAGCCGACGTGGGTGGAAACCGCTGACAAGATCGCCCTGATCAATCAATTGTCACAGGCCGGATTCAGCCGCATCGAGGCCGGCTCGTTCGTCTCGCCCAAAGCCATTCCGGCCCTGCGTGACGGCGAGCAAGTGTTCAACGGCATTCAGCGCCAGCCGGGTGTTATTTACGTGGCGTTGATCCCCAACCTCAAAGGCGCGCAACGCGCATTGGCAGCGAATGCCGATGAGTTGAATCTGGTGATGTCCGCCAGCCAGACCCACAACCTGGCCAATATGCGCATGCGTTGCGAAGAGTCGCTGGCGGCATTCGCTGACATTGTTGCGTTTGTCAGCGGCTCAGGTGTGCGCCTCAACGGCAGCATCGCCACCACGTTCGGTTGTCCGTTCGAAGGCCGGATCGATGAGGATCGCGTACTGCAGATCGTCGACGCTTATCAAGAGCTCGGCATTCAGGGCATCAGCCTCGCCGATACCACCGGCATGGCCAATCCGCGTCAGGTCGATCGCTTGGTGCGGCGCGTTTTGCAGCGGGTTTCGCCGGCCGATCTGACCCTGCATTTCCACAACACCCGCGGCCTCGGCCTGTGCAATGTGCTGGCCGCTTACGAGGCCGGCGCGCGGCGCTTCGATGCGGCGCTGGGTGGCCTCGGTGGCTGTCCGTTTGCGCCGGGGGCGTCGGGCAATATCTGCACCGAAGACCTGGTGAACCTGTGCGCTGAAGTCGGCATTCCCACGGGGATCGATTTGCCGCTGCTGCTGAAGCTTTCGCGCGGCTTGCCGGCGCTGTTGGGCCACGATGTCCCCGGCCAACTGGCCAAGGCCGGGCGCAACTGCGATCTGCATCCGATGCCCACCTGAGAAACACCAGTACCCCTGTGGGAGCGGGCTTGCCCGCGATGACGGCAGCAAATTCAACGAAAGCGTTAGCTGAACTGACGCCATCGCTGGCAAGCCAGCTCCCACACAAAAGCGCTCCACAGGGAGCGTCATCACCAGACAACAAAAACAATCGGACGCCCATCGGCAGTCCGCCTGGAGAAAATCTATGAGCCTCAATGTAATGGAGGCGGGCGTGAATCCGTCCGTCGATCACGACGCCGAAAAAGCCCTGGTCAGCAAAGTTGCCTGGCGCCTGATGCCGCTGATCATGGTCTGCTACCTGTTCGCCTTTTTCGACCGCATCAACATCAGCTTCGCCAAATTCCAGTTGCAGACCGACCTGAGTCTGAGCGACACCGCGTATGGCTTGGGCGCCGGGCTGTTCGTGGTCGGTTACGTGCTGTTCGAAGTGCCGAGCAACATGATGCTGTACAAGGTCGGCGCGCGGCGCTGGATCGCGCGGATCATGATGTCGTGGGGCGTGGCGACGGCGGCGATGGTCTTCGTCAACAGCGAATGGCAGTTCTATGCGCTGCGCTTCGTCATCGGTGCGATGGAAGCCGGGTTTGCTCCGGGCGTGCTGTATTACCTGACGCTGTGGTTTCCGCAGCACTTCCGTGGCCGCATCACCTCGATGCTGTTTCTCGCCTCGGCGTTTGCCGGGCTGGTCGGCGCACCGTTCTCAGGGCTGGTGTTGCAACACCTCGATGGCGTATTGCAGATGCGCGGCTGGCATTGGTTGTTCCTGCTCGGAGGCGTGCCGTGCATCGCGCTGGGTTTTCTGGTGCTGACGCAGCTGAAGGACCGCATCGAGGATGCGCACTGGCTGACGGCTGACGAGAAGAAATTGCTCTCCAGTCGCATCGCTCATCACGAACCACACAAGAGCGGCGGCTCATTGCTCGCGGCGCTGAAAATTCCCGGGTTCCTGACGTTGGGTTTGATCTACTTCCTGATCCAGGTCGCGTCCTACGGTTTGAATTTCTGGGCACCGCAATTGATCCGCAGCGCCGGCACCGAAAGCCCGGTGATGATCGGCCTGCTGACCGCCATTCCGTACATCTGCGGGGCGATCAGCATGGTGGTGATCGGACGCTTGTCCGACGCCACCGGTGAACGGCGCAAGTTTGTCGCCGGGCTGGTGATCGTCGGCGCGATCGGCTTCTTCAGCGCGGGAATCTTCGCCAGCCACACGACCTTCCTGATCATCGCGCTCGGCCTGCTCGGCGCCGGCATCATCGCTTCGATTCCGAGCTTCTGGACCCTGCCACCGAAACTGCTGGCGGGCGCAGGTGCCGGCGCGGCGGGCGGGATCGCAGTGATCAATACCCTGGGGCAGTTCGGCGGGATCGTCAGCCCGGTCATGGTCGGACGCATCAAGGACCTCACCGGCAGCACCACCCCGGCGCTGTACGTCATCGGCGTCGCCGCGCTGATTGCGGCCGCTTTGCTGCTGTGGGGCTTGCCGCAGAAGTTGCGTACGCTGGACAAGTATTGAGATTGGCGGCGTCGGCGATGACGCCTTCGCGAGCAGGCTCGCTCCCACTTTGGAATGCGCTTTCCTGTGCGAGCGTGCCTGCTCGCGAATTCCGACTTCAGACACATGAGAAGATTCGCTGGCCAGATCTGTTGAATCCTCCGATGCAGAAAGGGATAGTGCGCGCCTGGAAATATCTTCAAGGAGCGGGAAGTGACAATGAAGTCCACGTGGATCAGCGCTGCCGCGCTCTGCGGGTGGTTGATGGCTGGGCAGGCGTGGGCAGATTGCACGCCGCCGGCGGTCAGCGCGGAAGCGGATTTCTCGCTGTGCAAAGAATGGCCGGCTTATCCGCAGCTGACGATTACCGCGCTATCGACGTTCGTGCCCGATCCCGTCTATGGCCAAGACGGCAGCGTGGGCTCGTACGATCTGGATCTGGCTATCATCACGGCCGGCAGCCCCAAACCGCTGGCGACCTATCATCAGCGGTCGGCGTTTCTCTCCGATGCCATCGCGCTGGAGAGTCTGGAGCTGGATACGGCGCGTTATAAACTCACGCCCGACTTTCGTGCATTCGGCGTCCGCGCCCATTTCAAAGGCTCGTCGCGCGTCAATCCGCTGGATGAAACCCTGCTGTCGCTCTACGTGAAAGAGGGCAACAAGGTGCGCCCGGTGCTGGATCGCTTGGTCGTCTACAGCTTCAGTGGCGAGTGGGATGGCAATTGCGCCGGAGAGCGAGCGGAGACGGTGCGTACGCTTGAGATGGGCAAAACCAGTTCCCATGGTTACGCCGATATCATTGTCCGCTCACTCACCACGGGTCTGGTCGGCGAGGGTCCACCCGACACCTGCGAGTCGAAGACCACCCACGAAAAGCCGGTGCTAACCACGTTGCGCTATGACGGACAGCAATATTTCGTTCCCGAAAATCTGAGAGGCTATTGAAGGCGCGTCGTTCTACTTCCTCGATCCCGACCGACACAAGCTCGAGGTCCACGTCGGCGATTTGCAATCGCGGCTGGACGCATGTCGCCAGAAACCGTACCCCGGCATGCGTTTTCACGACGCGCAGTGATCCGCCGTGACCCTCTGATATAGACTGGCCACCAAGTATTCTGGCGCTTGCAGGTTTCTCATGACTCCATCATTGCTGTTGGCCGTTCTGGCTTCGGGTTTCATCTACGGGATCACGCCCGGGCCGGGCGTGCTGGCGGTGTTCGGGATTGGCGCGGCCCATGGCCGGCGGGCCGGGGCGGGGTTTCTGTGCGGGCATCTGCTCGGCGATGTGATCTGGTGCAGCACCGCGCTGGTGGCGATTGTCGGTGCGCGGGAAATCGGCAGCACCGCGTTCGATGTGCTCGGCGTGCTCAGCGCGTTGTACCTGTTCTGGCTCGGCTGGCGTGCGGTGCGTGCCCAACGCCGCAATGGCGACGAAGCGCAAGGGGCGGCGCGGCAGCCGTTCTGGCACGGCATCGTCTTCGGCCTGACCAATCCCAAGGCCTATCCGGTGGCGGTGGCGACCTTTACGGCGCTGTTGTCGAGCCGCGCCGAACTGCTCAACTGGTCGATGCTACCTGCACTGATCGCCCTGAGTTTCATCGGCGGTGCGCTGGCCTACGCTATCCTCATCGGCGTGGTCGGCGCACAGCGAGTGCGCATGGTGTATCAGCGGCATGAGCTGCTCATCACGCGTTTATGCGGCGTGATGTTTATCGGCTTCGCCATCAACGCGTTGATGCACGCGCTGCCGGGGCTGCTGCCGAACAAGACTTGATGGAATGGGCAGGGACGCGCAATCACGATCATGGATGATTGAAATCGCTGCACTGCGCGGACACCCCGTAGAACCATGCAAAGCCCCAACCCTGCGCCGCTGGCGAGCTACATTGACCTGTTGCTGGATGCCGTTTGCGCGGTCGACAAACAGGGCCGTTTCGTTTTTGTCAGCGCTGCCTGCGAGCGGATTTTCGGTTACACGCCTGACGAACTGATCGGCCGCTCGATGATCGAGCTGGTGCACCCGGCTGATCGCCAGCGCACCCTTGCGGCCGCTGGCGAAATCATGGGCGGCGACCCAAAGCACAATTTCGAGAACCGCTATCTGCGCAAGGACGGCAGCGTCGCGCACATTTCCTGGTCGGCGCGCTGGTCGGAAGTCGATCAACTGCGCATCGCCGTCGCCCGCGATATCACCGAGCGCAAGCAGGCCGAGTCGCGGCAAGCGGCGTTGTACGCGATTTCCGAAGCGGCGCACGCGGCGGAAGATTTGCTGGCGCTGTTCAAACGCATCCATCTGCTGATTGGCGAGTGGCTGCCGGCGCTGAATTTTTCCGTGGCGCTGTACGACGAACACTGCGCGCAGCTGAATTTTCCCTATCACGTCGACGATCACGAATTGCAGCCCGAGCAGCCCGGCACCGTCATCGGACGGCTCTGCGCGCAAGTGATCCGCAGCGGCCAGCCGATGTTGCTGACGCCGGACAGCGCCGATGCCACGCCCGATTTTGCTGAGCTGGTGGCGGAACAAAACGCGCCTTGCTGGCTCGGCGTACCGCTGAGCTCAAAAAACGGCACCATCGGCGCCTTGATCGTCAAAAGCCTCGCTGGCGGCGAACGCTACACCGAGCAGGACAAGGAACTGCTGCAATACGTCTGCGCACAAGTCGCCACGGCCATCGAGCGCCAGCAACTGCACGCGCGGCTCAAGCGCATGGCGCAATACGATCAACTGACGCAACTGCCCAATCGCGAACTGCTGCGTGATCGGCTCAGGGCTGCGCTGGCCGATGCGCGAACCCTGCACGGACACATGGCGCTGCTGTATGTCGATCTGGATCGCTTCAAACAGGTCAACGACACCCATGGCCATGCCGTCGGTGACATGCTCCTGCAAACCGTGGCCAACCGACTGAAGGGCTGCGTGCGTGAAACCGACACCGTGGCGCGTATCGGTGGCGATGAATTTGTCGTGCTGTTGCATAGCGTGCATGCCGCCGAAGATGCCGACAGTGTCGCCGGAAAAATCCGACAGGTGCTGGCGCAGCCCATGCGCCTCGACGGCCATGACCTGCGTATCGAACCGAGCATCGGCGTGGCGCGTTTCCCTGAACACGGTGAAGAAGAACAGCAACTGTTCCGGCATGCCGATCAGGCCATGTATGCGGCCAAACGCCTGAATCATCGAGCGTTGGGCATCTAAAGCGAGCGCACCGTTCGTCGCGGCCTCGGCAGATTTTCTAAACCTTTGAACGCCAAAGCATTCCTAACTGAGGCGGACCATTGTCCGCCGCGACTATTTGAGCAGCGGGCGAATCACGGCCCGCTTGAATTTTCCACGAAGGAGGGCGCGACCATGAGCCGGATGGCCACCCGTTTACGTAACGTCAGTTTTGCAACCCTGCTGGGCCTGTGCGCCAGCAGTGCGTTCGCCCAGTCGCCTGCCGAATTCATCAACGATGCCTCCGCCAAAGGCATGGCCGACATCGAAGCCAGCCGTCAGGCCCACGGCAAGACCGAATCGAAAGAGGTCAAGGATTACACCATCGTTGTGATCAACGACCGCACCACGGCCAACCAGCATCTGGCGAAAATCGCCAAGAAACTCGATCTGCCGGTTGCCCCCCGCGAAGAACTTGCTGACAAGGCCAAAGAACTGATGCCGGAAGTGAAGGACGGCGCGACATTCGATCAGGCTTACGCCGCCAGTCAGGTCAAGGCGACCGAAGAGGCCATCACCCAGATCGAGCAACAGGCACAGACCACCGATGTGCCGGAAATCAAAGCGTTTGCCGATGAGACTTTGCCGAAACTGCAAAGCCATCTGGAGAAAGCTCGAGCGTTGCAGGCCAGTCGCTAACTTCGCCTTGTTGTTGCAGCGCGAGCGAAACCTTCAGTTGAAATGCGATGCTTACCCTGTGGGAGCGAGCCTGCTCGCGAAAGCGGTGTATCAGTCAATGATGTTTTGACTGACCCTGCGTCTTCGCGAGCAGGCTCGCTCCCACAGGGTGTGTTTACTTGCTCAGCACTCATTCAAATCCTGCTTTGGCTTGCTCTTGTCGCCAAGCCCCTCAAGATCAAACACCTGATTCTCACCCAGCGCGCGGTAATGCCGGCGCAGCGCTTCGAGCTGCTTCAGATCCAGCGCCTCCAGCCCGAGCATCGCGTTCTGCGCTTCCTTGTTCACTCGCAACAGCTCATCGAGTTTCAAATGCAGAATGTCGGTATCGCGGTTCTGCGTGTTCTGAATCAGGAACACCATCAGGAACGTGATGATCGTCGTCGAGGTGTTGATGATCAGCTGCCACGTGTCGTTGTAACCAAAAATCGGCCCGCTCAACCCCCACAGCCCGATCAGAATCAACGCCCCCATGAACGTCTTCGGGCTACCGGCCCACAGGGCAAGTTTCTGGGCAATCTTTGCGAATTTCATGATGGAAGTCCTTGTTTTGGGAGCTTGAAATTCAGACATCGGTGTTGTGCTGAAAATTCTAATTACAAATAACCGGGCCGGACGCCGGAGGCGAGGCGAGCTCATCGGCCTTATCGCTGTATGGTATGGGCAGCTGCACTTCCCGGTTTCAAGCCATGCCCCGACAGGAGAACGCAATGAGTTGGTCTGCCAAGCAATACGTCGCTTTCGAAGATGAACGCACCCGCCCGGCCCGTGATCTGTTGGCGGCGATACCCACCGCGCAGGCCCGGGCGGTGGTGGACATTGGTTGCGGACCGGGCAATTCCACCGAATTGCTGGTGCAGCGTTTTCCCGAGGCGAGCGTCAGTGGCCTCGACAGTTCGGCGGACATGATTGCAGCCGCGCGCAAGCGCTTGCCTGACGTGCAGTTTCAGGTGGCCGAGGTCGACAAATGGGCTGACCAGGGGCCGTTTGATGTGATCTTCGCCAATGCGGTGCTGCAATGGGTGCCTGATCACGCTTCGTTGCTGCCAGCCCTGGCGAGCAAGCTTTCAGACGGTGGCAGCCTGGCGATTCAAATGCCGGACAACCTCAACGAACCGTCCCACCGCTTGATGCGTGAAGTCGCCGCCAATGGGCCGTGGGCGAGCAAGCTCGCAGACGCTGCCGGGCAGCGCACCGACATGGCCAGTGCCAGTGAGTATTTTTCAATGCTGCGGCCGCACTGCGCGCGGGTCGATGTGTGGCGCACCACCTATCACCACCAACTTCGGGACGGGGCGGCGGGGGTGGTGGAGTGGTTCAAGGGTAGCGGGTTGATTCCATTCCTGAGCCCATTGACCGAGGAGGAGCGGGCTCAGTATCTGCAGCGGTATCTGGCGGAAGTTGCCAAGGCTTATCCGGCCTTGGCTGACGGCTCGGTGCTGTTGCCGTTTCCACGTTTGTTCATTGTTGCGACCCGCTGAGTTACGCCTCCGGGTTCCTTGGGTTCGCCACGTTATCTCTGGTCGGCGCATCTCTTGAACGCAACACGGTCGGTCCCCTCTCCCTCGGGAGAGGGTTAGGGTGAGGGGCTTATTGGCGCAGAAACCCGATCACCGCTGCACCGCCAACATCATCGTCCTCTGGCATCCTTTCAACTCGTTCACGCTGAGCTCGTCGGAAATTTCCTTCTGTTTTCCAGGCTTTTACACGTGGTGCGCTATGGCTGTTTAAAGTTGAATCGCGTTACGTCCCGATGCCTACAAATCCTTGCGCTGCTGCCTACCGGTACGCCAGAATCCGCCGGCTTGTGCGCCTGGAGGGCGGTCGGTAACTTGGTTCGCGTCACTGATTTCCAGTGATCGGGTTTAGTAGCCCGGTAATGTCCTCCTCGTAACGGTTGCACGAGTTCCGTTGAATCAGGCGCGTGCCTGTATTTTATGGTGGCTGTGCGCATGGCGCCTTCGGGTGCGCCGGATGGGGGATGGGTCCGGTCTACTAACTTGCGTACAGCCGCCACCCTCCCGTTTAGTAGCGTGGTGGATGCGGCTCAAATGAAAGGTACCGCCCCGTGTTCAAAGTAACGCCAAATCCGCCGGAAACCGATCCGGCTTCTCCGTGCGAGTCCCTCGATTCGAAAAAACTCCACGAAGCCGCCGAACGCGCCCTCGACCACTATCTCATCCCACCAAAAACAAGCTCACCGCCGTACCAGGCCAGCAGCATGTTCATGGTTAATCCGGGCACCGATACCGAGTCGCTATTGGTCAACGCCAGCGAGTCCCTCGGCTCGGCCAGCGTCATGCTTGGCGACTTTGCCGCCTTGCTCGACGGCAGCCAGCGCAAAACCCTGCTCGGCATCGCCCAAGTCGTCATGCTGGGCGAGCTGGCGGTGAATCAGGTGCTGGATAATGTGGTGCCGGTGGGTTAGCCGGCGTTGATTTCCGAGTAAAAAGTAACCGGTCGTTGCGACCGGTTTTTCGGCTAGTGCAGCGTCAAAACCGCTGACCAATACCAGGTTTGTCCTCTTGAAAGGGCTCGGAAGGGGGAATCGGGAATTGCTGCTCCTCATACTCGCCCACCCGCCGAGCGAGAATTTCCAATTCATCGCCTTCCGGCGAGTTCATCTCAGCGCCCCAAATCTGCTCGATACGCAGCAATGCTGCGGACAAGTCTTCAGTGCTCCGAATGGGTTTGATGTCCATAAATGATGTCCGCTTTGGTAACCACATGAGCGGCGATCTTGAACGGCACAACAAACGCTGTGTTCATCATTACGTTGCCAAATATGACTGCATTGCGGAGAGTCAGATTCGCGGTGACAAAAGCGGCCACGCGTGACCCAACCGCGTAATCCTCAATGTCAGCTGTGTAGCAATCAGAAGATCTCTATTGCTCCACGAAATTAGTGAAATTTTTCAAAAATGGTCATATCTGATCCTTAAGGGAGGTTAGATGGCTACAATGGCTCTATTAAGATCCTTAAGAATTGGAAGGGTTTGCCATGTCATTCATGCATTTGCTTCACTCGCCGGCTGAGATCGCTAGAAATGTCGGAGAAAACGCCAAAATCCTGCGGCTCTCCAAAAACCTTTCCCGCAAGACGCTCGCAGAAAAGGCGGGGGTTTCCGAATCCACCATCAAGCGATTCGAAGCGACCGGCCTCGTGACGTTGGAGGCTTTGATCCTGATAGCCACTGCGCTTGATGAACTCAACGCTGTGACCAGGCTGTTCAAACCAGAGCAACCGAGCTCGCTGGATGAGCTGAAGAATGCCAGGCGCAAGAGAGGGATGCGCTGATGATCAAGCCTTTCAAACACACAGAAGCGCTGGATGTTTTGAAAGAGGGCGCCAAGGTTGGTGAGCTGGTCAGAGTCGCGGGCCGGGGGATTTACTTCGCTTACGATCCGGGTTGGCTTGCCACTGGCTACAATCTTTCGCCGCTGACAATGGCTTGGGACGAAAAGCCCCAGTTGGCCAGGAACACCAGCCTCTTCGAAGGGCTACACGGACCGTTCGCCGATTCACTGCCTGACGGCTGGGGCATGCTGCTGATGGATCGATATTTCGACAGCACCTTCGGTGACGGCACCCACCTTACCCTCACAGCGCTTGATCGCCTTGCTTATATGGGCGAGCGCAGTATGGGGGCGTTTGAATATCAGCCGAAGGCGGAAAAAACAGAGCTCACAGGCCCTTTGGATATTTGCCAACTCTACGAAGCTTCAATCGAAGTTCAAGAGGGTGAGACCCCTGCTGTGCTTACCAAATTGCGACTGGCCGGTGGCTCACCGGGGGGCGCACGACCGAAGGCAATCGTGGCGCTGTCTGCCGACAAAAAACACGCAATTTCGGCCTTTGATGCCCTGCCCGAGGGCTATGCACATTGGATCGTGAAGTTCAGGGCATTGTACGAACCGATTGAAACCGGCGGCATTGAACTCGCCTATGCCGAGATGGCTCGTGCCGCCGGAGTGACCATGGCTGAATCGGATCTTCTGGATGTGCAGATGCCTGGCGGCGAGGTTGAGCGTTTCTTCGCAACCAAGCGCTTCGACCGCGACGGCGAGCGCAAGATTCACATGATGACCGTCTCGGCGCTCATGTACGCGGACTACCGCGCATTGTCATCCATCGACTACCCGAACCTGCTCAAGCTCACTCAGGTGTTGACCAGAAGCTCCGTCGAAGTGGAAAAGATGGCCAGGTTAATGATCTTCAATGCGCTGTCTCACAACCATGACGACCATGCGAAGAACTTTGCCTTTCTCTGCCACAATCCTGAAAAAAAAGGCGAGAAAGAAACCTGGACGCTGTCCCCGGCATACGACCTGACTTTCGCAAACGCCATGGGCGAGCACACCACTGACTTCGGTGGCCGCACTCCCGGCACGCCTACGCGCAAGCGAATCATGGAGATCTGCAAGGATTACAAATACCTCAAGGCCGAGGAATACATCGAGCAGACTCTCGCAGCGCTCGCCGACTGGAAGAAAGTATTCACTCGATTGAATGTCCCGCACAAAGCCGGGGAACCGATCTTCAATGTACTGGCGAGGCTGCATCAGGATTTCGAGAAGTAATCCGGGGAGGAGGGGCTCAGCGATCTTCTGGAAGTCTTCACCGCCAACACGCTTCAACTTCCAGACACAAAAAAACCGGCCATCAAGGCCGGTTTTTCATTTCTGCATCCCCCGTCGGACAACACAACGCGAGATCAATATTCGGTGGAGCGGGTAGAGGGAATCGAACCCTCATCTAAAGCTTGGGAAGCTTTCGTTCTACCACTAAACTATACCCGCTCAGAGCGGCTGACTTTGTACCAGACTCGGCCACGGATTTGAAGTTTTCTTTTCTCTGCGAGGGCTTTGCCACGCAGAAAACGGTCGATCGCGAGCAAGGGCTGCGCCGGTGCAACAGGCACTTCAAGCTTGCAGCCTTGCCCGCGAAGACGCTGTTTCAAATGGCCAAAGCATGTTGATCCTGCACAAACGAGTAGCGCGTTCGGCTGGCTTGCGGCGCAGGTTTCAGAAAGCCGAGCAGGGCGTTCTGGCTGTCGCGGCAGGCGGCCTTGTGCTCCATGTCGAGAAAGTGTCCGGTGGCTTGCAGGGTGGTGAAGCTGCTGTGGGCAACGTGGTTGCCGAACAGTCGCGCATCCTCGGCGGCGGTGTATTCGTCCCATTCGCCGTTGAGAAACAGCACCGGCACGTTGATCTTTTTCGCCGCATTCAGATAGCACTGGCGATCGCTGTGCAGCACGTCGTTGATATGAAAATGCATCTGTCCGTATTCATGCTCGGCGAGACTGCTGACGTGGCGATAGTTGAAACGCTTGAACAGCGACGGCAGGTGTTTGCCGATGGTGTTGTTGACCAGATGGCCGACCCGATCGCCGTCGCGGCTGCCGAGGTAATCGACGCCGCGCTCAAGGTAATCGAGCATGTGCGCATTGATCACCGGGGAGAACGAGCTGATCACGGCTTTTTCGATGCGCCGGGGCTGCTGGGCGAGGGCGACCAGAGTGGCGGCGCCGCCCCAGGAGAACGACAGCACGTGTTCGGCGGCGAAGTGGTCGATCAGCTCCAGCAGAATCTGCCCTTCGACTTCCTTCGTCAGATGTTTCTCATGCCGGTTGTGGGCTTTTGACCGACCCGCGTAGGGCTGGTCGTAGCAGACCACGTTGAATTGCGGGTGCAGGTTTTTCACGGTCTGTGCAAACGACGCAGTCGTGGCCATCGAGCCGTTGACCAGAATGATGGTCTTTTCTGCGGCGTCTGCGCGATAGAACTCCGTGTAAACCCGATACTGACCCTGTATATCCAGCACAGCGATTTCTGGCCTCATGTCATAAGACTCCTGGCAAGCAAGCGGGTATGCGCGCAATCGAGATTGCACGAGCTTTGTGACAGGTAGGCATACGCCTGAAATTTGCTGGCCCATGTCGATCCGGTACGGCAGGTCGACGGGTGTTGTTATTGGCGGGCAGATTGTCGGCTGAGGCGCAGCCCTTGAGGGCAGACGACCGACAAAAAGTTTCTTGGAAGTATGTGGTGACTCATCGGTCACATTTCGGCCGACGTCCTGATTCAAGCAGGGGACTCAGGATCACGCAAGTGCCGTCGGCGAATTGTTCGACAACTTCGGCTGAGCGGTCGCCGGCTTAGAACAAATGAATCTCTTCGGTGCGCAAAGCGCGGTACTCGCCCGGTTTTAGCGCGTGATCGAGGGTCAGTTTGCCCATGGATTCGCGGTGCAGGCGCAGGACTTTGTTGTTGAAGAACCCAAACATGCGCTTGACCTGATGGTAGCGGCCTTCAACGATGCTCAGCCGTGCCGAGCGTGGGCCGAGCAGCTCAAGCTGTGCCGGTTGAGTGGTCAGATCTTCGAAAGCGAAGTAGATGCCCTCGGCAAATTTCAGCGCGTAGCTCGGGTCGATGTCCTGTTCGGTTTCGACGTAATAGACCTTCGCCAGTTTGGTTTGCGGCTGCGTCAGGCGCCGCGACCAGGCGCCGTCATTGGTGATCAGCATCAGCCCGGTGGTGTTGAAATCCAGACGCCCGGCGATGTGCAGATCGTCCTTGTGCGGTTCATCGAGCAGGTCGAGCACGGTCGCATGCTGCGGATCGCGGGTGGCGCTGACGCAGCCCGGCGGCTTGTGCAGCATGAAATAGCGAGCCGGCTTACCGCTTTGCAGCACCTCATCGTCAACTTCGACCCGGCTGAATTCCAGCACCTCACTGTGCGGGTCGTTGACGACTTTTCCGTCAATCCGCACGCGCTTTTCCACCAGCAACAGGCGCACCTGCTGACGGTTGTAGCGGGGCAGATTGCTGAGGAAGCGGTCGACGCGCATGGTCAGAATTCAACGGACAAAGGGCCGCGCATCTTACGGGATCGGCCGCCGGTCTGCTTGCAACTGCGCTTCGACCTGGGCGCAACGCGGGCACAGGCAGGCTTGATTGCGCAACTCGGCCGGCAGCGCTTCGAGCACTGCAGGGTCGATGGTCACGCCGTAGCACCAGCATTCGCGGTCGGCGGTGCGCGGGTCGGCGAGGCTGCAATCGTTGCGCGCACCGCAGGCCGGGCAGTGGTCGGGTTTGACGTCGTTATCAGGCATAGGTCGAGTGCGGCATTTCCATGCAGGTGCGGTTGCGCCCGGTTTGCTTGGCGCGGTACATCGCATGATCGGCCCGCGACAGCAGGGTGTGCAAGGTGTCATCGCGTTGCACGGTGGTGGCGCCGATGCTCACGGTCAGATGCAGGCTGTGGCCATCGTAGGCATATTCGTGTTGTTCGACGTGTTGGCGGATCTTCTCGGCAATTTTCTGCCCGGTCTCGCCGTCGGTGTCTTTCAATAGAACGATGAACTCTTCACCGCCCCAGCGGCAGACGATATCGGCGTGACGCAGGCAACTTTGCAGGTCGCGGGCGAAACCGATCAATACCTGGTCGCCAGCCATGTGCCCGTAGGTGTCGTTCAAGGCTTTGAAGTGGTCGAGGTCGAGCAGCAACGCGGTCAGCGGCTTGGTTTCCCGTTGGGCCTCGTGCAGCGCTTGCGCGGCGAGGATGTCGAAGCCGCGTCGGTTCGGCAATTCGGTGAGACTGTCGAGGGTGGCGTGCGCCTGGATCTTCGCCTGGAAGCGTTTGATCACCCGATTGAGCAGCGCCAGTACGATCAACGTCACCAACAGGCAGATCAGCAGGTTGAGATACAGCGACTGGCGGATCTCGCTCAGCGCGCCGTCTTCGCGTTTATCGACGAACAGGTACCAGTTCAACTCGGGGATAAACCGCACGTTGAGAAAATGTCCCTGGCCGTGGGTGGAGTATTCGTAGCTGCCGCTGTGCGGCTTGGGCAACTGGCTGACCAGACCTTTCATGCTCTCCAGTTCGCCAAGACTCTGGCCGATGTGCGCGCCTTCCGGACCACCCTCGGCACCGGTCAATACGAGGCGGCCGAAGGTGTCGACGAAGTACACGCTGCGTTGATAGCGCTGTTGATACTTGTCGATCAGCTTGATCACCGCGTCCACGGTCAGGCCCACGCCCGCGGCGCCGATGAAGCGGTTGTGGTAGTCGTAGACCTTGTAGTTGATGAAGAACGTCAGGTTGTCCTTGTTGGCCAGATCCGGGTCGACGTTGATCTCGTACGGGTCCTGCATGTCGCGCACGCGGAAGTACCAGGTGTCGCGCGGCTCGTCGACTTTGACCTGCTTGAGCACGCCTTTGGCGTGGTAGTAGGTGAGCGTGGCATTGGAAACGAAGAACGCCGTGTAGGCGCCGTAATGGGTCATGACCTCGTCGAGATAGCGGGTCATCTGCTCGGGATTCTGCTCGCCGTTGACCACCCAGTCGCGCATGAACGTGTCACGGGACATCATTGAGGAAATCAGGATCGGCCGGACCAGGTCTTTCTGGATTTCCGAATAGACCGTATCGGAGGTCAGTGGCAGTTCGGTGTTGACGATGTTGTCGCGGATCGACGCGCGGGAGGCGAAGTAGCTCAACAGTGACGTGGCGAGAAAGCCGGCGCCGAGCAGGGCGACCAGGGTGAGCACCAGTGAACGTTGCGAGTACAAGGGAGAACGAAGCGGCATGGCAGATCCGTTGGCAGTGGCCCGATGGGATGCATTCTAGTGGCACTGCGCGCAAATAACTGCTCCCTGTGCGGCGTGAATGGTCGTTCCTTTATTCGGGGGTGGTGCGCCAGAACCTGTGGGAGCGAGCCTGCTCGCGAAAGCGGTGGGTCAGCCACATCCATGTTGAATGACATACCGCATTCGCGAGCAGGCTCGCTCCCACAGGGCGACAGATTCAGGCCAGGGTTTTGAGGTATGCCCGCCATCCCCCGAAATGACTGATATCCACCGCACCCTCCAACCCATACGGCTCACAGATAAACCCGCTCTCCCAGCGCCCATCCGCCAGTTGCACCTTGCCCAACCCGAGCGGCGCCGGAATTCCGGTGAGAAACGAGCCCAGCTCGCTGCTCGGCAATTCCCAGACCTCCACGGCAATCGCCACGCCGCCGTCCTTGACTCGTACCATCCCCGGACGCAGCGGTGGGCCGCCGGCGAGGGCGTGCAGTCGATAGTCCGGCGAACTGAATGTGGTTTCCAGCAAGCGCCCGCCACGCTGGGTCAGTTGCCAGTTCAGCGCCAGCCCTTGCAGATGCGCGCCACACACCACCAATCGAGCGCGGTCGTTGCGCGCAGCGTTCGCCGGAGCTGGCAGGGCGCTGTCCTGCTGGCGCTGCAACGCATCCGCCACGCTCAACAGATACTGATCGGTAAATACCCGCCCGAACAACGTCACGCCCCACGGCAAACCATTGTCCATGAACGCGGTCGGCACGGCGACGGCGGCGTAGTCGAGCAGGTTCATGAAGTTGGTGTAATAGCCAAGTTCGGAATTGCGCAGCACCGGTTCCGCCTCAAGTTCGGCCAGGGTCACTGGACGGCCGATGGTCGGTGTCAGCACGCAGTCGAGATTTTCCAGGGCTTCGTCGCACAGGGCCTTCAGCGCCTGCAATCGATATTGCGCGCGGAAGGTCTGCACGCCAGTCACTGCCGGAGCCCTGGCCAGCACCGCACGGATCACTGGCAGCACCGCTTCGGGATTCTGCTCCATCAGCTCACCGGCGACGCTGTAGCGCTCGGCCACCCATGGCCCGTCGTAAAGCAACCGCGCTGCTTCCAGAAACGGTGACAGGTCCAGCTCGACGGCTTCGCCACCCAAGGCCTTGAGCCGTTCGATGGCGGCTGCGAACAACTGTGGCCCCTCGTTGCAGCCGAAAAATTCAAGGTCCTGTGCCCGTGGCACGCCGAAGCGAAACGGCCGTGGCGCGCCAAATGCCGAGCCGTCGTTCCATGCCGGATTGCCTCGGCTGTATTCATCGCGAGGATCGTGTCTGGCCGTCAACGCCAGCAACTGACTGGCCTCACGGGCGGTCGCGGTGAAGGTGGTTACACAGTCCAGCGTGCGGCACGCCGGCAGCACGCTAGCGGTGGAAATCAGGCCTTTGCTCGCCTTCAATCCCACCACATTATTCAGCGCCGCCGGCACTCGCCCGGAACCGGCGGTGTCAGTGCCCAAGGCAAAACTCGCCACACCCAGCGCTACCGCCAGCGATGAACCCGCACTGGAACCGCCGGACGGATACTCCGCCAGCACGCTGTTCGGGCACGCACCATAAGGCGAGCGGCTGCCATTGAGGCCGGTGGCGAACTGATCGAGATTGGTCTTGCCCAGCGGGATCGCCCCCAGCGCCAACAGTTGCTCGACGATGGTCGCCGACTGCTGCGGCACATAGGCAAACGCCGGGCACGCGGCTGTGGTGGGAATGCCGGCCAGATCGATGTTGTCCTTGATCGCGAATGGCACGCCATACAGCGGCAGACTGTCGAGGTCACGACCGTCGAGGGCGGCGAGGTACGGCTCCAGTTCATCGACGCTGAGCAAGTGAATGAACAGGTGATAGTCGGAATTCAGCGCGGCCGCTTTTTCGCGCAATTGCAGCAGCAGTTGGCGCGGTGTGGTGTCGCCATTGCGATAGGCCTGGCGCAGTGCATCGAGTTGCAGATTCATCGGTTGATCCTTATAAAAAATGGCTTCAGTCGAGTTCCAGCACCACCACCCTTTGTCCGGCGCGCACCGCCGAACCGGGTTGCACGCGGATCTCGCGCACCACACCGGCCAGCGGCGCGAGCACAGGGATTTCCATCTTCATCGACTCGAGAATCACCAGCACATCGCCCGCCGCGACACGCTGGCCGGCCTCGACCTGCACCTGCCAGAGATTGCCGGCGATGTGGCTGTCGACGCTGTGTTCACCGTTTTCCAGTGGTGCTTCTTCGCTGGCGTCAGGCACGGCTTCTTCGCTGTCGAAATGCGCCTGGCCGCTGGCGATCCAGCGCTCGCGTTCAGCTTTGAACGCGCCCTGTTGCTGCGCACGGAAAGCGCTGATGCCCGCGGCTTGCTGACTGAGAAATGCCTGATAGTCGGCGAGGTTGAGCTGGCTGTGTTCGATGTTCAGATCGAAGCGCCCCAACGGGAAATCGCGGCGAATGCGCAGCAGTTCTTCGGCGCTGACCGGGTAGAAGCGGATCTGATCGAAGAAGCGCAGCAGCCACGGTTTGCCGTCGAACGCGGCGACTTCGCGATAGCGATTCCACATCTGCAGGGTGCGCCCGACAAACTGATAACCGCCCGGGCCTTCCATGCCGTACACGCACATGTAGGCGCCGCCGATGCCGACCGAATTTTCGGCCGTCCAGGTACGTGCCGGGTTGTACTTGGTGGTCACCAGACGATGACGCGGGTCGAGCGGCGTGGCCACCGGCGCGCCGAGATAGACGTCGCCAAGGCCCATCACCAGATAGCTCGCATCGAACACCGTGCGCTGCACTTCGTCGAGATTTGGCAGGTCGTTGATGCGCCGGATGAACTCCAGATTGCTCGGGCACCACGGCGCGTCCTTGCGCACGGTGGTCATGTATTTCTCGATCGCCAACTGACAGGCCGGGTCGTCCCACGACAGCGGCAAGTGCACGATGCGCGAAGGCACCTGCAAGTCCTTGGCGGCGCACACCGCGTCCCATTCGCCAGCGATGGTGCCGAGCAGATCGGCCAGCGGCAGTTGCTCGGGCTGGTAGTGCACTTGCAGCGAGCGAATGCCCGGGGTGAGGTCGATCACGCCATGCAGGGCTTGGCTTTCCAGCGCCTGCATCAGCGCGTGGGCGCGAAAGCGCAGGACCAGATCAAGCTCCGGCGCGCCGATTTCCAGCAGTAAATGAGTGTCGCCAGAAACCCTCCCGACAAGCCGCCGATCCCCCTGACCCAACTCAAGAACCACAGGCGACACAATCCCTTGTGGGAGCTGGCTTGCCAGCGATGAAGTTGATGCGGTGTCAGATCGGGCACCATCGCTGGCAAGCCAGCTCCCACAGGGGGCATCCCATTTCAGGGCGAGATTGCGGGCGGTGCCGAGGTCGACGGGGATGAACTGAATTTTATCGCCGGCCTTGAGCTGCCCCAGCTGCCACAGGTCCGCCTCAATCACCGTCACCGGGCAGACAAACCCACCCAGGCTCGGGCCATCCGGGCCGAGAATTACCGGCATGTCGCCAGTGAAGTCCACCGCCCCGATCGCATACGGATTGTCATGGATGTTCGACGGGTGCAGACCCGCTTCACCGCCATCCTCACGCACCCACTCAGGTTTCGGTCCGATCAGGCGCACGCCGGTGCGGCTGGAGTTGAAGTGCACTTCCCACTGGGTCGCGAAGAACGTGGCGATGTAGTTTTCGCTGAAGTATTCCGGGGCGCCGTGCGGACCGTAGATCACCCGGATCTGGCGCACGCTCGGCAGCGTGGTGATGTGCTGCTCGGCCAGTTGCTGGCCGGCGCTGTGGTCGGCCAATGCCGGCACATGCAACACGTCACCGGCCCTTAACGCCCGTCCGCCATGCCCGCCGAACTGGCCGAGAGTGAAGGTACTTTTGCTGCCCAGATAATCCGGCACCTGCACGCCGCCGCGCAGGCACAGATAACTGCGCGCGCCGGCGCCGCTGATGCTGCCCAGTTGCAATGTCGCGCCGGCCGGGATCAGCAGCGCGGTGTTCATCGGCACCGGTTCAGCGTCAAGGGTCAAGGCAATCGGCGCGCCGGTCACCGCGACCACCGCGTCACAATTGAAGCGCAGGATCGGCCCGCTCATGGTGATTTCCAGTGCGGCGGCGCCTTGTTCATTGCCGAGCAGGCGATTGCCCAGACGCAGCGCTCGGCTGTCCATCGGCCCCGAGGGTGGCACGCCGACGGCCCAGTAACCGAGGCGTCCGGGATAGTCCTGCACGCTGGTTTGCGTGCCGGCGCTGAGCACTTCGAAGGTGTTGGCGTGATAGAGCAGATTTTCCAGGCAACGGGTCCACGGCTGGCCGCTGGCGAATGGAGTATCGAGGAGAATCTGCCGCAGGTAATCGCGGTTGGTTTCCACGCCATACAGCAGGCTATCGCCCAGTGCCTGATGGAGTTCGGCGCGAGCCTGTTCGCGGCTCGGCGCCCAAGCGATGAGCTTGGCAATCATCGGGTCGAAATACGGCGGGATTTCCACACCGGCTTCGACCCAGGTGTCGATGCGCAACTCAACGCCGTTGGCTGGCGGAAACTGCACAGCGGTCAGCAGGCCCGGGCTCGGCTGGAAATCACGCCCCGGATCTTCCGCGTACAGACGTGCCTGAATCGCATGGCCCTGCGGTTCCAGGCCTTGATACAACTCGTTCAGCGGCGGCAGATCACCGGCGGCCAACTCGATCATCCAGCGCACCAGGTCCACGTCCCACACCTGTTCGGTGACGCCGTGCTCGACCTGCAAGCGCGTGTTCACTTCGAGAAAATAGAAGCGCTGGCCCTCGCTGTCGAAGACGAATTCGACGGTGCCGGCGCTGCGATAATTCACCGCTTGCGCCAGTTTGATCGCCGCTGCGCACAGCTCATCGGCCATGCCTTCTGGCAGGTTCGGCGCCGGGGTTTCTTCGAGGACTTTCTGGTTGCGCCGCTGCACCGAACAGTCGCGCACACCGAGAGCGATGACTTCACCGCAGCCGTCGCCGAACACCTGCACTTCCAGATGCCGCGCGCGTTCGATGTACTTCTCGATGAACACCCCGGCGTCGCTGAAGTTGTTCTGACCGAGGCGTTTCACCGCTTCGAATGATTCGCTCAATTCACTGGCGCTGCGGCACACGCGCATGCCGATGCCACCACCGCCAGCGGTGCTTTTCAGCATCACCGGGTAGCCGACCTGTTCGGCGGCACTCAGCGCGCAATCGAGGCTGTCGAGCAGGTCGGTGCCTTCGAGCATCGGTACGCCGTGCTGTCTGGCCAATGCGCGAGCAGTGTGCTTGAGGCCGAACACCCGCAATTGCTCCGGCGTCGGGCCGATGAAGGCGATGCCCTGCGCTTCGCAGGCTTCGGCGAACGCTGCGTTTTCCGAGAGAAATCCGTAGCCGGGATGAATCGCCGTGGCGCCGCTTTGTTTGGCGATAGCGAGGATTTTATCGACGGCCAGATACGTCGCGGACGCCGCGCCTTCGCCGAGGCTGTACGCTTCAGCGGCCTGGGAGATGTGCAGGCTGGCAGCATCGGCTTCTGAGTACACGGCGACGCCTTGGGCCTTCAGCACGTTGATCGTGCGCAGGATGCGACAGGCAATCGCGCCACGGTTGGCGATCAGGATTTTTTCGAACATGGCATAACCCCTGAAGGGGGAGCGGGCCGTCCCGCTGTTTTTCGACAGACATCCGGGCCGTCCCGGATGGAAAAAACACACTTCACTCAAACCCACCACAAACCCCCTGTGGGAGCGAGCCTGCTCGCGAAGGCGGTGGATCAGCCACATCAATGCTGAATGACACGGCGCATTCGCGAGCAGGCTCGCTCCCACAGGGTTCAGGGTTGTCTGGTGGATTTCAGGCACTGCCCGGAACGCGCCTGGCACAGGGCAAAAAGCCAACGGCGTAAACGGCTGATGGTCAGTTCCATACGAGCAACTCCGCCGGGGTCGGGTTGTAGGCATTGCACGGGTTGTTCAACTGCGGGCAGTTGGAAATCAGCACGATCACGTCCATCTCGGCGCGCAAGTCGACATACTTGCCCGGCGCCGAAATACCGTCCTCGAAAGTCAGCCCGCCGTCCGCCGTCACTGGCACGTTCATGAAAAAATTGATGTTCGGCCCGATGTCACCTTTGCTCAATCGGCCGTCGTGGGCGCAGGCGCGCAGGTAGTTGTCGCGGCAGCTGTGCATGTAGCGTTTTTCCAGGGCGTAGCGCACGGTGTTGCTCTCTTGCGCGCAGGCGCCGCCGAGGGTGTCGTGGCGCCCGCAAGTGTCGGCAACGATGGTCAGCATCGGCTGGCCGAGGTTGGAATACAGCACGCTGCCGGTGCTCAGGTAGACGCTGTTCTGCCTACGCAAGGTGCGTTGCACGTCGTAGCGTTCCTTCGGGTTGGCGAGGCTGTAAAACAAAGTGTCGACGGCCTGATTGCCTTCCAGATCAAGGATGCGCAGGGTCTGCCCGGCCTTGACTTCCATCAGCCAGGGCTCGCCGGCGGGAATGGTGGCGCGGTAGATCGCGCTGTCGGCTTGCTTGTGCGAAGTGGCAATTGCGAGTGACATGGCAGCGATCCTCAGGCGAACAAACGGTCGGTGTTGATAAAGCCGCGCTCGTTTTCCGGGCGCGAAGTGCGGCAGTGTTCGGCGACGCTGGCGTCGGCGTTCATCCAGCTCAGCTTCAAGGGTTTCGGGGCGTATTCGGGTGACGGGTCCATCGGATGTTGCAGGGCGGTGAGCACCACCAGGGTGTCCATCGGCGCGTACAACTCGATGTAGTCACCTGCCTTCGAATTGCCCTCGACGAAGTGGAAACGCCCGGCCTCATCGACGTTCACGCGGCTGAACAGATTCAGGGTCATCAGCAGGTCGGACAGGCCCAGGCCCCACTTGCCGAGTTCCACCAGCAGGTTGTCGGTGCCGTTGCGAAAGAAGCCGTTGCGCAGTTCCTGGTAGCGGCCCTGGCCGTACTTTTCGGCGACTTCCTGTGCGCAAAGCACACCGCCGAGGCTGTCGCTCCAACCGCAGGTGTCGCCGGTGATCGCGGCGAGTACGCGGCCCATGTCCGAGTACAGGCAGTGGCCGGCGGTGAGCTTGGCGGTGTGTTGGCATTTGAGGCTGTCGGGCAGGTTCAGCCGCTCGGTTTTTTCATTGGCATTGAGCAAGGTCAGGCTGACATTGGCGCCGCCGCGCAGGTCGGTCAGGCGCAGTAACTGGCCGCGCTTGAGCACGAACGAACGGTGGCCGCCGCCCGGCAGCAGTTCTTCAGCGAAGGGTGGGAAGAGTTGGATTGAATCAGTCATTGGAGCAGTCCTCTCAAGCAGTGCGAAGGGTGCCCGCCAGCGGCAGCGGCAGCGCCTCGACGGCGGCGCGCTGGGCGCGGCGGTCGCTGTTCAACGGGATGTCGTAGGTGATGCGGGCGCCATAGGCGCCGGGGGCGTGCGGGTCGAGGCGCACCTTGTCGAACACCAGCAGACGCGTGCCGAGGCTGAAGCCTTCGGGCAGGTCGTGGGTGACCATGAACACCGTCAGTTGCGTCTCGCGCCACAGTTCCAGCAGCAGCGCGTGCATGTCTTTGCGAATGCCCGGATCGAGCGCGCCGAAGGGCTCGTCGAGCAGCAACACGCGCGGCTTCATGATCAGCGCCTGGGCGATGGCCAAGCGTTGCTGCATGCCGCCGGACAGCTGTGCCGGGTACTTGTCCAGCGCATGGCCGAGGCCGACTTTTGTCAGCAGGGCTGCAGCCTGCTCGCGCGCCTCGCGTTTGGCGTTGCCGAACAGCCGGCCAAGCAAGGGCGCGCGCGGCAATTCGAGACCGAGGGCGACGTTGTCGAGCACGCTCAGGTGCGGGAACACCGAGTAGCGCTGAAAGACCACGCCACGGCTGGCATCCGGCTCGCTGGCCAAGGGCTGGCCGTCGAGCAGAATCTCCCCGCGACTGGCGCTTTCCTGGCCGAGCAGCAGGCGCAGGAAGGTCGATTTGCCGCAACCGGAGGCGCCGACCAAGGTGCAGAACTCGCCCTCGTTGACGCTCAGGTTCAAGCCTTCCAGCACCACTTGATCGGCGTACTGCTGCCAGACGTTTTTTACTGTGATGAAGCTCATTTCGCCGCTCCCTCATACCAAGGGAAAGCGCGCTGGGTCAGCTGTTTCAGGCCCCAGTCCATCAGCCAGGCGAGCAGGGTGATCCACACCACATAGGGCAGGATCACATCCATGGCGAGGTAGCGCCGCACCAGAAAGATCCGGTAGCCGAGGCCGTCGGTGGAGGCGATCGCTTCGGCGGCAATCAGGAACAGCCACGCCGAACCGAGCATCAAGCGCAGCGAGATCAGCAAGCGCGGCAACAGCTGCGGCAAGACCACGCGCAGCATCAGCGTCCAGGTCGAGGCGCCGAGGGTCTGCGCCTTGATCAGCAGTTCGACCGGAATGTCGCGGGCACGCTGTTCCAGATCCCGGGCCAACGCCGGGGTGATGCCGATGACGATCAACATGACTTTCGACAACTCGCCCAGCCCGAAGACGATGAACAGAATCGGCAGGATCGCCAGCGGCGGCACCATCGACAGCACCGTCAGCAGCGGCGACAACGGCGCGCCGAACAGCGGCAGGGTGCCCGCCGCAATACCCAGGCAAAGACCCGCCAGCGCTGCGATGCCGAGGCCGATAGCCAAGCGCCGCAGACTCGACGCGGTGTCTTGCCACAACAGATATTCGCCGGTGCGGCTGTCGGCGTTGAAGGCCAGGCGTTTTACCGCGTCGCTCATCTGCACGGCGCTGGGCAGCAGTTTGTCGTTGGGGTTGTCCGCCAGGCGCTCGGCCGAGCCTGTGAAGTAGGCGAACAGCACGAGCGCGAACGGCAGGATCACCAATAACAGGCGACTCGGGCGATCGGGGTGGCGATTGATCAGGCGCATGGCCAAATCCTCCGTGGCTTACAGCTTGGCGTCGGCGGCCATCTGCACGTAGGTCGGATCGAAGCGCAGCTTGAGATTGGCGGTGTCGCCGCTGGTCACGCCGTTGGCGAAGGACATGCCGACCGCGCTCGGGTCCTTCGCGCCTTCGCCGAGCAGACCATGCTCGAAGGAGAATTCGGCGACCTTGCGCATGGTGTCCGGCAGTTGTTTGCTGGTGGCGAAATTCAGCGCTTCGCTCGGCGTGGCGAACAGTTTTGTGGTGTCCAGTTGCGCCTGGAAGCCGGCGAGATCAGTTCCCGAGGCCTTGGCCATGTGCTCCAGCGCAGCTTTGCTCGCGGCACTTTTCGCGTTCATCAAAGCGACCACTTCGAACCACGCCCCGGTCAGCGCTTTGCCCAGCGCCGGGTTGTCTTTGAGGGTGGCGCTGTTGACCACCATCATGTCCATGATCTCGCCGGGGATCTGGCTGGAATTGAACACTTCGGTGACGCCGGGTTTGGCTTTGATATCCGAGAGCATCGGGTTCCAGGTGGTCACGGCGTTGACGTCGTCGGTGTTGAACGCGGCGGCAATGTCGGCGTCGGAGGTGTTGACCACCTTCAGGTCTTTCTCGGTCAGGTCCACCGAGTCCAGCGCCCGGGCCAGCAGGTAATGGGAGACCGACAGCTCGACCAGATTGACGTCCATGCCCTTGAGGTCGGCGACTTTCTTGCCTTCACCCTTGAGCACGATACCGTCGTTGCCGTTGGAGAAATCGCTGACGATCAGCGCGGTGCTGTCGACACCACCGGCAGCCGGAATGGTCAGCGCATCCATGTTGGTCATGGTGCAGCCGTCGAACTGGCCGGCGGTGTACTGGTTGATCGATTCGACGTAGTCGTTGAGCTGCACGACGTCGATCTTGATCCCGTATTTCTTCGCCCATTTGTCGACGATGCCCTGGCTGCCGGCGTATTCCCATGGCATCCAGCCGGCGTAGATCGTCCAGCACACGCTGAAGTGGTCTTTCTGGGCGGCGGAAGATTGCGTGCTGATGAGCGCGGCGAAGGCGGCGGCGAGCAGGGCGGGGAAACGTAGTCGGATCATTGCGGATTCTCCAGTTGATCGAGGGCGGACAGGAAGGCAATGCGGCACCGCGAACGGTGGCTTGTCTCCCGGGCTTTTGTCCCGCCGTGTAACCTCAACTGGAGGTCGCCAACTCTCGGACCAGCCACTCGCGCTTGCGAGCCGGAACCCTAGTCAGCCATTGCAAATTGTGGTGCCGCGAACCTGTGATGACTCCTGCACGGGTTTGCTAAAGCGAGAGGCGTGCCAAGTCGGGCCGAGGCCTCTGCGGCGGGGATCTGCTGGATTGTCGAAGTGAGCGGGGCGAGCGACAGCGCATCGTGGTGGTGCGTGGTTGCACCGTCATGCAGCGTGTTCAGGGTTCACGGGGCGTTGATTTGCGGATTAACAAGATTTCATGATCACTTGTTTCAACTTGTTGCAGGAACGCACCAGATTCCGAAACCGCTGTCTGATTCTTCGACAGTCATGCAATTGCTGACGGTCGCCTGCCAGCGTCGCTGGTGTGGCCAACCCGCGGTCCAGGAGGCCGCCATGTATCGCCGAATCGTACTGCTTGCCGTGATGCTTTTTTCCCTTGGCGGATGCGTTCCTTATTCCTATGGAGACAGCTACTACAGGTCAGAGGTCTACACATCACCCGCACCGGCCTATTACAGCGGTGGCGGCTCCTATTACCGCAGCGGCGGCACCTATTACACCCAGCCGCGCTACTACCAGCCAGCGCCGCGGTACTACCAGCAACCACGTTATTACCAGGCGCCGCGGCACTACCAACCGGCCCCGCGTTACTACGAAAGCCGTCGCTGGCACGGCAATGATCGCGGACGCTGGGACGGCCACCGTCGCGGCGGTTGGGACAATGACCACCGCGGTCGCGGCAACTATGATCGCCACAGCGGTCGGCGTGACTACAACGGCCGTGGCAACCGCTGGTAAATCTCTGCAATGAACAAGCGGCGCATCAAGCGCCGCTTTTTTTTGCCCGGCGAAAAGTTGTTCCGTTGGCCATCTCCTAGGAGATTCCCGGAAGCGTCCTACAGTTTCATTTCGTGGCGTTTGTTAGCGTTCGTGGATGCCGAACGAGGCGAGCAATCCTCAGCTCGATAGCGGCGAAAAATGGACGTTTAGCGCTATGAAGCTTCTGGTTATTCACCAAAATTTTCCGGGTCAGTTCCGTCATGTGGTGCTGGCGGCGCTGGAGCGCGGTGATGAGGTTGTGGCGATAGGTCGGGACACTGCACCGGGCGTCGCCGGTGTGGAAATCCATCGATATCGAGCGACCAGCCGAGCGCCCGGCAATATTCACCCGTATCTGATCCGCTACGAACAAGCGGTGATCGACGGGCAGAAGGTTTTTGAAATCCTGGGCAGGCTGAAACGTTCGGGCTATCAGCCAGACGTGATTCTTGCTCATCCCGGATGGGGAGAGACGCTGTTTGCCAAGGACGTCTATGCCGATACGCCGCTGATTCACTATTGCGAGTATTACTATCGAGCGCAGGGCGCCGATTGCGGGTTCGACCCTGAATTCCGGCGAGCCGCAAGGGAGTCGTCACGGCTGCGAGTGCTCAACTCGCTGCATCTGTTGAATCTTCAACAATGCGATATCGCAATCGCGCCTACGCAGTGGCAGCGCAGCCTGTTTCCGGCCGCTTACCGGTCGGCGATTCGGGTCATTCACGAAGGTGTGATTCAAAATTCTGACCTGGCGAAAGTCGGGGCAGTCAGATTGCCCAATGGAATCGAGGTCAAAGCCGGACAGCCGATCGTTACCTATGTCGCCAGAAACCTTGAGCCTTATCGCGGCTTTCACAGTTTCATGCGAGCTATCCCGCTTATTCAGGCCGAGTGCCCCGACGCGCAGATCATCGTGGTTGGCGGTGACGGTGTCAGTTATGGGAGTAAGCCGGTCGGGTACCCGGATTGGCGCAGCAGGATGGAGGCGGAGGTCAGTTTCGATCACTCCAGAGTGCATTTCACAGGGAAACTTCCTTACCAGACTTATCGAGCGGTTCTGCGGTGTTCGAAAGTTCATGTCTATTTGACGTATCCGTTTGTCTTGTCCTGGTCGTTACTGGAGGCGATGGCGTCCGGTTGTGTGGTTGTTGCGTCGGATACGGCTCCGGTAAGGGAAGTCATTGTCGAGGGGGCGAATGGCATATTGGTGGATTTCTTCGACCATCAAGAAATTGCCAGAAGTGTATGCAAGGTTTTGAAGTCGGCAGGTGAGTACGATGGTCTTGCCAGCGCCGCGAAGTTGACGGCAGGTCGGTTCAGTGTGGAATCGGGCGTGAGCCAATATTTTGAGGTTTTTGCAAGCGCGATATCCGGGCATAGCGACATACCAACCGTTCCGCAGTTTGAGCGGGAGGTTTGAAATGTCCAGGAAGTCGCGTAAGCAGGCGATCAAGTGGTTTAAAAGGTTGTTGAAGTATGGATTGTTCTTTTATGTCTGTTACTGCGTAGCGGAATTTTATATTCGCAAAGAACAAACTGCCGAGTCGGCGGCTATTCACCAGGCAAACGAGAAAGCTTGCCAGAACAAGCTGGCGAGCATGCAGCAAGTGCCGATATTAGGCGGCGCCTATATAGATAAGACGCTGGTCCCTGAGTTTTACGTAGGCATGCCTGAAATGGTCAACAAGAAAGCGTGTCTGGCGATTGCTCTGAAGGGGCTTTTCTGGTGGACCGGGACGGGGCTGCACCGGTACCAGAATCAGCGCCCAGAGTCGATCCCCAAAAGTTGGCGGCTCTATAAATTGAACGCCGGACTTTTTACCAGGAAAGAAACCACCGAACCCCATGAGCGGGGTTATCGGCACGTCAACTGGCCGGATGAGTTGATTGTGAAACTAAAGAATTATCCGGGGCTGGAGATTTGGCTCGATGCACCTCCGCCGCATTTCAAGAATGAAGATTCGGTTAGAACGTTTGTCATTACTGGCTGGCCGCGGCGAGATGGAACCCCTCGGTTGATCAACTGTGACGGCTTGATTCGCCCGGCTTCGGAGGAAAAGCTGACTGACGAGAAACTGGCAAGGTTCAGCAGAACTGAATTGGAAAATCTTGATTTCGACAAACTGAATTTCTTCTGCGCTATCAATCTGGATAACTTCGACTTCGCTGGTGGGCACGGTGGCGTAAAACTCGGATTAGCGTCATTACGCGAAGCACCTGAGATGCTCAAGTATCTCAGTGGTTATCTTTCACGGGCTGTTATTACAAGGAAGTAACAATGAGTTATGTTTTTAGCGACATGGAAAAATCAGAGATTTTCAACGCGGCTAATATTTGCAAAGGAATGAGGCTGAGCTCAAAACGAATTCAGTACGATGCGCTGAAAATAGCAGGGGCAAGCTGCGCCCCCCTGTACCAAAAGCTGTTCGATATTATTGGTGAAAAAGTTTCTGACGTTGTAACTGCCGATAAAGAGGCCGGAGAAGTGCTGAAAAGCGCCAGACTCTGGCTTGCCGTGGCCATTGATGCCAACGGTGGAAACGGTGCCTACTCTGCCCTGATTCGTGGTTACACCTCCCGCCAGGGTGAACTAAGACTGAATACAATTTTCAGTGAAGACCTGATGCAGCTTTCATCCAACCAGGTTGCCGTCAACTTCATCAATACCCTGATCAACGGATCCCTTGCCGGTCAACTGGCACCCTGGACCGTGCCGTCAATCAGCCAGATCGCAGAAATCGACGCCAGCGCGATTGGCGAGGCTCTGTTCAAGGAGGTTTGCGGGGAGGACGACACCGCCGTTAAGCGTAATGCCGGCTGGTCTGGAACGGTCGGTTTCAGCTTGTTAGGTGGAAAGCCTCCCTATGAAACGTGGAGACTGATCTCTGCGGGCGACCCGGATGCGGAAGATGGCGGCCCACCCATCCAGGCAAAGCCCAACCGGCTCGACGACTATAAAAACATTCTCTTCGCCATCGACGCCTACAGCGTCGGCCTGCGAGCGGCGATCAGCAATTTCGGCATCAATCCACTGCAAAGTCTGCTATCGGTCGTACCCGAGCAAATCAACATCGCGCTGGCCAGTGGCAGTGTGAATCCGCTGATTCAGCATGTAGTCAAAGGCACGCCTGTTGCCGCCGTGGTCGAGCTGATCTTGCGCTACGGCCAGAACGAATTTCTCGACATGTTCAAGCGCACTTACGACGGCGATTCTGCTGCCACACCCACCACCAACGACACCTTCGCCAGCAATGCTTACGCCTTCTTCTCGGCATTCTCCCCAGAGCAGTCGCAAAGCATCGTCACCCGAACAATAGGCGAGTTCGGCAATGCCAATGCATGGGCGAAACTGGCAGGCGAGGCGACGCCGCTCGGTCTGGCGTTGCGCAACTCTTTGCAGCAACTCAGTGAAGTCGTCATAGAGCGAGCCGACGGTTATCCCGACCGCAACCTCGAGCTTTACGATCCGCACACTGGCGAAGGCTTTATCACCGCGCAGTGGCTGGCGGACCGTGCGCAGATGCTCGCCCGTTTGATTGCCCGAACCCAAGGCTCGTTTGGAGAACACTCGCTGCAGCAGTTTTCCTACTCCGATCTCGCCTCCGGCAAACAGGCGCCGATGACCACCGGAGTGCTGAACTCGTTGGCCATGTTCGGTGATGACGGCGGGCGATCTTTCGCCGGTGGCGCCAATGCCGATCATCTGTATGGCGGCGAGGGCAATGACTCAATCGATGGGATGGCCGGTCACGATGTCATTGAAGGTGGTCACGGCAATGACTCGCTAACCGGAGGTGACGGCAATGATGAGTTGTACGGGATGGCCGGTGACGATGTTCTGATCGGAGGAAAGGGTAACGACTCCTTGATCGGGGGCGAAGGCAACGACCGTTATGAATTCGCCAGCGGCGATGGCATCGACGAGATTCTTGATGCCAACGCCGATGGGCAACTGTGGATCAATGGCGCACCGATTCCCGCACTCAAACGCCGCGCGCCTCTGAGCAATATCTGGTCTACCGAGGATCGGTCCATCACCCTGGCGCTTGTTGAAAACACCCTCAACATCAAATACGGCCAGGGCGATCTGGTGGTGATCAAAAACTTCCAGCCCGGGATGCTTGGCATCCGCCTCCCTGAATACGAGGGGCAGCCGCTCACTGCTGCGGATCTGACGCTTCAGGGCGACTGGAAAGCCAAAGACGCCGATCCCACTGTCCCCGGCGATCAGCCCTCCTTTGATGAGCTGGGCAACGTGGTGCTGCTGCCCAAGGTCAAACAGCGCAACAAGGCCGACGTACTTTACGGTTCCGCCGCAGACGATGTCATTCTCGGCCTGGGCGGTTCTGATCGATTGTTTGGCAAGGCTGGAGACGATCGGTTATTCGGCGACAAGCAGACGACAATCGAAAAGGCCATGGCCGACGGTGACGCCAAGGGCAAGGCGAATCGCGGAGACTGGCTCGACGGCGGGCAAGGTGACGATTTGCTTATCGGTACGGCATCCCGAGATGTTCTGCTCGGTGGCAATGACCGGGATACCTTGATCGGCGGTGCTGGCGACGATGTGTTATCCGGAGACGAAACCACCGGTGCGCTGGAACAAGGTTGGTCGGTTAAGCGCGCTGCCGTCACGATTGCTCGCGGTGTGACCAGTCACCGAGCGGTCTATTCAAAGGCCTCGATAAACAGTGCGCCCGAAGGCGGTAGTGACGTGCTGTATGGGCAGGGCGGCAAGGACATTATCAACGGCGGCTGGGGAGAGGACCTGCTTGACGGCGGAGCTGACGACGATTTTCTCAAAGGCGATCAAGGTAACGACACCCTGACCGGTGGCAGCGGCAACGACGTGATGCTTGGTGACAACCTCGATTGGGGCGGTGGCCTGCCCAGCAGACACCATGGCAACGATGTGCTGGACGGCGGCAGTGGTGATGATTCACTCGGCGGTAACGGTGGCAGCGACGCTTTGTATGGCGGCCCTGGCAACGACATTTTGCAGGGTGATGACGGCGTACTGGACGGCGTCGAAGGCGATGCCGCGCATTTTTTTGGCGATGATCTGCTGGACGGTGGCCTCGGCGATGACACGCTCTGGGGCGGCGGTGGCGATGATTTGCTCTTCGGCGGCGAAGGCCATGACGATCTGATCGGCGACAGCCCTGACCATCCGGTTCGTTATCACGGCAACGACTTTCTCGATGGCGGCGCGGGGAATGACACCCTGCGCGGCATGGGTGGCGCGGATACGCTGGTGGGTGGCGCAGGGGCTGATTTCCTCGATGGCGATGTGTCTGACCTGCAACCGGGCGGGAGCAACAACGACGTGCTTCAGGGCGGCGAAGGAAACGATACGTTACAGGGTGGTTTCGGTGCCGACACGCTGTACGGCGGCGCGGGTGACGACATTCTTGCCGGCGATTACGAAAACAGCGCTGAGGCCGAGCAGAATGCCGATTATCTGCACGGTGGCTCAGGCAACGACACGCTGCTCGGAGGCGCTGGCAACGACACCTTGCTGGGCGGGGAAGGGACGGACTACCTTCGCGGCGATTCTGGCGACAACGTGTTTGATGGCGGTCCCGGTGCTGACGTGCTGGATGGCATGGATGGCGCTGACATCTACTATTTCGGCGCTGGCGACGGTCTGGATATCGTCACCGATGCCGGCGGCCGCAACATCATCAGGTTCGGTGCAGGGTTTTGCGCGCAAAGCCTGAAGGCCGACGTTATCGACGCTACCGTCGGCACGGTGTTGCGACTGGCCAATGGCACGGGCGACGCGATACTCATCAAGAATCACGAGCGGTGGAAGGATTCCACATTCAGTTTCAGCGACGGCGTGGTACTTGATTACGCAGATGTCCTGCGCAACACATTGCCACCGATAGAGACGGCCGAGTCACCCGTACCGGAACCTGTCACCGCCCCGGCAACCCCTGAAAGCAAAGTTGCGGATCCGGTTAAGCCAGATGATGTGACCGCTGCGGCGCAAGGCCCAGTGGCATCTGTTCAAACGGTGAACTGGACCGATGAGTTCCTCGCGCAAATCAAGTCAAAACGCTCCGCCCGCAGACACGCCACAGGTTTTACCTTGAATGAGCAAGGCGTCTGGGTTCGCAGCCATATCACTACCACCGACACCGGTTACACCACTCACACCGAGCTGATCGATGGCAGCGTCGGAGCGGGAGCACTGTCTGAAACGCCGCCATGGATGAAGGTTGATGCAGGGCACGCCGTGGTCAGTGAAAGGCAGTCGACAACCACAACCCGTGTCGAACATAAACCGGTGAAAGCCGAGGGAGCAATGCCTTCCTCTGCTCAGGCGCCTCGCTATTATCGATCCGGTTCGGCCAACGGGTTTTCATTCAATACGGGCGACGTATTGGTTGAGGGCCGAAAGGAATCCGGCGCGCTTGAAGGCTGGTACGTCTATCCGGCGGCAAGCTTCAGTTCGGGCGCAACAGTGCCCAAGGCGTTTCGCTGGGATGTCACAACTGAAACGATCAAACGCAAAATCGTCCATGGCGACGATGCCGGCGGGCGAGTCAACGTCGAAGTGGAAAACGTTTTCCACGGCGGCGCGGGTGATGATCTGATCGTCGCTTATGCAGGCTCCCCACTTGACTACGGCACTGTCGGCGACAGAACACCGGGCGCGTTTTTATCCGCAGGTGCAGGTGACGATACCTTGCTGGGCGCCGAGGGCGCCGACTATCTGGTCAGCGGGGCAGGGGATGACTGGCTTTACGGCGAAGACGGCGCCGACACCTACATCGTGCAAGCGTACGCCGCAGCGACCACCACGATTGCGGATGTGCCGAACCCTGTTTTCCACCGCGCAGAAGTTGGCGCAGCGGAGTGGAAAGACGAGTACGGAATGTCCGATCAGGACACGGTCGTCCTTCCAGCAGGCGCGCAGCGCGATGCACTGCAATTGAGCTGGGGTGCTGCGCTGATAGAGACCACTCATGTCGAGCTGGAGCCCAACCCGGATCGCGCGGCTTACCGCAACCCGCCGAAAGCGAAAATGCTTCATCCGACACTCGATATCCAATGGGGCGGGACGCAAAAAGTCCGCATCGTCTTGCCCCACAACGGTGAACTTGAGGGGGCCGGTATTGAACTCGTCAAGTTCGCCGATGGGTCGGTCGCAAGTTTGAAGCAGCTCCTGGAATCAAGTCAGCTCGGCTCTGCGCCCGAGACTTTTCATACGGGTGTCATCGTCAACCATCCCATCCGTTCAACTTCCTTGCGAGACGAACGAGCGCTGCCACTCGTGGGCGGTCGGGGCAACGACACGATAAGCGGCGCGGGGGAGATCCGAGGCATGCACGGGGATGACGTGCTCACGGGCAGCCTCGGTGATGATCTGCTGGTGGGTGGGTCGGGCAATGACACGCTGACCGGCGGTGCTGGAAATGATATCTACCGATACGATGGCCTCGGCAGGGACGTAATCATCAACAACGGAGGCGGCCTGGACGGGATCGATTTTTCCGAACGCAGGCTGACGATCGACAACCTGAAGTTTCACCGTGAGCGTGATGATCTGGTGATCGTGGTCGACTACGGCATGGCACCGAAAATCCGGGTTTCCAGGCACTTTGCCGAAGGTGAAAGCGCTATTGGCTTCATAAGAGTCAGCGAAGGAACAGCGACTCAAGACTACAGCGCGACGCAGATTGCCGAGCGCCTGCACCCGCTTCCGCCATTAAGGGATGTCGAGGATATTTTGATAAAGGGCGACGATGAAGCGCAGCGGGCCATGAGGGAAATCATTGAGTTCTACGAACTGAATGTCTGACAAGACGACCGATTGAGCCGGCCCGCGATGGCAATTCAGTCGCCATAGCGGGCCTCGCGTCACCTCAATACTGGGTCAGATCCGCCAACGGATGCCGTCCCTCCCAGACTTTATGAAAGTGTGCCTCGACCACCGCATCCGGCACGCTACTGATATCCGGCCAGTGCCAGTGCGGCTTCTGATCCTTGTCGATCAACCGCGCACGCACGCCTTCGCTGAATTCCGGATGACGGCAGCAATTGAGGCTCAGGGTGTATTCCATCTGGAATACTTCGGCCAGCGACATGTGCCGCGCGCGGCTGATCTGTTCCCAAACCAGATGCGCGGTCAGCGGCGAGCCCTCGGTCATGGTTTTCGCCGCTCGGGCGATCAATGGATCGCTGCTGTCGAGGTGCAGACTGATGGCTTTCCACGCACAGGTGACGTCGCTGACATCGAGCAGTTCGTCGATCAGCTGGCGACGCGGCAGCCACTGCGCTTCGGGCATTTGCTCAAGTGCCTCCTGCTGCAGAGCCTTGAGCAGGCTGTTGAGCTGCATGGCGGTCTGTTCCTGCCAGTTCAATTGCAGCAAGCCTTCGATCAATTGCGGTTGCTGTTCGTCGAGCAGGAAACGGTCGGCCAGATCCAGATCCAGTGCATCACGGCCGTTGATGTGCGCGCCGGTCAGGCCGAGAAACAAGCCGAGCTTGCCCGGCAATCGGGCGAGAAACCAACTGGCGCCGACGTCCGGATACAGTCCAATAGTGATTTCCGGCATCGCCAGACGGCTGCTCGGCGTGACGATCCGCGTGCTCGCGCCCTGCAGCAGACCCATGCCGCCACCGAGCACATAACCGTGACCCCAGCAGATCAGCGGCTTGGGATAGGTATGCAGGCTGTAATCGAGGCGATATTCCGCGCTGAAAAACTGCGCGGCCAACGGCGGGACTTCGCCGGGGTGAGCGCGGCAGGCTTCGACCAGGCTGCGCACCTCACCGCCGGCGCAGAAGGCTTTGGCGCCGTTGCCGCGCAGCAGCACGCAGACGATTTGCGGGTCATTGGCCCAGGCGTTCAATTTGTCGCTGAGGGCGTTGATCATCGACAGTGACAGCGCGTTCAACGATTTTTCGGCATCCAGGCTGGCGATGCCGATGCGTGCGCCGTCGGTGCCGGTAAGTTCTTCGAAGTGCAGATTCATCGTGACCTCGATCGGAAATTTGAGCGATCAGTATGATCGCTATGGGGGAAAGTGCCGGATCTGCGTCAGATCAATTGACAAGCGTGGTCGGCTTTCCTAGGGTTCGCCCCATTGTTTTTGCCGGAAATGACCATGACTGCTGACGACCGTATCAAACTCGAACCGAGCTGGAAGGAGGCACTGCGTGCTGAGTTCGACCAGCCTTACATGGCAGAGTTGCGCAGCTTTCTGCAGCAGGAGCGGGCAGCCGGCAAGGAGATCTATCCGCCGGGACCGCTGATTTTCAACGCACTGAACTCAACGCCGCTGGACAAGGTGAAAGTGGTGATCCTCGGCCAGGACCCGTACCACGGCCCGGGCCAGGCCCACGGTCTGTGTTTCTCGGTGCAACCGGGCGTGCCGGCGCCGCCGTCGCTGGTCAACATCTATAAAGAGCTGAAACGCGACCTCAATATCGACATTCCCAACCACGGCTACCTGCAGAGCTGGGCCGAACAGGGCGTGCTGCTGCTCAACACCACCATGACGGTTGAGCGCGCCAACGCCAACGCGCACAAGGACAAGGGCTGGCAACACTTCACCGACCGCATCATTGAGGTGGTCAGCGAACGGCAGCCGCATCTGGTGTTCATGCTCTGGGGCGCCCATGCGCAGAGCAAGCAGAAGCTGATCGACGCGACCAAGCACCTGGTGCTGACCTCGGTGCATCCGTCGCCGTTGTCGGCCTATCGCGGGTTTTTGGGCTGTGGGCATTTCAGCCGGACCAACAAGTTTCTCGAACAGAATGGCGAAACGCCGATCGACTGGCGCTTGCCACCGATTTGATGTGTCGACCGGGTTGGCCCCTTCGCGAGCAGGCTCGCTCCCACAGGAATTGTGTGCAAGCCACAAACCCCCTGTGGGAGCGAGCCTGCTCGCGAAAAGAGCGACCCGATCTCGCAGACTTAGGCGGGATGACGATTCCAGTACTTGAACAACGGCTCCGCCAGAAACAGCACAAACAACAGCCGCATCACCTGCATCGCCGTCACCAGCGGCACCGACAGTTGCAGGGTCTCCGCCGTCAGGCTCATCTCGGCGATCCCGCCGGGCATCATGCCCAGGGTCAGCGAACGCAGATCCAGATGGGTCAATGCACTCAAGCCCAGCGCCGCCAGCGACGCGATCAACATGGTCAGCGCCGTGCCGATCAACGTCCGGCCCATGAACGACGGCGCGCGGCGGAAGAACTGCCGATTGAAGTGACAGCCCAGGCCGCTGCCAATCAGCCATTGGCCGATCTGACTGCCGCCATTGGGCAAACCGATGTGCAGATCCCAGGTGATGCTGACCGCTGCACTGACCAGTAACGGCCCGAACAGCCATGGATTGGGTTGGCGCAGACGCTGCCAGAGCCAGGCGAGCAGGGCGCCCGCCGGAAACAGAATTGCCAGCCAGCGCCAATCGACGCTGCCGGCGTGAGAAATCGGCGTGCCGTCACCGAGCAGATACTTGAACGCCGCCGGCACGCACAACACCACCACCAACACCCGCAGACTCTGCCCGGCCGCGACATGGCTGAGCAGTGCACCGTTACGCGCGCCGAGGTTGACCATCTCCCCGGAACCACCGGGCATGCTTGAGAAAAACGCCGTGGCGCGATCCTCGCCGGTGCGGCGCATCAGCCATACGCCGACCACCGCCGACAGGCTGGTGACCAATGCACCGAAGAAAATCAAACCGAAATGACTGAGCACCTGTTCCATCACCAGCGGGGTGAAGTGCAGGCCGATACCGATGCCGACGATCCACTGGCCGCACTTGCGCCCGCCAGGGATTTCCGCCAGTTGCCACGGCGTCAGGCAGCGCACCAGGATGATCGCCAGCAACGAGCCGACCATCCACGGTAGCGGCCAGCCGATCTGACTGGCGATGAAACCGCCAAGCAGACCGACCAGCGGGGTGCCCCACCAGGCTTTCAGGGACAAGCGATCAAACATCGGCAATGACGCGCCGTGCCGCCGAACGTTTACGCCAGATGCGAATCAGCGGCATCAGCAGCATGATCGCGGTGAGGATCCAGCAACCGAAGGTGATCGGACTCGACCAGAGAATCTCCAACGCGCCATTGGAGATCGACAGCGCGCGACGCAGGTTCTGCTCCATCAGGCCACCGAGGATGAAGCCCAGCAGCAGCGGCGACAGCGGGAAATCCAGCTTGCGCAGGATGTAACCGAAGATGCCGATACCGATCATCAGGAACAGATCGAAGGTGGTCGCGTGCACCGCGTAAACGCCGATCCCGGTGATGATCGCGATGATCGGCACCAGCGCCCAGTTCGGCACGGCGAGGATGCGGGTGAATACGCGGATCATCGGGATGTTGAGGATCACCAGCATCACGTTGGCGATGAACAACGACGCGATCAGACCCCAGACGATGTCCGGTTGCTGTTGGAACAGCAGTGGACCCGGGGTGATGTTGTACAGCGACAGCGCGCCGATCATCACCGCAGTTGTGCCCGAACCCGGAACGCCGAGGGTCAGCATCGGAACGAGAGCGCCGCACGCCGCGCCGCCGATTGCGGTCTCTGGCGCGGCCAGACCACGCGGATCACCTTCACCGAATTTGCCGCTGGTGCCAGCGATGCGCTTCTCGGTCATGTAGGCCACGGCACTGGCGAGCGTTGCGCCGGCACCGGGCAGCACGCCCATGATGAAACCGAGCACGCCGCAGCGCACGTTGACGACGAAAACCGACGCCGCTTCCTTGAAGTTGAACATCATCCGGCCGGTGGCTTTCACCGCTTCCTGGCCGTGGTGGGTCTTTTCCAGCAGCAGGAGGATTTCGCTGATCGAGAACAGACCCAGCACCAGCACCACGAACTGGATGCCGTCGGTCAGGTGAATGTTGTCGCCGGTGAAACGGTACACGCCACTGTTGGCGTCGATGCCGACGGTGGAAAGGAACAGGCCGATCAGCGCCGCAATAAAGGTCTTCAACGGTCGATCACCAGCCATGCCGCCGAGACAGACAATCGCGAACACCATCAACACGAAGTATTCCGCCGGTCCGAAGGCAATCGCCCATTTCGCCAGCAGCGGCGCAAACAGCACCATGCCGCAGGTGGCGATGAACGCGCCGATGAACGAACTCCACGCCGACAGTGACAGCGCGACACCGGCCATACCTTTACGAGCCATCGGGTAGCCGTCGAGGGTGGTCATGACGGTGGAAGCTTCACCCGGAATGTTCAGCAGGATCGAGCTGATCCGGCCACCGTATTCGCAGCCCAGATACACCGCCGCGAGCAGGATCAGCGCCGACTCCGGCGGCAGGCCGAGCGCGAACGCGATCGGAATCAGCAACGCCACGCCATTGATCGGACCAAGGCCCGGCAACAGGCCGACGACGGTGCCGATCAGGGTGCCGCACAGGGCGGTCACCAGGTTGTACGGGCTCAGCGCGACGCCGAAGCCCTGACCCAAATAGCCAAGGGTATCCATATCAGTTCTCCAGGACGCTGAGCAGGCCGAGGGGCAGCGGAACATCCATCAAGCGATCGAACAGCAGATAGAGACCAACCGCCATCAGGCTGATGATGACCACGCTCGGCAGCCAGCGGCCGCCATAGAGACGGGCCATCGGTACGCCGGTAATGATGCTGGCCACGATGAAGCCAAGGGGTTCGAAGGTGCCGGCAAACACCAGCAGCAACACCACGCACAGACCGATCTTGGTCAGGGTTTCGCGATCCAGCGGCGGCTCATCCGGGTTGTGTTTGATGGGGGCCGGGCGAACCACCATGTACAGCAGCGCCAGCCCCATCAGGCCGAGCATCAGCAGCGGAAAGGCGCGTGGGCCGACGGGTTCATAGGAAAAAGCCGCTTGGTACGGCCACGCCATCAGTGCCAGGCCGGCACACACCAGCAGCAACACCGAGGCGAAAATGCGTTGAATAAGCATGGGAGCTCCTGTGCTGCGTCCCCGCGTAGGAGACGCAGCCACTAGACAGAGACGATCACTGGATCAGGCCGAACTCTTTGGCCAGCACTTTGTAGTCGGCGACCTGCTTCTTCACGTAGGTGTCCAGTTCCGGGCCGGTCATGGCGAACGGGAACAGCTCACGCTGATCGCGCAGCTTGGCGAACTCGTCGGAAGCCAGCAGTTTGTCGAACGAGTCTTTCCACCAGGCGTAGTCTTCGTCGCTGACTTTTGGCCCGAGGTAGAAGCCGCGCACCACCGGCCAGACGATGTCGTAGCCTTGCTCGCGAGCGGTCGGGATGTCCTTCATTTCCGGTTCGTCGAGACGCTTGTCCGAGAACACCGCGAGCAGACGCATGTCACCGCTCTGGATGTGCGGCATGGAGTCGGAGATGTCGGTACTGCCGACCTGGATGTGACCGCCGAGCAGAGCCGTGGCGATTTCACCGCCGCCTTCGAGTGCCACATAACGCAGCTCGCGCGGGTTGATGCCGGCGGCCTTGGCGATCAGTGCGGTCTGCATCCAGTCCTGGCTGCCGACGGTGCCGCCGGAGCCGATAACCACCGAGCCTGGATCTTTCTTCAACGCCTGAACGAGATCATCGAGGGTCTTGTAGGGCGAATCGCTTTTCACTGCGATGGCACCGTAGCTGGTGCCGACGGCCGCGAGCCAGCGCACGTTGGTTTCATCGAAGCGACCGAACTTGCCCTGGGCCAGGTTCAGCAGCGAACCGCTCGACCACGCCACCAGCGTGCCGGCATCCGCCGGACGTTGCGCGACCACCGCGTTGTACGCCACCGCGCCGACACCGCCGGGCATGTAGGTGACGCGCATCGGCTTGCTCAGCAACTTCTGGTTGACCAGTGCGCTCTGCACCAGTTTGCAGGTCAGGTCGAAACCACCGCCGGGGGAGGCGGGGGCGATGCATTCCGGACGTTTCGGCTCGGCCATGAGTTGGCCGGCAAACAGCATCGCGCCAGCGGCGAGAGCAACTTTACGCAGTGATACGTTCATTTGAGTCTCCAGAGGAGTTGTTGTTATGGATGGACCGAATGACCAAAGGGCAACGCGAAAACCTAGCGGCAGGCGCAGTTTTCTCGCGGCGCGCGCGCAACGACTGAAACAACGGAGGGGAAACAGGACTGCGGCGAGAAGCCGACGGTGCAACGGTGGAATCGAGCTAGGCGAGCAGGCATTACAGCCTCGGTGCGCATGGAGGGCATGCTGGGGTACTCCGTTATTGTTCTTATGAGTCGAAAACGCTTCATGGCGTTTTGCGTTGCGCTGTGTGGCGGCAGCGGCGACAGTCGAAACTGTCCGTGGGCCGACTCTAACCGGCTAACCTTTCAACAACCTTTCAGTTGTCTTTCACGGTTTTCGGGCTTCACAGCGGCGGTTGCGGCTGTAAACTCCGCGACAAAGCGTGGCGTCGGCCAACCCTGAACGAGGTAAAAATCCATGCGTGTCCTGCTCGTCGAAGACCATTTGCAACTGGCCGAAAGCGTGGCTCAGGCGCTCAAGAGCACCGGTCTGACGGTGGATGTGTTGCACGATGGCGTAGCTGCCGACCTGGCGTTGGGCAGCGAGGAATACGCCGTGGCGATCCTCGATGTCGGTCTGCCGCGCATGGACGGTTTCGAGGTGCTGGCGCGGCTGCGTGCTCGCGGCAAAAACCTGCCGGTGTTGATGCTGACCGCGCGCAGCGACGTCAAGGATCGCGTGCATGGCCTCAATCTCGGTGCTGACGACTACCTGGCCAAGCCGTTCGAACTGACGGAACTGGAAGCGCGGGTCAAAGCCTTGCTGCGCCGCAGTGTCCTCGGCGGCGAGCGTCAGCAGCGCTGTGGTGTGCTGGCTTACGACCTCGATACGCGGCGCTTCACCCTCGGCGACGAACTGCTGACCCTCACCTCGCGCGAGCAAGCCGTTCTCGAAGCGTTGATCGCGCGGCCGGGGCGAGTGATGAGCAAGGAACAACTGGCCGCGCAGGTGTTCGGCCTCGACGAAGAAGCCAGCCCCGACGCCATCGAAATCTACGTGCACCGCTTGCGCAAGAAACTCGATGGCCAGCCCGTGGCCATCGTCACCTTCCGTGGCCTCGGCTATCTGCTGGAAAGCCGCGATGCATAAGCCCAGCAGCCTGCGCTGGCGGTTGCTGTGGAACCTTGGATGGTTGCTGGTGGTGCTGATGCTCGCCAGCGGCTTGAGTGCTTACTGGAACGGTCGCGAAGCCGCCGACACCGCGTATGACCGCACGCTGCTGGCCTCGGCACGCACCATCGCTGCCGGGTTGTCGCAGCGCGATGGCAGCCTCAGCGCCGATGTGCCTTACGTGGCGCTGGACACCTTCGCCTACGACAGCGCCGGGCGCATCTATTACCAGGTCAACGACATTCACCAGAAGCTGATTTCCGGCTACGAAAATCTTCCCGGGCCACCGCCCGGCACGCCGCGCACCGACAGCTATCCGGCGCTGGCGCGCTTTTACAACGCGAAGTACAACGGCCAGAACGTGCGCGTGGTCAGCCTGCTCAAGGCCGTAAGCGAGCCGAACATGAACGGCATGGCGGAGATCCGCGTGGCTGAAACCGACGAAGCGCGGGTCAGCATGGCGCGCAGTCTGGCGGCCGATACGTTGCTGCGCCTGGGCATGCTGGCCGTGGGCGCATTGTTGCTGGTGTGGTTCGCGGTGAGTGCGGCGTTGCGCCCGCTGGAGCGGTTAAGAACCGCCGTTGAGGAACGCCAGCCCGACGACTTGCGGCCACTGCCGTTGGTGGAAGTGCAGCATGAACTGGGACCCTTGGTCCGCGCGCTCAATCATTTCACCGAAAGGCTACGCGGCCAGTTCGAGCGGCAGGCGCAGTTCATCGCCGATGCCGCTCACGAGTTGCGCACGCCGCTGGCGGCACTCAAGGCACGCCTGGAATTGGGCCTGCGCTCAAACGAACCGGAAACCTGGCGCACCACCCTTGAGTCATCCGCACAAAGCACCGATCGCCTGACCCATCTGGCCAATCAGCTGCTGTCGCTGGCCCGGGTCGAAAACGGTGCGCGGGCGATTGCCGAGGGCGGCGCGCAGTTGCTCGATCTGAGTCAATTGGCCCGAGAGCTGGGCATGGCCATGGCGCCTTTGGCGCACAAACGGGGTGTGGCGTTGGCGCTGGAGGCGGATGAACCGGTGTGGCTGCGTGGTGAACCGACCTTGCTCAACGAACTGTTGAGCAATCTGGTCGACAACGCGCTGGCGCATACGCCACCAGGCGGCAATGTGATTTTGCGGGTGACGGCGCCGGCGGTGCTTGAGGTTGAGGACGACGGGCCCGGGATCCCGCTGCATGAGCGCGATCGGGTGTTCGAGCGGTTTTACCGGCGTAATCAGCAGGTCGCCGGCTCAGGTCTGGGCTTGGCGATTGTCGGCGAGATCTGTCGCGCGCATCTGGCGCAGATCACCTTGCATGATGGCGAGCAGGCAGGGTTGAAGGTGCGGGTCAGCTTTATTGCCGGGTAATACTTTTGTGACCAGGGGTTTTTGTGGCGAGGGGATTTATCCCCGCTCGGCTGCGCAGCAGTCGCGGTTCGGATCGCAGAGTCTAGGGTCGCTTCGCAACCCAACGGGGATAAATCCCCTCACCGCAGGTCAGTAGAACATCGACCGCGATTCTTCCAGATCCGCGCAGAACTGCTTGTTCTCCGGATCAATCCCCAGCTTCCTGAACGCCGGCACGCTAAACGGGTCAATCCGCGCAAACGGATGATCGGTGTCCTTGCGGCAATACAAATTGGCCACTTGCACGACATCGACGTAATCGATGCGCGTCGAGTCGCGGCTGAAGTCTTGATACAGCAACGGCAAATGCACCAGGCGCTCGGGAAACTCCCAGACCCGCAGCAATTTCTCGCCCAGCAATGGGTGAATCTGCTCGATCACATGGGTCAGGCTGACCGCATCCGAGAGCAGTTCATTGTGGTCTTCGGCGTAAGTCAGAATCGGCAGCACGCCAATCTGATGCACCAACCCGCCGAGTGCCGCCTGATCGGGTTTGAGCTGGGTGTGGCGACGACACAGCGCATAGCTGACGCCAGCGATTTCCAGACTGCTGCGCCAGACTTCGCGCATCTTCTGTTCGACCACTTCGGAGCGGGCATTGAAGATCTGCTCCATCACTAGACCGATCGCCAGGTTGCTGCTGTAGTTGATGCCCAAACGGGTAATGGCGGTGTGCAGGTCGGTGACTTCCTGCGCAGCGCGCAGCAGCGGACTGTTGACCACTTTGATCAGGCGCGCCGACAGCGCGGTGTCGCGGCCGATGACTTTGCTCAGATCGCTGACGCTGATTTCCGGATCCTCGGCGGCCTTGCGAATCTGCAGGGCCACTTCCGGCAACGTTGGCAGAACCAGGTCATCGTTATCGATGGCCGCAACCAAATCCTGTTGGACCTTTTCCGCCAGTTCGCTCATTTGGACTCTCTAGGGTGTTGCAACAATGCTGCGATCAACGCTGGATTTCGCGGTCGCGATCCAGTTCGTAAGGCAGGTCGAGCACGTGCAACGCGGGGCCTTCGAGGGCGCCCAGACGCAAATCACCGGCTTCGGCAGCTTCGGCCTGCAACACGGCCAGGAGTTCAATGTTTCCCTCGGCATTGGCCGCCAGCACCACTTCGCCGATCGAGCTGTTGTGGCTGGGCGCGAACAACTGAGTGCCGGGCTCCGGCAACTCGGCCGCGTCGAGGCGCAGGCGGTACAGGCGCCGCTTGAGCTTGCCCAGATACTGCATGCGCGCGACGATTTCCTGGCCGGTGTAGCAACCTTTCTTGAAGCTCACGCCGCCGACCGCCTGCAAATTGAGCATCTGCGGGATAAACAGCTCGCGGGTGGAAGGCATGACCTGGCCGATACCGGCGCGGATCTGGCCCAGCAGCCATTGATTCAGTTCGCCCTCAGCCAGCGTGGCGGACAGTCGGCTTTGAATGTTTGGCGCCTGAGCGGCAGACACCCAGAGTTCGGCGCGCTCGGGCGAAACGCGAATTGCGATCAGGCCTTCGTTGCGCACAACGCTGTCGGTTTCGGCGGGCAGTGCCAGACCGAGGCTGGTCAGGGCTGCGTCGCCATGCGCCAGACCGAAGCGCACCCAGGCGGCGCTTTCGTCGGTCAGTTTCGATTTGGAGAACACCGCGTACTTTTTCAGGTCGGCCAGTTGCGGTTCGAGCAGCTCGCTGGCCATCGCCATCACCACGCCGTCACCTTCAAGCAGGATGCGGAAGCTCGACTGCATCCGGCCTTTCTGTGTGCAGCGGGCGCCAAGGCTGGCGCGGGTGTCGCTCAGGTAATTGATGTTGCAGGTCAACTGGCCTTGCAGGAATTTTCCGGCGTCCGCACCGCGAACCGCGAGTACGCCTTCATGAGACAGGGTGCAGAAAAAAGCAGAATCGGCCATGGGTCATCGCAGGGTAAATAGACTGGGGCACATCATAAGGGGGCAGGGTTGAAATGGGTAGTTGATAAAGGATTACGGGTGCCCGACCAAAGCCGACTGTGCGGCCCGCGCCGGGGCTGTATACTGCCCGGCAAATTCGAGGAGGGCTCCATGGTCGAACAAGTTGAACTGAATCGCCTCTTTTGGCACAGCCGTCGCGGCATGCTTGAGCTTGACGTGCTGCTGGTGCCGTTCGTGCAGGAGGTTTACGCGACGTTGAATCAAGTGGATCGCGATCTGTACGTGCGTTTGCTGACCTGTGAGGATCAGGACATGTTCGGCTGGTTCATGGAGCGCAGCGAGTCGGAAGATCCCGAGCTGCAACGCATGGTCCGGATGATTCTGGATCGTGTCCAGCCCAAGTAATACGTTCGAATGCCGCTGGCATGCCTCACGGCAGTTGCTGGCGGCGTATCTGTTGGCCCAGGCGTTCGCCATGGGCTCGTTGTTTCTTCTGTCGATTCCACTCTGGGCCAGTCTGCTCGGCGCTTGCGTCTGTGCGCTGCATGGTTTTTGGGTGCTGCCACGGCAGATTCTGCTGAACCACCCGAAAGCATTCTGCGGCTTGCGCCGCGATGGCGATGGCTGGCAGGTCTGGAATCAGGCTGATGGCTGGCAAGCGGTGCAACTGCGCCCGGACAGTCTGGCGCTGCCATTGATTGTGGTGTTGCGCTTTCGTTTGCGCGGAGAGTGGCGGGTCAGGTCGATCTGCGTACCACGTGACTCGCAGGCGGCGGATCTGCACCGACGCCTGCGAGTGCGGCTCAAGTTCAGCCGGCGTAGGTGGGCGGCACCAGAATAGTGTCGAGCGCTTCGGGCAGCATATCCGGATAGTCGAGGGTGTAGTGCAGCCCGCGACTTTCCTTGCGTTCCATGGCTGAGCTGATCATCAATTCGGCAACCTGTGCCAGATTGCGCAGCTCGATCAGGTCGCGGCTGACTTTATAGTTGCTGTAAAACTCATCGATCTCATCCAGCAGCAGACGCACCCGGTGCTGCGCCCGTTGCAAGCGCTTGTTGGTGCGCACGATGCCGACGTAGTCCCACATGAATCGGCGCAACTCGTCCCAGTTGTGCGCGATGATCACGTCTTCATCCGAGTCGGTGACCTGGCTGGCGTCCCAAGCGGGCAGGGCGTTTGGCGCCGCGACCTCATCAAGTTGCGCGAGAATGTCCGCCGCTGCCGAACGGGCATAAACGAAGCATTCCAGGAGTGAGTTGCTGGCCATGCGATTGGCGCCGTGCAGGCCGGTGAAGCTGGTTTCGCCGATGGCGTAGAGGCCAGGCACGTCGGTGCGACCGTGCTGATCGACCATCACTCCGCCACAGGTGTAGTGCGCGGCGGGAACCACCGGGATCGGTTGTTTGGTGATGTCGATGCCGAAGCCCAGGCAGCGTTCATAAACAGTCGGGAAGTGAGTTTTTACGAACGATTCAGGCTTGTGGCTGATGTCGAGATATACGCAGTCGACACCCAGGCGCTTCATCTCATGGTCGATGGCCCGCGCGACGATGTCACGAGGCGCCAGCTCGGCGCGTTTGTCGAAGCGATACATGAAGCGCTCGCCGTTGGGCAGCTTCAAATGCGCGCCCTCGCCACGCAGGGCCTCGGTGATGAGGAAGCTTTTGGCCTGCGGGTGATACAGACAGGTCGGATGGAACTGGTTGAATTCCAGGTTCGCCACCCGGCAACCGGAGCGCCAGGCCATGGCGATGCCGTCACCGCAGGCGCCGTCGGGGTTGCTGGTATAAAGGTAGACCTTGGCCGCGCCGCCCGAAGCCAGAATCACGAAACGTGCGCCGTAGGTGTCGACTTCGCCCGTGGCGCGGTTCAGCACGTAAGCGCCCAGGCAACGATCGCCTTCCATGCCCAAGCGGCGTTCGGTGATCAGATCGACGGCGACGCGCTGTTCCAGCAATTCGATGTTTTCACGCTCTTTGGCCTGGGCCAGCAAGGTTTTGAAGATCGCGGCACCGGTGGCGTCTGCAGCATGGATGATGCGCCGATGACTGTGGCCGCCTTCGCGTGTCAGGTGAAATTCGAAACCACCATCTTCAGTGCCGGACTGTTCGTCGCGGGTGAACGGCACACCCTGGTCAATCAGCCATTGGATGGCTTCGCGGCTGTGCTCGACGGTGAAACGCACAGCGTCTTCGTGACACAAGCCGCCGCCAGCGTTGAGGGTGTCGTCGACGTGGGATTCGACAGTATCGGTATCGTCGAGCACGGCGGCAACGCCACCCTGGGCCCAGAATGTCGAACCGTTGGCGAGGTCGCCCTTGCTCAATACGGCAATGCGCAGATGACCGGGCAAGGTCAAAGCGAGAGTCAAACCGGCAGCACCGCTGCCAATCACCAGAACATCGTGTTGGAACTGTTGGCTCATTTCAGGATTCCGCTCAAAGCGACCCGGGTCGGGGTTGGCGCAAGACAGCTGGATCGGCGAGTCAAGACAGCCACACAGCCCACTAGTATATAGAGGGGTTGGGCGGCACAATAGCCAGGCCCAGATGGCATTGTGAGACTACTGCGCAGTAAAAAGCGCTGTGCTTCGTCGGAAGTTTTTTTCATCGGTTTTGAAAAATGACACCTGTATCGGCGCTGAAACAGTCTTTTCCGAGCAGGGTTGCGCAATGTCAGGTGGGTACGGCTATAAATAATTGGAACTTTTGCCAAAGGCCCAAGATCAATAGACGGTGCCAGAAACCAGGGACAGTGTCGGCTTCAGTGCGGAATCTGCGTTTGGATTCCTGCCGGCGAAACCGATAACAAGATTATTCGCGCAGCCGGTTTATCCCGCGCTGCGTTTTTCGTGCGTGCCAAATCAGAGCCCGCAGGAAACTTGCTTGGAGGGGGAGAACTTTTGCGAAAAGCCCGAGTCTATGTTTGCAAGTCTGGTCGTTTAGTAATGCAAGTCTCCTCCGGGCTTATCGAGGAGTGTTCATGCTAACCCAGGAAGAGGATCAGCAGCTGGTCGAACGCGTACAGCGTGGCGACAAGCGAGCTTTCGATCTGCTGGTGCTGAAATATCAGCACAAAATTCTCGGGTTGATCGTGCGTTTTGTGCACGACACCCATGAAGCCCAGGACGTTGCTCAGGAAGCCTTTATCAAGGCGTATCGGGCACTTGGAAATTTCCGCGGTGACAGTGCGTTTTATACGTGGCTGTACCGTATTGCCATTAACACGGCAAAGAACTACCTGGTTTCCCGCGGCCGTCGGCCGCCGGATAGCGATGTAAGTTCGGAGGATGCAGAGTTCTACGATGGCGATCACGGCCTCAAGGATCTCGAATCACCAGAGCGTGCATTGCTGCGGGATGAGATCGAAGGCACCGTCCATCGGACCATCCAGCAACTGCCAGAGGATTTGCGTACGGCTTTAACTTTACGTGAATTCGATGGTCTGAGTTACGAGGACATTGCGAGCGTCATGCAGTGTCCGGTGGGTACCGTGCGCTCCCGGATTTTCCGCGCTCGGGAGGCCATCGACAAAGCCCTGCAACCGTTGTTGCAGGAAAACTGAGACAGCGGCGACAGCCAAGAGAGGAACGCCATGAGTCGTGAAGCCCTGCAGGAATCGCTGTCCGCAGTGATGGATAACGAAGCGGACGAACTGGAATTGCGTCGAGTGCTTAGCGCACTGGATGATGTTGATACCCGTGAGACCTGGGCTCGTTACCAGATCGCTCGGGCAGCCATGCACAAGGATCTGCTGCTTCCGCGTCTGGATATCGCTGCGGCAGTGTCCGCTGCGCTGGAAGACGAAACGGCTCCGGCCAAAGTATCCCGCAGCCCATGGCGCAACCTGGGTCGCCTCGCTGTTGCCGCTTCGGTAACCGTGGCCGTTCTGGCCGGTGTTCGCCTGTACAACCAGGACGAAATCGCTGGTGTTGAACTGGCCCAGCAGTCGAATCAGCCTACTCTGGCCACTCCACAGGTCAAAGGTCCGGCAGTTCTGGCTGGTTACAGCGAAAGCTCGGAAGCGACTGGTCCTATGGCTAACGGCGTTCTGCAAGGACAGCCAGGCTGGCATGATCAGCGTCTGCCAGGCTATCTGCGTCAGCACGCTCAGCAGGCTGCACTCAAAGGAACTGAAAGCGCGCTGCCATACGCACGTGCCGCAAGCCTGGAAAACCGTTAAGGAGGATCATGCGCGCCATCCCTCTACTTTCGCTTCTGCTCAGTGGCTGGTTCATCGTTCCAGCCCACGCTGACGAGGCCCAGGACTGGTTGACCCGTCTGGGCCAGGCCGAGCAGCAGCAAAGCTTTCACGGTACTTTCGTTTACGAGCGCAACGGCAGTTTTTCCACGCACAACATCTGGCACCGTGTCCAGAATGGCCAGGTCCGCGAGCGGTTATTGCAGCTCGACGGTTCGGCTCAGGAAGTCGTGCGCATTGATGGACGAACTCAATGCGTCAGCGGCACCCTGATTGCGGGATTGGGTGACTCGCCCAACGCTGCCGCCCGTGCGCTGGACCCCAAAAAGCTGAAGAATTGGTATGACCTTGCTGTCATTGGCAAGTCGCGCGTGGCCGGTCGTGATGCAGTGATCGTGTCGCTGACCCCTCGTGATCAGCACCGATACGGTTTCGAGCTGCATCTGGACAAGAAAACCGGCCTGCCGCTCAAGTCGTTGCTGTTGAACGATAAAGGGCAATTGCTCGAGCGCTTTCAGTTCACCAGCCTCGACACCGATGAAATCCCGTCGGACAAGGATTTGCTGGCAGACGCCGATTGCAAGCCGATCAACATCGCAAGCGACAAGGCTTCTGCGGCGAAGACCGTGCAAAACTGGCGCTCGGACTGGCTGCCGCCAGGCTTCGAGCTGACCAGCAGCAGTTCGCACAAGGATGCGCAGACCAAGACCCAGGTCAGCAGCCTGATGTATGACGATGGCCTGGCGCGTTTCTCCGTGTTCCTTGAGCCGTTGAACGGTGCAACCGTCACCGATACTCGTACCCAGTTGGGCCCTACCGTCGCGGTATCCCGTCGTTTGACTACACCGCAAGGTGAAATGATGGTCACGGTGGTTGGCGAAATCCCGATTGGCACCGCCGAACGAATTGCTCTATCGATGCGTAACAACGATGGCGCTGCGACCAGCAAGCAGTGAGCTGATTTCAGTCATTTCCACCTCGTCGTCGAGACGTCGAAATGTTTGCTGAGCATTTTCATTTGCAAAACCCCTGAAAATTTTTTATAGGTCAGAGCCTCACGGCTCTGGCCTTGTTTGTTGTTCCCGGAACAAAAATACCGGTCTGTGGTTTCCGGTGTTCCTTTGCTCCATATCGCTTAACCCTGCTCGTCGTAACGGGAGCTGTATGTCGATACCTAGTTTGAAATCTTATCTTTCCATCTTCGCCACCGTGCTGTTGCTCGGTCAGGCGGTCCCTGCTGCGCAAGCGGCCGATCTGCCTGATTTCACCCAGTTGGTCGAACAAGCGTCGCCAGCGGTAGTGAATATCAGTACCACGCAGAAACTGCCGGACCGTCGCGTGAATCAGCAGATGCCGGATCTGGAAGGTCTGCCACCGATGCTGCGCGAATTCTTTGAGCGCGGCATGCCGCCTCAGCAGCGCTCGCCGCGTGGCGACGGGCGTCAGCGTGAAGCGCAATCGCTGGGTTCGGGGTTCATCATTTCGCCGGACGGCTACATCCTCACCAACAACCACGTGATCGCCGATGCTGACGAAATCCTCGTCCGTCTGGCTGACCGCAGTGAGATGAAAGCCAAGCTGGTCGGCACCGATCCACGTTCCGACGTGGCGTTGCTGAAAATCGAAGGCAAGGATCTGCCGGTGCTCAAGCTCGGCAAATCCCAGGATCTGAAGGCTGGCCAGTGGGTCGTCGCGATCGGTTCGCCATTCGGCTTTGACCACACCGTGACCCAAGGCATCGTCAGCGCCGTCGGTCGTAGCCTGCCAAACGAAAACTATGTGCCGTTCATTCAGACCGACGTGCCGATCAACCCGGGCAACTCCGGTGGCCCGCTGTTCAACCTGAACGGTGAAGTGGTCGGCATCAACTCGCAGATCTACACCCGCTCCGGTGGCTTCATGGGCGTTTCGTTTGCCATCCCGATCGACGTGGCTATGGACGTTTCCAATCAGCTCAAAAGCGGTGGCAAAGTCAGCCGCGGCTGGCTGGGCGTGGTCATTCAGGAAGTGAACAAGGACCTCGCCGAGTCATTTGGTCTGGACAAGCCAGCTGGCGCGCTGGTAGCGCAGATCCAGGATGACGGCCCTGCGGCCAAGGGCGGCCTGCAGGTTGGCGACGTGATCCTGAGCATGAACGGTCAGCCGATCGTCATGTCTGCCGATCTGCCGCATCTGGTCGGCGCGCTGAAGGCTGGCGCCAAAGCTAATCTGGAAGTGATTCGAGAAGGCAAGCGCAAGAACGTCGAGCTGACTGTCGGCGCAATCCCGGACGAGGATAAAGAGCTGGACGCACTGCCGAAATCCGGCGCGGAAAGCAGCAGCAACCGCTTGGGTGTTGCGGTCGGCGAATTGACCGCCGAGCAGAAGAAAGCCTACGACCTCAAAGGTGGTGTGGTGATCAAGGAAGTGCAGGACGGTCCTGCGGCCCTGATCGGTCTGCAGCCGGGTGATGTGATTACTCATCTGAACAACCAGGCCATCGGCTCGGCCAAGGAGTTCACCGACATTGCCAAGGCATTGCCGAAGAACCGTTCGGTGTCGATGCGCGTGCTGCGTCAGGGCCGTGCCAGCTTCATCACCTTTAAACTGGCTGAATAAGCCAGCAACAAGGTAAAAAAGAAACCGCCTCGAAAGAGGCGGTTTTTTTGTGTCTGAAGTTTTTGTCTTGCTTGGAAAGACTCAGCCCATCATGTCCTTGACCATACGCTCCTGTTCCATCAGCTCACGCTGGCGGGCATCGATGCGTGAGGACAGCGGGAAGTTGTTGCCAGCCTTGCGCTTGGCGAAGTCCAACTGCTGAATGGCCTGGCGGTAATCGCCGACCAGCGCAAAATACTCGGCTCGCGCCTGATGCAGGCCGATGATGTTGCCCGACAAGCCACGGGTTTCAGCAACCTGATACCAGACGTCCGGATCATCCGGGCGGGACTTGAGCAGGCTGTCCAGCGCCTTCTCGGCATCGGCGGCGCGATTCTGTTTCAACAGCAGATCGACACGCACCTGATTCAGCGGATAGTTGCCCGGGAACTGCGTGAGCATGCGGTCGACCCGTGACTGCGCATCGGGCAGGCGATTGTTGGTGATGTCCAGATCGACCTGCGCGAGGTTGTAGATGATCTCGTTCGGCGACTTGGCCAACAATTGCTTGAGGTTCTCGCGGGCTTCGTTGAGCTGGCCGCCCTTGATCTGGGCGATGGCGAGGCCGTAACGCGCGACATCGTTTTTCGGGTTCTCATCGAGCAGGGCGCGGAAACGCTTGGCGCCCAGCCCCGGGGTTTCCTCGTAGATCAACTGCACCCGCGCGCGAATCAACTGGTAGCGCATGCTGTCTTCGATGCCGCCCGGTTTCGCCTGCTCGGCGCGGTTGCGGGTGTCGGCGATACGCGATTCGGTAACCGGGTGGGTCAGGAGGAATTCTGGCGGTTTGGCGTCAAAGCGGTACTGGCGCATCAGGCGTTCGAACATGGTCGGCATCGACCGCGGATCGTAACCGGCCTTTTCCAGGTTGAGGATGCCGATGCGATCCGCCTCCTGTTCGTTTTGTCGCGAGAAGCGCCGTTGCTCCTGCAACGCCGCAGCCTGGGTGCCAGCGATGGTGGCGATGCCGGCATCACCGCCGCCGGCCGCCGCAATGACAATGCCGGCCAGCAACGCGGCCATCATCGGCACCTGCATTCTTTGTGAGGCTTCCACCCCGCGAGCAAAGTGACGTTGCGACAAGTGCGCCAATTCGTGGGCGAGCACCGAGGCGTATTCACCTTCGGTTTGCGCATTGAGGAACAGGCCGCCGTTGACCCCGACTACGCCGCCCGGTGCAGCGAAGGCGTTGAGCTGCGGGCTGTTGATCAGGATGAATTCCAGACGTCGGTCGGAGACCTGGCTGGTCTCCACCAGTTTATAGACGCTGGATTCGACGTAATCCTTGAGTTGCGGATCGTTGAGCTGGGAAACCTGACTGCGCAGCATGGCCAGCCAGGCACGGCCGAGCTGGTATTCCTGTTGCGGCGAGACAATGGCAGAGCTGGCGTCGCCGAGTGACGGCAGATCGTCGGCAAAGCCTGGTGAGGCGAGCAGGCAAGCGAGCGTCAGCAGGGTAGGGCGCAGAAAAGTCATGCACAAAGCCTTGGAGGACAAAGACCTTACTGTAGCCGGACACCGAAGCCGCGACCAGATATTCTAGGCAGCTCGACAACCCGAACCGGAGTGACGCAATGACTGACGCTGTAGCCCACGACGTGGAACTGGACGCCAGTGGCCTGAACTGTCCGTTGCCGTTGCTAAAGGCAAAAATGGAGCTCAATAAACTGCAAAGCGGCGCTGTACTCAAGGTCATCGCTACCGATGCCGGCTCGCAACGCGACTTCCGCACCTTTGCCAAATTGGCCGGTCATGCGCTGTTGCGCGAAGAAGACGAGGCTGGCGTCTACCGTTACTGGTTGAAAAAAGCCTGACGCGAGCGCGTTAACAATCGAAGGGATTATTGATGTTCAAAGTGTTACGCGACTGGATTCAGCGCTACTTCTCCGATGAAGAAGCCGTGGTGCTGGCAGTGCTGCTGTTTCTCGCCTTCACCGCCGTGCTCACCCTCGGCGGCATGCTTGCGCCGGTCTTGGCGGGCATGGTGCTGGCGTATCTGATGCAGGGCCTGGTGGTGACGCTCGAGCGGCTGCGCGTGCCGGGCGGCGTGGCGGTGGGGCTGGTGTTTGCGCTGTTCATGGGCGCGCTGATGCTGTTCATCGTCGTGGTCCTGCCGCTGCTATGGCATCAATTGATCACGCTGTTCAACGAGTTGCCGGGCATGCTCGCCAAGTGGCAATCGCTGCTGCTTCTATTGCCCGAGCGCTATCCGCATCTGGTGTCCGACGAGCAAGTCTTGCAAGCCATCGAGGCGGCGCGGGGCGAGATTGGCAAGTTCGGTCAGTGGGCACTGACTTTCTCGTTGTCGAGTTTGCCGCTGCTGGTGAACATCATGATCTACCTTGTGCTGGTGCCGATTCTGGTGTTCTTTTTCCTCAAGGATCGGGCGATGATCGGTGAGTGGGTGCGCGGCTATCTGCCTCGCGAGCGCGCCCTGATCACCCGTGTCGCCCAGGAAATGAACCGGCAGATCGCCAATTACATTCGGGGCAAAGGTATCGAGATCGTGATCTGCGGCGGCGTGACCTACATCGCCTTCATCGCGCTGGGCCTGAACTACGCGGCGTTGTTGGCGTTGCTGGTAGGTTTGTCGGTGGTGGTGCCGTATGTCGGTGCGGTAGTGGTGACCGTGCCGGTGCTGCTGATTGCGCTGTTCCAGTGGGGCTGGAGCGATCAGTTCATCTACCTGATGGCGGTCTACGGAATCATTCAGACGCTGGACGGCAACGTGCTGGTGCCGTTGCTGTTTTCGGAAGCAGTGAACCTGCATCCGGTGGCGATCATCTGCGCGGTGTTGTTGTTTGGCGGATTGTGGGGATTCTGGGGTGTGTTCTTTGCGATCCCGCTGGCGACGCTGTTCAAGGCTGTGCTCGATGCGTGGCCGCGCAAGGAGCCGGTGGTGGCGCCGTTGCTTTAAATCGGGGTGAGGCTTTTGGCCTCATCGCTGGCAAGCCAGCTCCCACAGGTTTTGTATGTGCTGAACCCTGTGGGAGCTGGCTTGCCAGCGATGGCGTCGGTGACGACGCAGCAAAAACATCAGGCTTTATTCAGAGCCTCAGCCGCCGCCAGCACGGCATCAACATGCCCCGGCACTTTCACGCCACGCCATTCCTGACGCAGCACACCGTCCTTATCAATCAGGAAAGTGCTGCGATCAACGCCCAGGTATTCCTTGCCATACAGCTTTTTCAGCTTGATCACGTCGAACAGCTGGCAAACCGCCTCGTCCTTATCGCTGATCAGCTCGAATGGAAATTCCTGTTTGCCTTTGAAGTTTTCGTGCGACTTCAAGCTGTCGCGGGAAATGCCGAAGACTTCGGTGTTGGCAGCCTTGAATGCCGCATATTGATCGCGAAAGCCCTGGCCTTGAGTGGTGCAGCCCGGGGTGCTGTCCTTTGGGTAGAAGTAGATCACCACTTGCTTGCCCTTGAGTTCGGACAGGCTGACGGTCTGCCCGCTGGTCGCAGGCGCGGTGAAATCCGCAACCGGTTGGTCGATGACAACGGCCATGAAAGCTTCCTTACATTGGGTTTTGTGGGCGCCAAGGCTCGATCAGGGCATCCAGGTTCATCGCGTCGGCGAAATCGAGGAACTGATCGCGCAGCCAGCTGATCTGGGTGTTGGCCGGCAGGGTCACGGTGAACGTGGCGTTGAGCATGGTGCCGCCGGTCTGCGGAGCCTGGTAAGTGTCGCAGGTGAGGTTTTCCAGTTCGACGTTATGGTCCATGAAGAACTGGCACAGCTCATTGATGATGTCCGGGCGATACGCCGAGCTGACGTAAGCCACGTAAGGCAGCGCTTGCGGACGATTTTCCAGAGCGGCGCTGCGCACCACGTTGACGGTGAAAGCGTGACGCTTGGCCAGCAATGGCAGGCTGCCTTCGAGGCGCGCGAGGGCGTCCCAGCTACCGGAAACTTCCAGCACCAGAGCGCTGCACTCGCCGTGGCGGGTCAGGCGAGAGGTGACGACAGCGCAGCGGTTTTCATGGCTGGCGCGGCACAGGACGTTGGTCAGCTCCATGGGGTTGGCGCCGAGGGCACTGATGACAAGGAATTGTTCGCGAACTGTGGGGGTGGACATGCAGCATTCCTAAAGCGATGAGCGGTCGGTAGGTTGACGGGCATTGGTGGCCGGGCGTGCCTGTTCTGGCGGTCCGTATAAAGAGCCCCGGCCAGCGTTCGCGGCTCGCTCCACTGTGCGGGAGCGCGTCGATGCGACGCAGGAACGGGGCCTGGGAGGCCGAAAGGGGAGGCTGAAACCCGGCGTACAAGCTGATCTGTACCGATCAAAGTCTGAAGGGTAGCGAAAAGCGGCGCCAAGGGGAATGGCAGCGGCGCAGTACTTCGCTTGTGCAAGCATCTTGGCGCCAGTACCATTACCGCTCTCTTTTTCCGGCAGGAGCGGTTTCATGATTGCGGGCAGTATGGTGGCACTGGTCACTCCCATGGATGCACAAGGGCGTCTTGACTGGGACAGCCTCAGCAAACTCGTGGACTTCCACCTCAAGAACGGCACCCATGCCATCGTCGCCGTCGGTACTACCGGCGAGTCGGCCACCCTTGATGTAGAAGAGCACATCGCCGTCATCAAAGCCGTGGTCAAACAGGTTGCCGGGCGCATTCCGGTCATCGCCGGCACCGGCGCAAATTCGACCCGCGAAGCCGTCGAGCTGACCCGCAACGCCAAGGCTGCCGGCGCCGATGCCTGCCTGCTGGTGGTTCCTTATTACAACAAGCCGACCCAGGAAGGCCTGTACCAGCACTTCAAGCACATCGCTGAAGCGGTCGACATTCCGCAGATTCTCTACAACGTTCCCGGCCGCACCTCCTGCGACATGCAGGCCGAGACGGTGATTCGCCTGTCCACCGTGCCGAACATCATCGGCATCAAGGAAGCCACCGGCGACCTCAAACGCGCCAAAGCGATCATCGATGGCGTGAGCAAGGATTTCATCGTGCTGTCCGGCGATGATCCGACCGCTGTTGAGCTGATCCTGCTGGGCGGCAAAGGCAACATCTCGGTCACCGCCAACGTCGCCCCGCGCGAAATGGCTGACCTGTGCGAGGCCGCGCTGAAGGGCGACGCCGATACCGCACGCGCAATCAACGAAAAACTGATGCCGCTGCACAAGGACCTGTTCATCGAAGCCAACCCGATTCCGGTGAAGTGGGCTTTGGTCGAAATGGGCCTGATGCACGAAGGCATCCGCCTGCCACTGACCTGGCTGAGCACCCCTTGTCATGAAACGCTGCGCTCGGCCCTGCGCCAGTGCAACGTCCTGGTTTAATTGAGGAAGTACAACGCATGAAGCGAATGGCCGGACTTTCCGCACTTGCCTTGATTATCTCCAGCACCAGTGGCTGCGGATGGGTCTGGGGGCCGGAAGGTTATTTCCGCGACCGTGGAAGCGATTACCTGCAAGCGCAACAGACTGCACCGATGCAATTGCCACCGGATGTGAGCACTGCCAAGCGCCTCGATCCGCTGTTGCCGATCCCGCGCAACGTGGCCGATGACACCGCGACGGGCGAATACGTCGTGCCGCGTCCTCAGCCGCTGTCGGCGGTTGCCGATGCCACTGATTACTCGCTGCAGAAGAGCGGTGATTCGCGTTGGGTCGTAGCCCAGCATCCACCGGCCGAAGTCTGGCCAGTGGCGCTGCAGTTCTTCCAGGACAACGGTTTCCGTCTGGATGAACAGCGTCCGCAGACCGGCGAGTTCACCACTACCTGGCAGCACTCCGACGAGCTGTCCGCTTCGATGGCCAAGCGCCTGAGTGCGGCCGGTATCGCCAGCGACAGCGAAACCCGTGTGCGCGTACGTATCGAGCCGGGCGTGCAGCGCAACACCAGTGAAATCTACGTAGTCAGCGCCGAGCGTCCTGCCGGCAGCACGGCCGACGTGGCCTTCACCAACCGTTCGGTCAACACTGGCCTGGACGCTGCGCTGGTCGACGACATGCTCGCGAGCATGAGTCGCACCTCCGAGAAGGGCGGCTCGGTGTCGATGCTGGCCTCGCGTGATTTCGACGCGCCGAGCCGTGTCAGCCTGAACGAAGACGGCAGCGGCAACCCGGTGTTGAACGTCGGTACCGATCTGGACCGCGCCTGGTCGAGCGTCGGCCGTGCGCTGGAACAGGGCGAATGGCGCGTTGAAGACATCAACCGCAGCCTGGGCCTTTACTACATCAACCTGGCCGAAAAAGCCGAGAAGAAAGACGACAAGCCTGGCTTCTTCAGCAGCCTGTTCGGCAGTGCGCCGAGCAAGGAAGAAGTCGAAGCCCGCGCCGAGCGTTATCAGGTTCGCCTGAGCAAGGTGGGCGAGAACATCCAGGTCACCGTCGAAAAGAACATCAACACCGTCGCGCCGGCCGATGTCGCGCGTAAAGTGTTGAGCGTGATTCAGGACAACCTGGGCTGATCCGATATGCGTTTTGCCGTTCTCGGCAGCGGTAGCCAAGGGAACGGCACGCTGATCGCCAGTGCTGATACGTACGTGCTGGTGGATTGTGGTTTTTCCCTGCGGGAAACCGAAAGACGTCTGTTGCGCCTGGGTGTGCACCCGGCGCAACTGAGCGCGATACTCGTGACCCACGAACATGCCGACCACGTGCATGGCGTGGGTTTGCTGTCTCGGCGCTACAATCTGCCGGTCTACCTCAGTCGCGGCACACTGCGCGGGATGCGCAAACCGCTGGAACCGGCAGGCTTTCTCGCCGGCGGCGAGCAACTGCAGATCGGCGCACTGAACGTCGGGGTCATTGCCGTGGCCCATGACGCGCAGGAGCCGACCCAGTACGTCTTCAGCGATCAGGAACAGCGGCGCTTCGGCCTGCTGACCGACCTGGGATCGTTCTGCGAGCGGGTGCTGGATGGCTATCGGGACCTCGATGCATTGATGATCGAGTCCAACCATTGCCGCGACATGCTGGCTCGTGGTCACTACCCGTACTTTCTCAAGCAGCGGGTGGGCGGCGAACGCGGACATCTGAACAACCATCAGGCGGCATTCCTGGTGGCCGAGTTGGGCTGGCAGGGCTTGCAACACCTGGTCCTGGCCCATCTGAGCAGCAAGAACAACCTGCCGCAGCTGGCCCGGCAATGTTTTGTCGACACCCTCGGGTGCGACCCGGACTGGCTGCAACTGGCCGATCAAGATTCAGGGCTCGACTGGCGCCACATCGCCTAGCCCACCTACTTAGCAAGCGGAGCCCATCATGGAAAAACGTGAAGAACTCTACCGCGGCAAAGCCAAATCGGTTTACAAGACCGACGACGCTGACCGCTTGATCCTGCTGTTTCGCAACGACACTTCGGCGTTCGACGGCAAGCGCATCGAACAGCTCGATCGCAAAGGTATGGTGAACAACAAGTTCAACGCCTTCATCATGCAGAAACTCGAAGCGGCCGGCGTGCCGACCCAATTCGACAAACTGCTGGGCGACAACGAGTGCCTGGTGAAGAAGCTCGACATGATCCCGGTGGAATGCGTCGTGCGTAACTACGCCGCCGGCAGCCTGGTCAAGCGTCTGGGTGTCGAGGAGGGCATGAAGCTCAACCCGTACACCTTCGAACTGTTCTTGAAGGACGACGCCAAGGGCGACCCGTTCATCAACGAATCCCACGTTGTTGCATTCGGCTGGGGCACCGCCGAGCAACTGGTGCGCATGAAGGAACTGTCGCTCAAGGTCAACGAAGTCCTGAGCAAACTGTTCGACGACGCCGGCCTGCTGCTGGTCGACTTCAAGCTTGAATTCGGCGTGTTCAGCGACGGCTCCATAGTCCTCGGCGACGAGTTCAGCCCGGACGGCTGCCGTCTGTGGGACAAGGACACCAAGAAGAAGATGGACAAGGACCGCTTCCGCCAGGGCCTCGGTGACGTCATCGAAGCCTACGAAGAAGTCGCCGCTCGTCTGGGCGTACCGCTTTAATCGACGCAAGCATCTGATAGCACGGAAAAAATTTCGTTTGGGGGGTTCGCAACCGACGAAAGTGTTGTTATGATGCGCGCCGTTGGAGAGATGCCAGAGTGGCCGAATGGGACGGATTCGAAATCCGTTGTACCTTCACCGGTACCTAGGGTTCGAATCCCTATCTCTCCGCCATTATTGAACAAGACGAAGCCCCCGTAATCATTGCTGATTACGGGGGCTTTTTCGTTTCTGGCGTTTTGTTCGCAATGCTTTTCGGGTACAACCTGCCGACTGCATAAAAGGAACAGCTCGATGAGTGAAGTTCAGCCGTTGGCGGGTGATGACGAGGTGAAGCCGCAGAGCGTGAGTCTGCGTGAGGCGTTCTGGTTCTGGTTGAAGCTGGGCTTTATCAGTTTCGGCGGGCCGGCCGGGCAGATTTCGATCATGCACCAGGAGTTGGTCGAGCGCCGGCGCTGGATTTCCGAGCGGCGTTTTCTGCATGCCTTGAACTATTGCATGTTGCTGCCCGGGCCGGAGGCGCAGCAATTGGCGACCTACATTGGCTGGCTGATGCATCGAAGCTGGGGCGGGATTGTGGCCGGGGCGTTGTTCGTGTTGCCTTCGCTGTTCATCCTGATTTTCCTGTCGTGGCTCTATATCGCCTTCGGTGAGGTGCCGGTAGTGGCCGGGCTGTTTTACGGGATCAAGCCTGCGGTGACGGCCATCGTCGTGCAGGCGGCCCATCGGATCGGTTCGCGGGCGCTGAAGAACAATTGGCTGTGGGCGATTGCGGCGGCGTCGTTTACGGCGATCTTTGCGTTCAATGTGCCGTTTCCGCTGATCGTTTTGGGTGCGGCGGTAATCGGCTATTGCGGCGGACGCTTGGCGCCTGAGAGGTTCAGAGCCGGCGGGCATAGTGCGGCGAAGAAGTCTTTCGGTCCGGCGTTGATCGACGACGACACGCCAACACCGGCCCATGCCCGTTTCAGCTGGACGAGACTGGCCATGCTCGCCGTGATTGGCGCCGCGCTGTGGGCATTGCCGATGGGCGTGTTGACCGCGCTGTTTGGCTGGCAGGGCACGCTGACGCAGATGAGCTGGTTCTTCACCAAGGCAGCGCTGCTCACCTTCGGTGGAGCTTACGCAGTGTTGCCCTACGTCTATCAAGGTGCGGTCGGTCACTACGGCTGGCTGACCCCGACGCAGATGATCGACGGCCTGGCGCTAGGCGAAACCACACCGGGGCCGCTGATCATGGTGGTGGCGTTTGTCGGTTTTGTCGGGGCTTATGTGTCGCAGGTGTTCGGCGCCGATCAGGTGTTCCTCGCCGGAGCGGTCGCCGCCGCGCTGGTGACGTGGTTTACCTTTCTACCCTCATTCCTGTTCATCCTCGCCGGCGGCCCGCTGGTGGAGTCGACGCACGACGAACTCAAATTCACCGCCCCGCTTACCGCGATCACCGCTGCGGTGGTCGGCGTGATTCTCAATCTGGCGTGTTTCTTCGGCTATCACGTGCTCTGGCCGCAGGGTTTCAGCGGCAGCCTGGATTGGCCCTCGGCATTGATCGCCATTGCGGCAGCCGTTGCGCTGTTTCGCTTCAAACGCGGAGTGATTCAGGTGTTGCTGGGCTGTGCTTTGGTTGGGTTGGTGGTGCATTTGCTGCGTTAGTGGTCGCGGCGCCGGAAATCGAATCGCGCGCTGGAGGCCTGAAGAACTCAGTCACCTGGAGATCATTGGCTCGATCATCGTCATGCTCAACAAGGGCGCCGACATGCGCTCCAACATCGCAGCTGAAGCACGGGCGAAGATCGTCTATGAGCGCTTGATGGGGCGCGCGCCTGACATCAGGCGGCGCGCCCCGGTTGATCACTGGGAAATGTTCGTGACTTGCAAAGATTTGCGCTCGATCGCTACGGGCTGCAAATGCCCCAAACGGTCGAGGTGATAGCGCTGCAGATCCCGCGCCAGAATCAGTTGGCCGTGATACAGCGCTGCCGCTTCGTTGCGCACATCCTCGATCGACGGGCTCACCGCCGGATTGGCCTGATAGCGCGCGCTGAAATGCGTCAACACCAGATTGCGCACCCCGGCTGATTCGGCGAAACCGGCGACAGCGGCGGCGCTGCTGTGGCCGTAACTGGCACGAGCGCGGTCGATTGCTGCCTGCACGAATGTCGCTTCATGCACCAGCACATCCGCCGATTGCGCCACTTCGGCCAGCAGTGCCGGACGATCGTTATCGCCGCAGACAATGATGCGTCGATCAGGTCGTGAACTCAGCAGATAGTCGCGAGCGTGCAGCATCCGTCCGTCAACCTCCACGTCCTGACCGTGGGCCAACTGACCCCAGAGCGGGCCGCGTTCGATACCCTCGGCATCCAGGCGCTGCACGTCCAGACGCGGTTCCGGGTCGGACTCGGTGAACACATAACCATGACACGGCACGCGGTGCGACAACTCAACGGTCTGCACCTGAACGTTGACGCTGCGCCACTCTGTAAGCGTTTCCACAGCATGCAGGTTGATCTCGAACGGCAGATACGATTGCGTCACCTCCAGACTCATTTTCAGCCAGGGATGCAGCGCTGTCGGCAGGATAATGTCCAGTGGTCGCGTGCGTCCGGACATGCCGGTGCTCGCCAGCAGACCCGGCAAGCCCAGGCAGTGATCGGCATGCACATGAGTGATGAAAATCGCCCGCAACTCGCTCAGCGACAGCGGCGTGCGCAGCACCTGATGCTGGGTGCCTTCACCGCAATCGATCAGGTACCAGCCCTTGCCGGCAGACGCGATCAGTGCCGTCGCACTGACGTTGCGCTGGCGGGTCGGCACGCCGGCAGACGTGCCCAGAAACAACAAATCCACGGTGGTTCTCCCTGGCGGATCGGATTTCAGATATTGCGTGCAGTTCTCGGTGAGCTTTCGACAATCAGCGAGGCGATTCGGATCCATCGATGGACTGCGACAATTCATCGGACACCCGCGCTGTCGGCGGCTGGCCTCGGCACTTCGCTCGCTGATGATGGTCACAGCGAAACGGAGTCACTTAGCGGAGGTCAACTTGCCCAGAAAATCCAGGCCGATCGTCGACCGCGCCGATGCGGCGACCCTTTCGCAAGAACGCAAAGATGTGTTTTTCGCGGCGGTGCAGGTCAGCCGCATGGCCATGATTGTCACCGATCCAGCGCAGCCCGACGATCCCATCATTTTTGCCAACAATGCGTTTCTTGAACTCAGCGGCTACGAGCTGGAAGAAGTGCTCGGGCGTAACTGCAGGTTTCTGCAAGGCGAGCAGACTGATCGCGCGGTGTTGCAACGGGTCAAGCAAGCGCTGAAACATCAACACGAAACCTGCGTGGAGGTGCTCAACTATCGCAAGGACGGCTCGTCGTTCTGGAACGAGCTGTTCATCGCGCCGCTATTCAACGAGCGCGGACAACTGGTGTATTTCTTCGCTTCGCAAATGGACGTCAGCCGCCGCCGTGACGCCGAGGACGGTTTGCGTTACAGCGAAAACATGGAAGCACTCGGGCAGTTGACCGGAGGCATTGCCCACGATTTCAACAATCTGTTGCAAGTGATGATCGGCTACATCGAGCTGATCCAGCACACCGCCAAGCGGCCGAGCATCGATCCGCAACGCATCGTGGTCGGCGCCGGCCACGCTCGCGCGGCGGCGGAAAAAGCACGTTTGCTGACCCAGCATCTGCTGGCATTCTCCCGCCGACAACGGCTCGAAGGCCGGGTGATCAATCTCAATGCCTTGCTTGAGCGCTCTACGCTGCCGACGCATGAATCCGCCGATCTGGAACCGCAATTCGAACTGGCCGAGGACTTGTGGAACTGCCGGCTCGACCCGGCGCAGGCGGAGATGGCGCTGAACCATTTGCTCTCCAACGCCTGCGATGCGCTGGTTGACCGGCAACAGCCAGCGATTACCGTGCTGACCCGCAACGTCGTGGTCCCGGACGCGACCGATCCGCACCAGGGCGGACTGGCGGCGGGGCGTTACGTCTGCATCGCGGTTGCCGATAACGGCGTGGGCATTGCCGCTGACGATCTCGACAAAGTGATGGAGCCGTTTTTCACCACCAAAGAGGAAGGCAACGGTGCCGGCCTCGGTTTGTCGATGGTTTACGGCTTCGTCAAGCAATCCGGCGGTGTGGTCAAAATCGAATCGACGCCGGGACTCGGCACCACGGTGCGCCTGTTCTTTCCGGCGGATGACAGTCAGCTATCGGCATCTGGCTCCGCTGAAACCGCAGAAAATCTCAAGGGCACGGAGCGCATCCTGATCGTCGAGGATCGCGCCGAAGTCGCTGAACTGGCGCGCTTTGTATTGTCCGAACAGGGTTACCACACCGACCTCGCTGCAGATGCGAGCGAGGCACTGGCCGTGCTGCAGAGTAGCGAATACGACCTGGTATTCACCGATCTGGTCATGCCGGGCGACATGAACGGGCTGGCACTGGCGCGGGAAATCAGCCAACGCTATCCGGCCATGAAGATCCTGCTGACGACCGGGTACTGCGCGGACGAGTCGACGCCCAATGAGCTGGCTGACAATGAGTTCGAATTGATCGCCAAGCCCTACGCGCCGGTGGACCTTTTGCGCAAGCTGCGCTTGATGCTCGGCTGAAAAAACGAACTGACGGCGCACGTTCGGCGTCCATCCTAAAGACTGCATTGAACAACCAGTGAGGGACCCGATCCCCGAGGAGATATTGGCAGTGAGCGATGACTTGATGATCAATAACGGGCCGATCGACTGAGCGTCAACGAGGACGGTTCATGCAGGAGCAATCTTTGGTGGTGATTAGCGGCGCCAGTGCTGGCGTCGGGCGCGCGGTGGCTCATCGGTTTGCCGCTGGCGGCTACCACATCGGACTGTTGGCGCGTGATCCGGCGGGACTGGCCGCCACGCAAGAGGAGCTGCAAGCGTATGGCGTTCAGGTTGAAACCGTCAGCGTCGACGTCGCCGATGCGCTCGCCGTGCAAGAGGCCGCGCAGCAACTGGAAACCGCGCTCGGGCCGCTGGCGGTCTGGGTTAACGCGGCGATGGTCACGGTGCTTTCGCCGATAGAACAATTGTCTGCCGCCGAGATCGAGCGCGTCACTCAGGTGACCTATCTCGGCACGGTTCATGGCACCTTGGCGGCGCTGTCGTTGATGCGTCCGCGTAACAAAGGATTGATCATTCAGGTCGGCTCGGCGCTGGCCTATCGGGCCATTCCGTTGCAGGCCGCTTACTGCGGGGCAAAATTTGCCGTGCGCGGTTTTACCGATTCGTTGCGCTGTGAGTTGCTGCATGAGCGCAGCCATATTCGCGTGTGCATGGTGCAATTGCCCGCGATCAATACCCCGCAGTTCGACTGGGCGCGCAACAAATTGCCCAAGCGTCCCCAACCGGTGCCACCGATTCACGACCCCGACGTAGCGGCACGGGCGATTTTCAGTGTGGTAAAGCATCCTCCGCGAGAGTTGTGGCTAGGGTGGTCGACGATCAAAGCGATTATTGGGCAGTCGGTCATGCCCGGTCTGCTCGACCGTTTGATGGCGCGAAGTGCATGGTCCGGTCAGCAGACCAACGAGCCTGAAGACAACGAGCACCCGGACAACCTGTTCGAAGTGCAGCCGGATCGGCATCAGATTCGCGGCCGCTTCGTCGGCCGCTCCAGGGACGCGGCGCTGGCGTTGACGTCTACTCAAGTGATGGCGATATCGGCAGTGATTGCCATATTGGTCGGCGTAGTTCTGTTACAGCTCTGATGCTTTCCCGGTTCGCTCCACTGTCGACGCATCTCTGCGCCCGCTGCTAGAGGCGCCGGGGTGCATGGAAGCAACAAATGCAGCACATGCACCTTTGATGACTGTGGTTTCGTTCAGATCTCTTTGATCGGCGTCTCGCCCTGTACGGCTTTGATCAGGTTGATCACGTGCAGGCAATCAGCCTTGTTCACATACGATTCGCCACTGGCCACCGTCTCGTGGTTGCGCGCACGCAGGCGCCAGCGCCATTGGCCTTTGCCAGTGCTGGGGGTGCCTCGGGTTTGTCGGTAGATTTCGAAATACATACGGTTCGCTCCCTGCGATCGATAGGCGCGCCCACCTGTGTGGCGCATCGACGCAAGCCTAGCGCAGCGGTTTTTTTTGGCTATCGGGGATTTGTTTCCAATCGTTCGCGGATGTTTCTGAAAGACGCTGGCCAGAGCGCCGCGACTGCCCGGCGAATTGGCCGATATGACGCCGTGTCCTGCTTGCACGTGCGTGCCGGCTGCTGCTTAATACGGCACGGCTCATGGCCTCGAAAGACTTTCGATGACCGACAAACTATAAAAAGAGCACTCCTTTGACTGAGCACGGAACGCAACAGGCCGGGCAGGTGACGTTGTCGCTGGTGATCCCCGTTTTCAACGAGGCCGACAGCCTCGACAGCTTTCTTTCGCGCATCGACGACGTCTTTCAGACGCAGGCACTGATCGATCTTGAACTGGTCTTCATCAACGATGGCAGCACCGACACCACCCTTGAGCGCTTGCTTGAGCGGCAGCGGCAAGACTCGCGTCTGCGCATCGTCGATCTAAGCCGCAACTTCGGCAAGGAAGCGGCGTTGTCGGCCGGTCTGCAAATGGCCACCGGGCAGATCGTGGTACCGATCGACGCCGATCTGCAGGACCCGCCGGAAGTCATTTTGCAGATGATCGAGCGCTGGCGCGAAGGTTACGAAGTGGTGCTGGGGCATCGTGTCAGCCGCCGCAGCGACACGTGGGCCAAATCGACCTCGGCCCACTGGTTCTATCGCCTGCACAACCGCATCGCCGAACAGCCGTTGCCGGAGAACGTTGGCGACTTCCGCTTGATGGACCGCTGCGTGGTCGATGCCTTGCTGACCCTGCCTGAGTCGCGACGCTTCATGAAAGGTCTGTTCGCCTGGGTCGGTTTCCGCACCACTCATGTCGACTACGAGCGCCCCGAGCGCGTGGCCGGGCAAAGCAAATTCAATGGCTGGCGGCTGTGGAACTTCGCCCTCGAAGGCATCACCAGTTTCAGCACCGAGCCGCTGCGGGTCTGGACTTACCTGGGGGCAACGGTTTCGCTGGTGTCGTTTGCGTTCGCCATGTTCATTGTCCTGCGCACACTGATCCACGGTGTCGACTTGCCTGGTTATGCCTCGCTGATGGTCGCAGTCACGTTCCTTGGCGGTCTGCAATTGATCGGCATTGGCGTACTCGGCGAATACCTTGGCCGCACCTATATCGAATCCAAACGCCGGCCGGTTTTTCTGGTGCGTCGCGTTTACGACCCCAAGGACTGACAGATGGATCTCAAGGAAACCGACATCCTCGGCGACAGCATCGATGAGCATTGGTATTACTGCTGCAAAGCGGCGGCGACCCGGCGATTGCTGGGTAACATGCCGATCCGACGAATACTCGATGTCGGTGCCGGCTCGGGGTTTTTCTCGCATCATCTGCTGACCCACACCGACGCGCATGAGGCGTGGTGCGTCGACATCAGTTACCCCGCCGATTCAAGCGCCACCACCGCTGGCAAACCGGTGCATTACCGCCGCGGCATCGACAGCATCGATGCCGATCTGGTGTTACTGATGGACGTGCTCGAGCATGTCGACGACGACCTCGGCCTGCTCAAAAACTATGTCGATAAAGTGCCTTCGGGCAGTCGTTTTCTGATGACGGTGCCGGCGTTTCAGTTTCTCTGGAGCGGTCATGATGATTTTCTTGAGCACAAGCGCCGCTACACCCTCGCGCAATTCGAAACCCTGGCGGGCGATGCCGGTTTGACCGTGCAGCGCGGCGCCTACTATTTCGGTGCGGTGTTTCCTATCGCCGCAGCGTTGCGCCTGATACCTCAAGGTTCGCAAACCGCACGGCCGCAGTCGCAACTCAAGCGTCATCACCCGTGGGTCAACAGCGTGCTCAAGACTCTTTGCCGACTGGAGTTGCCGTTGATGGGCAGCAACCGGCTGGCCGGTTTGAGCGTCTTCGTGCTGGCGCAGAAACCGTGATCGACAGTGATCGTTCAGCGTTGGTTCGCCGTGGTCTGCGCTTTGCCCTGACCGGGCTGTTCGTCACTGCGCTGCATGCGCTGGTGGCCGTGATGTTCATCCGCTTCATCGCGCCCGAACCGCCGCTGGCCAATGGTTTCGCCTTTGCCGTGGCGACCGTCGTGTCTTATGTGATCAATACCACCTGGAGCTTTTCAGCTCGCCTGCACGGGCGCACGTTACTGCGCTTTGTGTCGGTCTCGGCGGGCGGTTTTCTATTGGCGATGCTGGTTGCCTGGGCGGCGCAAGTGGCTGGGTTGCATTATCTGCTCGGGATCGGCGCCGTGGCCCTGACGGTGCCGGCGTTCACATTCGTTTTGCATAATTTCTGGACGTATCGATGAAGCTTTGCTCAACCTCTCGGGCGGCTGCGCTGTTGCCTGTGCTGCTAGGCATTCTGGCCTTTTTTATCGTGGTCGGCCCACGGGCGTTGAATCCGATGAACATTGTCTGGCTGGGCGACGGCGACCCGGCCACCCATTACCAGGGTTGGGTGTTTTTCCGGCACTCGCCATGGAGCTTTCCGCTGGGGCTCAATCCGTCTTATGGACTTGAATTGAGCAATGGCTTGATCTTTTCCGATTCCAATCCGCTGTTTGCCTTTCTGTTCAAGCCGTTTTCGGCGCTGTTGCCGGAGCCGTTTCAGTATTTCGGACTGTGGTTGCTGACCTGCTTCATTCTGCAGAGCTGGTTTGCCTGGAAACTGCTCGGCCTGGTGAGCCGCGACGCGGTTCTGCGATTGCTCGGCACCGGGCTGTTTTTATTCGTTCCGGCCATGCTGATCCGCATGAGCGTGCACCTGTCCCTGGGCGGGCATTTCATGTTGCTGGCCGCGCTGTACCTGGCGCTGCGGCCCTTCACGCCCAAGCGCTCTCTGGCCTGGGGAACGTTGCTGGCGGCGGCCGCGCTGATTCACGCCTATTTGCTGGCGATGATTGCGCTGATCTGGCTCGCCGATCTCGCAGCGCACACCCTGCGGCGACATCTGGCGCCGCGCAAAGCTGTGGCCGAACTGATCGGTCTGTTTTTGCTGGTGAGTCTGTGTTGCTGGCAGGCGGGCTACTTCAGCGTCGGCGATGACGGTCTGGCACTGATGGGCTACGGTCTGTTCCGCGCCAATGTGCTGAGCTTTTTCGACCCGGGAACCTGGTCGTTTGCCCTGCGCGACATGCCCGGTGTGTTGGGCGATGGTGACGGTTTTGCTTTCCTTGGTTTGGGTGTGGTGTTCCTGTTCATCTGCGCCTTCGCGGCATGGCTGCAACGCGGCACGGATGTTCACCTCAAGCCACGTCGCTACCCGTTGCTGTTGCTCGCGCTCGCCGGCCTGGCGCTGTTTGCGTTTTCCAACAACATCGGGGTCGGCCCATTCGAGTTGCACGTCCCGCTGCCGGATGCGGTGGTGGCGGTGGCGACAATTTTTCGCGGTTCGGGGCGGATGATCTGGCCGGTCATGTACATGGCGATTTTCGCCATTCTGTACGTGGTGATTCGCGGCCATACTTCGCGCACGGCACGGATTCTGCTGAGCATTGCCCTGTTGCTGCAAGTGGCGGATACGCGTTCCGGTTGGGGAGAGTCGCGCAACCTGTTCATGGCCACGCCGGCGCCACAATGGCCGACGCCACTGGTTGATCCGTTCTGGGATCAGGCAGCCCGCCATTATCAGGCGGTGCGCTGGCTGCGCCCGGAGAATTATCCGGAGCAGTGGCGAACGCTGGCCGAGTATGCGGGACGCCATCATCTGCCGACCAATGCGGTCTACCTCGGCCGCATGAGTACCAAGGCCACCGAGGCGGCCCAGGCTGTGGCCGACCAGATGGTCAGCTCTGGTCAATACGCCGCCGATACGTTGTATGTACTTGATAGCCGCACTGTGCTGCCGGCCGCGCTGACTCTCAATCGCGAGACTGACGTACTCGCCAGAATCGACGGTTTGAACGTGCTGGCGCCCGGCTGGAAGCGTTGCGCCGATTGCCCGCCCATCGTGGCCGCCGATCCCCTTACGCTGATTTCGCCAATGAAGTCGAACGAGCGCGTGACCTTCAACGTTACCAGCCTGGCGACGTTTTTCCTCGGCAGCGGATGGTCGAAAAGCGAACCGTGGGGCACGTGGTCCGAGGGCAGTGAATCGCAAATCATTCTGCGGCCCGAGGCGCCGGTGAGATCATTTGTGCTGGAAGCCAACGCTTTGATTGCGCCGTCGCATACCGAACAGGGGCTGGAGATTAGCGTCAACGATGTGCCGGTGCTCTCCACCCGCTTGCTCAAGGCCGAAGCGAACGTTGTCAGCGTTGACCTGCCAGCTGAAGTCCAGCAGCGCACTGAGCGTGAAGGCGTGCTGGTGATTCGTTTCCAGCACGCCGATGCCGTCAGCCCGAGAGCGCTGGGCATGGGACTCGATCCGCGCAAACTGGCCATTGGCATTCTGGCGTTGACGCTTCATTGACCCTTCAGTGACTGTTCGGCGCAGCGGCCCATAGACGCGGTTCCTGGGCCTTTCTACACTGCCGCTATTCCGGGGAGCAGGGGCAAAGGATGAACCGCAATGAACTACGCAAGGCCGACATCAACCTGATGGTGGTGTTCGAGACCCTGATGCTGGAACGCAACGTGACCCGCGCGGCGGAGAAGCTGTTCCTCGGCCAGCCGACCATCAGTTCGGCACTCAACCGTTTGCGCACGATGCTCAATGATCCGCTGTTCATCCGCGTCGGCCATCGCATGGAACCGACGGCCCGCGCCGAAGACATTTACCGCCATCTCAAACCGGCACTGGATTCACTCTCGGCGGCGCTGAGCCTGACCCGCGATTTCGATCCCGCGACGAGCACCATGACCTTTCGCATCGGCCTGTCCGACGACGTCGAATTCGGCCTGCTGCCGCCGCTGTTGCGCGCGTTGCGCCAAGAGGCGCCGAGCGTGGTGTTCGTGGTGCAGCATGTCGATTACTGGCGCATTCCCGACCTGCTCGCTGCCGGCGATATCACCGTCGGCATCAGCCAGACCCGTGGCCTGCCGGCCAACGCCAAACGCAAACTGCTGCGGCATATCCAGCCAAGCATCCTGCGCGCCGATGCCTCTGATACGCCGCTGACCCTCGACGAATATTGCGCCCGCCCGCATGTGCTGGTGTCACACACGGCCAATGTTAGCGGTTACGCCGATGAGTGGCTGGCGGAACTGGGCCGCACGCGGCAGGTGGTGTTGTCGGTGCCGCAATACAGCGCACTGCCGGCTTTGCTGGCCGGCACCGACCTGATCGCCAGCCTGCCGGATTACACCGCAGCGGCGATGGCGGCGTCCGGGGCGCTGTTCCAGGAACCGTTCCCGTTCAAGACGCCAACACTGGACCTGTCGATGGTCTGGCTCAGCCACGTCGACAGCGACCCTGCCGAACGCTGGCTGCGCTCGCGGCTGGAAGCATTCATGAGTGAACGGCCGCTTATTCAGATCTAACAGATGCCACGTATCCCTGTGGGAGCGAGCCTGCTCGCGAAGCGGTTCAGCAGGCGCGGGTGTGCAACCTGAAAGGACGCTTTCGCGAGCAGGCTCGCTCCCACAAATGACGCTGTGTGATTGTGGTATATGTACGCCCCCGCATCCGCCGACTGGAGATCCGCAATGCCACACCTGCACATGGAATACACCGCCAACCTGACGCAGTTGAACGCTGACATCGCCCTGATCCGGCTCAACAACACGCTGGTCGGTTCCGGTCAGTTCGGCGCGGAGTTCGATATCAAGAGCCGCGCGATCAAGATCGACAACTTCAAGGTCGGCACGGCGCAGGGCGAGCGTGCCTTCGTCCATGTGAAACTGGCCTTGCTCAGCGGGCGCTCGGCGGAGATCAAGAAGCAGCTCTCGCAAAGTCTGCTGGCAGTGTTGCAGGAACTCTGCGAATGGCCGGCCGGGCTCGAAGTGCAACTGTGCGTGGAACTGCTCGACATCGATCGCGAGTCCTACAGCAAAGCCGCCATCGGCATCTGACGTTCAGGCGTTTTCCAGCTCGCTGCACACCTGAATCACCTGCTCGCGCAGCCAGACGTTGGCGCTGTCCTGATCGGCGCTCTGGCTCCACTGCATGTCGAGGGTGAAACCCGGCAGGCCGTTGGGCGCTTCGCAGTGGTTGAACACTGCGTCGTTGGTCAGCAGACGCTGGATACGCCGGGGCAGGGTGAGGATGAAATCGGTGCCGGTGATCATCTTCAACGCGGCGCTGTAGCTGTTCGATCGGGCCACTATCTGGCGCTTTTGCGCTTGCCGCGCCAGCCAGCCGTCGACCATGTTGGTGCTTGAAGTCCACGGCGTTGGAAACACATGCCGACGTTCGGTGAATGCTTGCAGGCTCAGGCGCGGTTCCAGTGGCGTGGCGCGTTTGTCGAAGACGCAGACCAGGTCATCTTCCAGCAACATCCGTGATTTCAGATCCGCATGCTGGCGGTGAAAGTGCGGGCCGAAACTGATCACCAGATCGAGGCTGCCGTCGCGCAACTCTTCGGCCGGAACGTCGGTTTCAAACTTGTGCATGTTGACCATCACTGGCAAGTCGTCGAAATCGAAGCGCTTCAACAGTCGCGGCAGAATCAATTGCTCGAAGTATTCCGGGGCGCAGATGTTGAAAGTCACCGCCTGCCGGCTCGGGTCGAAAGCCGGGGCACCGGCGTGGCAGAGGTTGATGCTTTCGAGGATTTTCTGCACATGGCCGTACATGCTGCAGGCCTTGTAGGTCGGGCGCATGCCGGTGCGGGTGTTGATGAACAGTTCGTCTTCGAAACTGGTGCGCAGTTTCTTCAGGCAATAACTGACGGTGGACTGGCTGACGAACAGGGTTTCCGAGACATCGGTGACACTGCTCTGCTCGTACACGGCGACGAATACCATCAAGTCCTGCATATCGAGCTTGCGAAGCAAATTACTGTTCAGCATGAGTTCCGTCTCGCTGTGCCCCTCGCGCAGAATTCGCGCAAACGTGTGCGTACGATCCTAACGGAACGATGGTGCCAGGAGAAACCCTCGTAGGACATTTCACGGACACATGTGGGACAGAAACTTTTAGCAACACGACGTTGCCAATCTCGTGCGCAAAAGATGGCCAGAGGCCTTTAGCCCGGGCAGGGCAAGTGACGTGTGTAGTCGCGAGGGTTGAAGCGCACAACCATCAGCAGCATGAGCACCATTACCGCAGTCAGCGCCCACCACGCACCTTCGAAACTGCCCAGCCGATCGCGAATCATCCCTGCCAACAGCGGCGACAGTCCTGCGATCAGATAACCGATCCCCTGTACAAACGCGGTCAGGCCACCGGCGCGCTGCGGCTCGTCGCAGTGATCCAGCGCGACGATCAGGCTCATCGGAAACAGACCGCCAATCCCCAACCCCAACAGACAAGGCCATAACAGGGCCAGAGTTAGCGGGGCGAGAATCAGCCCGCAGAAACCGCCGATGATCAGCAACAGCAGAACCGCCAATATCCCACGCCTATCACGACTGCGATTGGCGATCGCCGGCACTACCAGCCCGGAAATGACCTCCATCGCTGTAAGAAAACCCAACATCAACCCGGCGTTTTGTTCACTCCAGCCTTTTTCCACGTAGTACGGGGCCAGCCAGGCGAGGACGCAGGTGTAGGACGCCGTACCGAGGCCAAAGAAAATCGCCAGCAACCAGGCGCGACGGCGCGTGATGAAAGACTCCCGCTGGGTCACCCTTGATAGGGCTTGCGCTGGCTGCAAGCACCAGACCAGCAACGCGACCAATGCCAACGCCGCCCAGATGGCCAGCCCGACGCGCCAACTGCCGGTCTGCACCATCACCAGCGGCGCGAACGATGCGGCAATCGCGGCGCCGCCCATGATCGAAGTCACGTAGATGCCCATGCACAACGCCACGTTGTCAGCAAAGCGCGTCTTGATCAGCGCCGGCATCAATGCCTGAATCAGCGCTATGCCAATGCCGGCCAGTATCGCGCTGACGATCAGTTCGACTGCGGAATCGATAAACAGCCGTAACAGGCTCGCCAGCCCGATGACAAGCAGCGACAGCAGCACCGTGCGTTGTTCGCCCAGACGCTGGCTGATGCGCAGGCCGAAGAACATCGCCAGCCCCATGGCCATGACCGGCAGCATCGTCAGCAAAGAGGCAAGCGTGAAGCTCAACGGGATATCGCTACGGATCGCCGACAGCAGCGGCCCGATGGCTGCCATTGAGGGGCGCAGATTGAGTGCGACAAGGATGATCGCGAGTATCAGCCAAGCGGCGGGGCGGGATTGATTCATCAGCGGGCCTTGGAGTGCAGAGGCTGATGATTAGGCGTGGCGTCGCCGGCGTCGGCAAATCAGAAAACCCCGGGCCAGACCTAAAAACTCGATAACACCCCTGTCCCGATGTGGGAGCGAGCCTGCTCGCGAATGCGTTCCTCCAGACAAACAATTATTTGCTGACACTGCGCTTTCGCGAGCAGGCTCGCTCCCACAGAGGACATTGCGAAGTGCCTGAAACTGAATAAACCCTGAACCATTCTCAAATACTCGCAAACTTTCACGTTCGTACTCCGAGGCAACTAATCATTAGCATCTTTTTCACGAAAAATTGATCCATACCTGCCTAAAGTTTGGCATGCCTCGGTGAATGAATTTTTCACAATCGACGAGGCTCTTCTTTCAGGAACAGTCACTCATCATGTTGAAGTTAAAAGCCGTGCGCCCGGAATGGGTGACGTTGTTTGCCAGCGCCTTTTTGTTGCTCGGTTTCAATCTGGTGCTTTGGCAACACCTGTTCGAGATCACCGCCGCCGATGGCAAGGGCATCGCCATGCGCGTGGCGTTCGGCGTGATGATCCTTGCCGCGTTCAATATCGTGCTGACGATATTCGCGTTCCGGCCACTGCTTAAACCACTTTTGACTCTTTTGTTTTTAGTCAGCGCCGGCGTGGCTTATTTCATGAGCCAATATGGTGTCATGATTGATGCGGGCATGTTGCGCAACTTTGCCGAGACCAACGCGACGGAAGTGCGTGATCTGCTTTCGTTGAAGTTGTTCGCTTATATTCTCTTGCTGGGTGTTTTGCCGTGTTTGTTGTTGTGGAAAGTACCGGTCAATTATCGGCGCTGGCATCGCGAGTTGTTCAGCAAAGTTATTGTCAGTGTTGCCTCGGCGGCGGTGATCGGCGTTGTGGCATTGGCCAACTATCAAGGTTTGTCGTCGCTGTTTCGCAATCACCACGAAATTCGCCTGATGCTGGTGCCGAGCAATTACATCGGCGCATCCATTGGTTATCTGCAAGAGCAAGTTGTCTCGGCGCAGCAGCCGTTCATCAAGATCGGCGAAGATGCCCAGCGCAACCCCGACTTGCGGCTACAGCCACGCAAATCCCTCACCGTGCTGGTGGTAGGGGAAAGTGCGCGGGCGCAGAACTTCGGCATTCTCGGTTACGACCGAGACACCACCCCGCAACTGGACAAAGAGGCTGGCCTGATCGCTTTCACTGATGTGCATTCCTGCGGCACGGAAACGGCTGTCTCGGTACCGTGCATGTTCTCCAACATGGGCCGCAAGGATTACAACGCCAGCAAGGCCAGGAATGAGGAGGGCTTGCTCGACGTACTCAAGCGCGCCGGCATTGATGTGATCTGGCGCGATAACCAGTCCGGCTGCAAAGGCACTTGCGACCGCGTCACGGTGCAGGATGTCAGCAAGTTGCAAGACCCGGCGTTGTGCGCCAACAGCGAATGTCGCGATGAAATCCTCCTGCAAGGGCTGCAAAGTTTTATCGATCACTTGGACAAGGACACCGTCCTGGTTCTGCACCAGATGGGCAGTCACGGCCCGGACTACTTCAAGCGGTATCCCAAGGAGTACGAACACTTCACTCCGGTCTGTGAAAGTAACGCGCTGAACAATTGCAGCCGCGAAAGTATCGTAAACGGTTACGACAACACCTTGGTCTACACCGACCATGTGCTGGCGAGCCTGATCGATGTGCTGCGCAGCAATCAGGACAAAGTCGACACCGCCATGCTCTATCTGTCGGACCACGGCGAATCGCTGGGCGAGTACAACCTGTTTCTGCACGGCACGCCTTATATGCTGGCGCCCGAGCAACAGAAGCATGTAGCGATGCTGGCGTGGTTCTCTGACAGCTATCAGAAGGCCTATTCGGTCGACACCCATTGCCTGCAACTGAGCCGGGACAAGCCGCTGAGCCAGGACAATCTGTTCCACTCGATGCTCGGCCTGCTGGAAGTGCGCAGCAGCGTCTATCAACCTGCCTTGGACATGTTTGCCGGCTGTCGTGGCGCGGTGATCGACGGCGTGTTGGCCAAGCAGTGAAGCGTTTCCTGCCCGTCGCGCCAATGCGACGGGCCTTTCTGTTTCTGCTGTCAGACTATTCTTGCTGACAGGCAAGACATTTCCTTACAGCTCTTGCCCTTCAAAGGCGCGTAAATCGTCGGTGGCGATATATACTGCGCGCCATTCTTCAAGGGAGAGCCGTGTGGCTATCGATATTCACTGGATTCGCGACAACGAAAGCCTCGCGCAGTTTTGCGCCGAGTGGCAGCAGCTGCCGTTCGTTGCCCTCGACACCGAATTCATGCGGGTCGACACCTTCTACCCGATTGCCGGCCTGTTGCAGATCGGCGACGGCAAACGCGCCTACCTGATCGATCCGCTGACCATCAACGCCTGGCAACCGCTGTCTGCGTTGCTGGAAAACCCGGCGGTGCTGAAAGTCCTGCACGCCTGCAGCGAAGACCTCGAAGTACTGTTGCGCCTGACCGGCAGCCTGCCGGCGCCGTTGTTCGACACGCAACTGGCCGCCGCTTACCTGAACCTCGGCTTTTCGATGGGCTACTCGCGTCTGGTGCAGGAGGTGCTCGGCATCGACCTGCCAAAGGGCGAAACCCGCTCAGACTGGTTGCAGCGCCCGCTGTCCGAAACCCAGATCAGCTATGCCGCCGAAGATGCCGTGCATCTGGCCGAGGTGTTCGTCGAGTTGCGGCCCAAGCTGTCCGACGACAAGTTCGCCTGGGTGCTGGAGGATGGCGCCGAACTGGTCGCCAACCTGCGCCGCGAAACCGATCCTTACGAGGTGTATCGCGAGGCGAAACTGGCATGGAAGTTGTCCCGTGCACAACTCGCCGTGCTGCGTGAGCTGTGCGCCTGGCGCGAAAAAGAAGCCCGCGCCCGCGACCTGCCGCGCAACCGCATCGTCCGTGAACACTCGCTGTGGCCCTTGGCCCGCACCCAGCCGGATAACCTCGCGGCGCTGGGCAAGATTGAAGACATGCACCCGCGTACCGTACGTCAGGACGGTCAGTTTCTGCTTGATCTGATCAAGCGCTCTGGCAGTGTGGGGCCAGATCAATGGCCGCCGGCAGTGCCGGAGCCGTTGCCGATCGAAGCCGCTGCGCTGATCAAGCAACTGCGCGCGCTGGGTCAGGCCGAGGCCGAACGCCTGGGTATTGCCCCGGAACTGATGCTGCGCAAGAAAACCCTCGAAGCCCTGGTCAAAAGCGGCTTCCCCGAGGGGCCTTACCAATTGCCCGATTCGCTGCGTGGCTGGCGCCGCGAATTGCTCGGCCAGAAGCTGCTCGACAGCCTGGCCACCGCCGGAGAACAGCCTTGAAACGTATTTGCTCCATCTACCAAAGCTCCAAGCGCAGCGGCATGTATCTCTACGTGCTCAAGAGCGATGCACTCGAGCGCGTGCCGGAAGCGCTGATGACGGCTTTCGGCAAAGCGAAGCACTCCTTCGATCTGGTGCTGTCGCCCGAGCGCAAGCTGGCCAGCGAAGACATCACCGTGGTTCTGGAAAACCTCGACAAGCAGGGCTATCACCTGCAAATGCCACCGGCCGAGGACGAGTACATCGAGCACTTGCCCGAAGAGTTGCTGCGACGCAACGACCCGGTCTGACCCGCGAGGCCCTGTTCTGGGCCTCGGTTAACCCTGGAACTGTTTTTACCGCGATGGCCGGCCCGAACCCGGCGGCTGTCTGCACGGTTTGCGAAAGGTTTGAAGATGCGCGTTCTGATTGCCGAACACGACTACGCGATATACGCCCGCCTGCTGCGTCAGGCGCTGCCCGAGCTTGAAATCCTGACCAGCGGCGACTCCGCCGAGCTGGCGCGTCAGGCCGCCGATTGCCCGGTGTGGCTGGGCCAGCCGGATCTGCTGGCGACCTTGCTGCGCCAGGGCCATCAACCGCAATGGCTGCAATCGACCTGGGCCGGCATCACGCCGCTGCTCGCCGACGGCTTGCGCCGCGACTATCGTCTGACCCGCGCCGTGGGGATTTTCGGTCAGGTCATGGCTGAATACGTGCTGACCTACATCCTCGGCCACGAACGCGAAGTGCTGGCGCGGCTGGTCAGCCAGGTCGAGCGCAAGTGGGACAACCGCAGCGGCCAGAGTCTGGTAGGGCGCAAGGTGCTGATCGTCGGCACCGGTGACATCGGCCAGAGCGTTGCGCAGTTTCTGCGGCCGTTCGGCGTCGAGCTGTACGGCATCGCCAGCAGTGCCCGCGAACAGGCGCCGTTTGTCGAAGTCGGCGCGCTGGCCGATCTTCCGCGTCTGGTGGGCGAAGTGGATTACGTGGTCAATCTGCTGCCGAACACCGAACACACCCACGATATCTACGACGCGGCGCTGTTCAAACAATTCAAGCCGACCGGATTGTTCATCAACGCTGGACGCGGTGTGGCAGTGGTCGATGCCGATCTGGTTGAAGCTTTGAAGGAAGGGCATCTGGCCGGCGCGGTGATCGACGTCTGCCGTCAGGAACCATTGCCGCAACGCCATCCATTCTGGACCGCGTGGGGCTTGCTCCTGACCGGGCACAGCTCGGCACCGACCTCGCCGGCGCTGATGGTGGATTTGTTTGTGCAGAACCTCAAGGCGTACGAGGCGGGTGAGGCGTTGAGTGGGGAAGTGGATTTCACCCGCGGTTATTGATCCAGCGCCGATCATCGTGGGAGCGAGCCCGCTCGCGAAGAGGGCGTGTCAGTCGACAACAGCGTGCCTGACACAGCGCTTTCGCGAGCAGGCTCGCTCCCACATTGGTTTCAAAGGGTAGTCACCAGGTTGCTCAGTGGGCGGCGCTGGTGCGGACAAGCGGATTTACCGGCAGTCGCCAGCGCTTGGCCCTTGCGCTCGCTGGCACTAGACTGGCGGCCTTTTCACCACCTTGATGTTGATGCTTGAGCCATGGCCGCCATAGTCGAACCGTTCTGGAAACGCAAAACCCTCGATCAGCTCGATCACGAGGAGTGGGAATCGCTGTGCGACGGCTGCGGCCTGTGCTGCCTGCAAAAGCTCGAGGACGAAGAAGACAACAGCGTCTATTACACGCGCATCGCCTGCAAACTGCTGGATCTGAAAACCTGCCAGTGCAGCGATTATCCGAACCGGATCAAGTTTGTCCCTGACTGCATTCAGCTCACGCCGGGTCAGGCGGAGGAATTCAAGTGGCTGCCGCCGACCTGTGGTTATCGTCTGGTCAGCGAGGGCAAGGATCTGCCGTTATGGCATCACCTGGTGTGTGGCGACCGCGACGCGGTGCACCATGAGCGGATTTCCCAGTCCGGGCGCATGCTCGCCGAAGGCAGCGTGCCGGAGGATGACTGGGAAGATCATCTGATTTTTCGCGCGGGCTGATGAGGTGGTGAGTTGTTGAACCCGTAAAGATCAAAAGATCGCAGCCTTCGGCAGCTCCTTGTATGTTCCCCACACACCAGCATGAATGAGATCTAAGCTCGCTGGTGCGACATACGAAGATGTGTTTCTGGGGGAGACCGATC